>DATFFI010000107.1:0-26366 GCA_035250225.1 Rhizomicrobium sp. | reverse complement strand
CAAGATACTGGCGGCGCATCGCGCCCATGCCGCCACCGAAGTCACCGACGATGTGGCGCTGGCCGAACTGGCGGGCCTGAAAGTGGCAATGGTCGAAGGCGAGGAGAAGAATATCAAAGTGACTCGCAAGGAAGATTTTGCTTTGGCCGAAAAGTTGCTTGGTGGCGGTGATGTGCGTACCGCAACCGGCTATGACGTGCACAAATTCACCGATGGCGACCATATCTGGCTCTGCGGCCTGAAGGTGCCGCACACGCACGGACTGGAAGGCCATTCCGACGCCGATGTCGGCCTGCACGCCATCACCGACGCCCTTTTGGGCTGTATCGGCGAAGGCGATATCGGTCAGCATTTCCCGCCCACCGACGAACGCTGGCGCGGGGCGGCAAGCTGGAAATTCCTCGACCATGCCGCCGCGCTGGTGCGGAACAAGGGCGGCGTCATCTCCAATGTCGATGTCACGCTGATCTGCGAGCGCCCCAAGGTGGGCCCGCATCGCGATGCCATGAAGGCGAAGATTGCCGAGATACTGGCGATCGATGCCTCACGGGTCAGCGTCAAGGCCACCACCACCGAAGGATTGGGCTTTACCGGCCGCCGTGAAGGCATAGCCGCCCAGGCGATCGCCACGGTCAAGCTTCCCTAGATGGACCGCCTCGCAACCCTCATCGCCTCGGGCCTGGGCATCGGCTACATGCCCTTTGCCCCCGGCACGGCAATGAGCGCGGTCGCCATACCGCTGGCCTGGTGGATCGGGATGCAGGGCGGCGCCTTTGCCGTTCTTGCCGCCGCGGTGGCTGCGTTCTTTCTGGGCGTGGTCGCCTGCGAAGCCCATGTCCGCGCCACTGGCCGCGAGGATCCGTCCGAATGCGTGGTCGACGAACTGGCCGGGCAATGGCTGGCCTGCGCCATCGGCCTGTTCAGCTTCGGTATGCTACCGCCGGTGGAAAATATCTGGCTTCCGCTTCTTATCGCCTTCCTGCTGTTCCGCCTGTTCGACATCACCAAGCCCTGGCCGGTGGGCTGGGCCGACCGCAGCATCGCCGGCGGCCTGGGCGTGATGGCGGACGACATGATCGCCGGCCTGTTCGCGGGCATCGGCGTCGCCCTCGCCCGCCTGGCGGTGCCGTTATGAGCTTCACGCCCGAATTGCTGCAACAGGCGGCGGAATTTCTGGCGGCCGCGCGCGCCGGGGGATTGAAGATCGCGACGGCGGAAAGCTGCACCGGCGGCCTGATCGCCGGCCTGCTGACCGAAATCCCCGGTTCCTCCGATGTCTTCGAGCGCGGCTTCGTCACCTATTCGAACCGGGCCAAGGAAGAGATGCTGGGCGTTCCTGCCGCCCTGCTCCGCCAACACGGCGCGGTATCGGAACCGGTGGCGCGCGCCATGGCCGAAGGCGCGATCCGCAATTCCACCGCGCATCTGTCCATTGCCGTCACCGGCATCGCCGGGCCGGGCGGCGGCACCGAGGAAAAACCGGTTGGGCTGGTGCACATCGCCGCCGCGCGCGCCGGCACGGCGACCGCCGCACGCATCTGCCGTTTCGGCGATATCGGCCGCGACCGGGTCCGGCTCAAGACCGTCGAAGCCGCCCTGGCGCTGTTGAAGACGACACTCTGACTATTCCGCGGCAGAGGGGAGAGGATTGGCTCAGGCGTGGGAGCGGGAAAGCGCGGCCGCCCGGGCCTCGAAGGCTTCGGTCATCCTAAGCAGGGCCTTTTCGAAAGCGGCGCCCGCCACCGCGCCCAGCAAGCGGTTCCGGAATTCGAAATCTATCGCAAAGTGAACCTCGCAGGCCTGCGGCCCGCGCGGCGTAAAACGCCAATGAGTCTCCAGCTTGCGGAAGGGACCATCGGCCTGGGTGACATTCACCGTCAGCGCGGCGGGATCGAGCACGATCTTGCTGGTGTATTTCTCGCGGAAGGATTTGTAGCCCACCATCATCTCGGCAAAGACGATATGGCCGCTGCGCGACTTGACGCGCAGGCCCAGCACCCAGGGCAGGAATTGCGGATATTGCTCCACGTCGGCGACGACGCGGTACATCAGTTCGGCGGAATGGGGAACAAGGCGAACTTCCTTGTGCATCAGCCCCGCGCCAGACGCGCCTTCTTCAGTTCCACGAAATCGCTGTCGGCATGATAGGAGGAGCGGGTGAGCGGCGACGCCGAGACCATCAGGAAGCCCTTGGCGCGGGCGATGCTTTCCAGCCCGGAAAATTCCTCCGGCGTCCAGAAACGGTCCAGCTTCGCATGCTTGCGGGTGGGCTGCAGATACTGGCCGATGGTGAGGAAATCAACATTAGCGGCGCGTAGGTCATCCATCACCTGCATGATTTCCTCCCTTGTCTCCCCAAGCCCCACCATCAGCCCGGACTTGGTGAAGCCCTCGGGATACAATTCCTTGGCCCGTTCCAGGAGGCGCAGCGACGCGAAGTAACGCGCGCCAGGCCGCACCTTCAGGTACAGCCGCGGCACCGTCTCCAGATTGTGGTTGAAGACGTCGGGCCTGGCTTCCATCACGGTCTCGATGGCGCCGTCCTTGCGCAGGAAATCCGGCGTCAGCACTTCGATGCTGGTGGCCGGACTGGCGGCGCGGGTGGTGGTAATGACATCGGCGAAATGGCGCGCCCCGCCATCGGCGAGATCGTCGCGGTCGACCGAGGTGATCACCACATGCTGCAGCCCCAGCGTCTTGACGGCGCGGGCGACATTGGCGGGCTCGTCCGGATCCAGGGCCACCGGCAGGCCGGTCTTCACATTGCAGAAGGCGCAGGCGCGGGTGCAGGTGTCGCCCATGATCATCATGGTGGCGTGGCGCTTGGTCCAGCACTCGCCGATATTGGGACAGGCCGCTTCCTCGCAGACCGTATGCAGCTTGTTGGCCCGCACCACCTCGCGGGTGGCGGCATATTCGCGGCTCACCGGCGCCTTGACCCGGATCCAGTCGGGCTTGCGCGGCACGGCGCTGTCCGGCCGGTGGGCCTTCTCGGGGTGCCGCAGCTTGTCGATTACAACCGTCATTGGGGCAGATATAGCTTATTCGTTCCTTCTTTCATCCCGGAAAACCGCCTTTTCGGGAACTCTGGGGCCAAGGCTGCGTTGCAAAAGCTGCATCCCGGAGTGTTCCCAATGGTCGCCCGCCGCACCCAACCCCACAAACGCCCGGCCCATTCCGGGTCAGCCAAGGCCGTTGTCCATCGCCAGAAGGCGAACCACAGTGGTTCAACGTCCTTGGCCACCACCCTGGTGCGCGCCGCCACCAGCCGGCCCGCCAAGGCCGCCTATGTCGCGGTCGGCACGGTCGGGTTGGCCGCCCTTGCCGTGGCCCTACTGGGTCCGAAACGTCTGGAGCAGGAAGTCCTGAGACCGCTGCAGAAGGCGGTTGGGCCGCAGGCGGAGAAGCTCTGGGACCAGTCCAGGCCGGTGCGCGAGCAACTGACCGGCATCTTCCGCAAGGCCGGCGACGAGCGCGAAAAACTGGCCCGCGATTTCCAGAGCTGGATCGGCCATTTCCGCGCTTCCTGAGGTAGCGTCAGAAGCGGTCGCCGGATAGCGTGCCGGCCGTGAACCAGATTCCCCATCAACTGGGCTTCGTGCCCTACGATCCGCGCGCCGCCCGGCGGTCGCTGTTCCAGGCGCTGCTGGAAGCCCGCCGCCGGCATGGCGGCGCCACCAAAATGTTGGTGGATGTCGATGACCGGGTCGTCAATTACGATACGCTGGTGAAAGGCGCCTTCGCGCTGGGCCATGCCCTCAAGCGCGGTACCCAATCCGGGGAATGCGTCGGCGTGATGCTGCCGACCGGCGCCGCCGCCGCGATCAGCGTCTTCGGCCTCTCGGCCTATGGCCGGGTGCCGACCATGCTGAACTTCACCAGCGGCACCGCCAATCTTCTCAGCGCCCTCAAAACCGCAAAGGTGAAGCGCATCGTCACGGCGCGGCGCTTCATCGGCATCGCCAAGCTGGAAGGGCTGGTGGCCGAACTCTCCGGCGCCGCCGAGATCGTCTATCTCGAGGATGTGCGCGCCGGACTTTCGCTGCTCGACAAGGCCGCTGCCGCCGCGGGCCTGGTCATGCCGGCGCTCGTGGCGGCAAAAGCCGATCCCGACAGCCTGGCGGTGATCCTGTTTACCTCCGGCACCGAAGGCGCCCCCAAGGGCGTGGCGCTTTCACACGCCAATATCCTCGCCAATGTCAGCCAGGTGCAGGCGCATATCGCATTGTCTCCGGACGATGATCTGCTGCTCAATCCCCTGCCGGTCTTTCATTGTTTCGGACTTTCGGTGGGAACGATCCTGCCGCTGGTGGCGGGCATCAAGGTGGTGAGCCACCCGACACCGTTGCAGCCCAAGGAGATCGTCAAGCGCATCAAGGATCACGGTATCACCATCCTGCTTTCGACCGACACCTTCATCGCCCAGTATGCGCGGGTGGGCGAGAAGGGCGATCTCGACACGGTGCGGCTGGCGGTCTGCGGCGCCGAGCGCGTGCGCAGCGAAACCCGCGCCTTTGTGAAGGAGAAGTATGGCATCCAGATCTTGGAAGGCTATGGCGTCACCGAAGCTTCGCCGGTGATCGCCGCCAACCAGGCAGAGGCCAATCATCCGGGCACGGTCGGCCGCATGATGGCCGGTATGGAAGCGGCGCTGGAGCCGGTGGAAGGCATTCCCGGCGCCGGCCGTCTGAAGGTGAAGGGTCCCAATGTGATGCTGGGCTATATCCTTCCCGAAAATCCCGGCGTGATCGTACCGCCCGAGGGCGGCTGGCATGACACCGGCGATGTCGCCAGCATCGATGAGGAAGGCTTCATCGCCATTCGCGGCCGGCTGAAACGCTTCGCCAAGATCGGCGGCGAAGCCGTGTCGCTTGCCGTGCCGGAGAATTGCGCCGCCGCTTTGTGGCCGGGCCATGCCCATGCGGCGGTGATCATCGCCGATCCGCGCAAGGGCGAGCAGATCGTGCTGGTCACCGATGCGCCCGACGCCAGCCGCCCCAGCCTGCTGGCCTGGGCGCAGCATCACGGCGTTTCCGAACTGGCGGTGCCGCGGCGGGTGCTGATCGTCGATTCCATTCCGGTCCTTGGCACCGGCAAGACCGACTATGTCGCCGCGCAGAAGCTGGCGGCGGATGCGGCCGAGGGTTAACGCACCCCCCGTTTGATGGTATTATGTCTGCGGCAAGTTCATGTTAGTCTTGCTGCACAACAGTATGCGCAACAGGGGGCTGGATGCGTCTTTTCCGTTTTGCCGCATTCGCGGCGGTCTGCATCATGCTGGCGGGCTGCGCCAGCAGCTCCACGGATCTGGCGCAGGGTGTGCCGATCAACTGGTCGGCAGAGCGCGGCAAGCGCATCGTGCTGATCGATCCGGACGTCGAGCTCAGTGAGCTGACCATCGGCGGCATGCTCGAAGCCCGCGCCGACTGGACCGCTACCGGCAAGAATTTCATCAAGGCCGGTATTGCCGGGGAAATGTCGAAAAAGAGCGTCGATGTCGTCGCGGGCGGCGAGGTTACCGAGGCGCGGGAAGTACAGATCCTCAAGCTGCACAGCGCCGTAGGTGCTTCCATCATGCTGAATTCCCTCATGGGACTGCCCACGAAGAAAAACAATTTCGACTGGACGCTCGGTCCTGGCGTGACGGCGCTGCGCGACCGCTACCAGGGCGACTATGCCCTGTTCGTCTATATCCGCGATTCCTACAGCAGCGGCAGCCGCATGGCCTTGAAGCTGGTCGGCGCCGCTTTCGGCGTCGGCATTTCCGGCGGACAGCAGGTTGGCTTCGCCTCGCTGGTCGACCTGCGCACCGGCCGGGTGGTCTGGTTCAATCGCATTGCCAGCAGTTCCGGCAGTCTGCTGTCCGAGCGTCCCGCCGCGGCCACCGTGAACCGGCTGCTGACCGAGTTGCCGCTGTGAAACGTCTGGCGGCCTTCCTCGCAGGCGCTTCCTGCCTTTTCGGCGTGACGCTGGCGCGCGCGGCCGATATTCCGCCGCCGGGATACCGGCCCACGGACATGTCCAGTGACGAAGCCGGCATGTGGATGCAAGTCGACAAGATGGAGGCCGAGATCAAGGCTTCGCCAAATCTGATCCGCGACGAAGCGCTCAATGCCTATATGCGCGAACTGGTCTGCCGGCTGGCGGGCGAGCATTGCGGCTCCATCCGCGTCTATATCGCCGACGTTCCGGCTTTCAACGCCTTCATGCTCCCGAACGGCGCGATGGTGGTCTGGTCCGGCCTGTTGCTGCGCGCCCGCAACGAAGCCCAGATCAGCTTCGTGCTGGGCCATGAGATCACCCATTACCTGCACAAGCACTCACTGGAGCGCTATCGCAGCGCCGTCAACACAGCGGGCGCACTGGTATTCGTGCAGATCGCCCTGGGCGGCGCGGGCCTGGGCGCTGCCGGCTCTCTGGCCACGCTCGCCGCCATTGGCGGGTTGATGTCCTATTCGCGCAACCAGGAGCGTGACGCCGATGCGGGCGGTTTCGCCATCGCCACTGCGGGCGGCTACGATCCCTCCGAAGCGGCGGGTATCTGGCGCGGCGTAGCGGCCGAAGATGCGGTCAGCCCCAACCGGGGCCGCAGCGCGTTTTTCGCGTCGCATCCCGCCCCGGAAGAACGCCTGGCCACGATGGACAAGCAGGCGTCCGCCGAGCGCGGCAAGCGCAACGACTGGAATGTCCACGAAGCCAATTATCGTTCCTCGGTGGCGCCATTCCTGGCGCGCTGGATCGAGGCGGAGCTTTCGCGCGGCATGGCGAAGGAAAGCATCGTCTTGTTCCAACGGTTGGCATTCGAGGATGCGGGCAAGGGCCTTTATCACTACGGACTGGGCGAAGCCTATCGCAAGCGTAACGAAAAGGGTGACGCGGCACTGGCGCTCGCCGCTTATCGCACCGCCACCGCCTGTACCGAGGCGCCCGCGGAAGCCTGGCGCGGCATCGGCCTGGTTGCGATGAAGGATGGCGACAAGCAAACCGCCAAAGACGCTTTTGCCGCTTATCGCAGCCACGCCCCCGAAGCCACGGACAAGGCGATGATCGATTTCTATCTCATGCAACTTTGAGGGACCGCATGCCGCGCACGAGTCGAATTGTGGTTCTGGTTGCGCTGCTGTCCGGCGGTTGCAACATGCCGACACTGGTTGACGGGTCCAGGCCCGCCACGATCGGCAATCTCACCGTCAGCCCCCAGGCGAATTGGAATCAGATATCCCTGAATACCGGGCATACAGTCTGGACCCAGAATGGACTGACGCTGGACTCCCTTCATTTCCTCACCAATGTGCAGGATGGAAAGCCGCTTTATCCGATCTCCGGCATCCGGACGGCCGATCAGCTTCCCTATCGCGGCACCATGCTGCCCAACGACGTGCAGGATCTGGTGGTCAGCACGCTGCAGCGGGAAGGCTATGACAATGTCCGGGCGGGGAGCCTCGCCCCCTGCCCCTTCCTGGGCGCGACCGGTTTCTGTTTTGAGTTGGATTTCGCCACCAAGGAAGGCCTGGTGATGAAGGGCAAGGTCACCGCGCAAAAGCGCGACACGGCGCTGGATGTGGTCCAGTTTCGCGCGCCGGCGGAATATTATTTTCCCAGCCTGGCGCCGACTGTCGACAAGATCGTCGCCTCGGCCCAGCCCCGCTAGCGGTTACCAGTAACCGTTGCCGAAGCCGCCATTGTAGCCGTTCCACGGATCCATCCGCGCGCCATAAACCGACCCGTAGCCATAGTTGCCGACGGCACCATAGGGCGAATAGCCGACGCCGCCGGCGAAGGGCGGCCCCCAAGGCGCGCCATAGTCGGCGCCATAGGATCCATAGGCCTGGCCATTGGCGTTGGCATACGCGCCTGCATAAGCGCTGCCATAAGAACCGCTATAGCCGTAGCTGGAGGACGGCGCGTAGGCCGGATAGGCGCTGCTATAGTCGTAGCGATAGCCGGGCGTGGTGCCATTATAGACAGTCACCGGGCCATAATAATTGTGGACCTGGCCGGCATAGGGCGCTTCCGGCGCCGGTGCGGGATAGCGGTCGTAACCGCCTGCCTGCGCGGTGACTGAAAGTGCCAGGATCACAAACAGGGTCACAACCAGTGTCACAGTCTGGGTGAGTGCGGCGGTCCTCGACATTGGGCGGCCCTTTCGGTTCGGATTCCCCTGACTGTATCAATTCGGGACGCGCGTGGGAGTTCCCCCTACTCGCATTTGACAATCAGTCGCAAGTACAAGTATACTCAGTCGCAAGTGCAGAAAATCTCGTCTGCTGAAGGACTTAGCCTCTTCCATGATTGTTTGCGTCTGCAATAGGCTCAACGAACAGAAGGTCGGCGCGGCCATCTGCTGCGGCGCCGCGTCGGCTGACGAAGTCTATGCACGCTGTGGCGTGAGAAAGAATTGCGGGCGATGCCAGGAAACAATCGAAGAAATGCTGGAAAGCAGCCGCAACGCGCTGGCGCAAGCGGCGGAGTAGCGCCGGGCCCCGCCCCGCATGCGGGCATTGCCGGCGATCCCGAGATCCTTCGCCTCCTCAATCTCGTCCTCAGGAACGAGCTGACGGCGATCAATCAGTATTTCCTGCATTCGCGCATGCTGGGAGACTGGGGCCTCAGCGAGCTGGCGCACAAGGAATACGAAGAATCCATCGATGAGATGAAGCACGCCGACAAGCTGATCAGGCGCATCCTGTTCCTGGGCGGCCTGCCCAATTTGCAGGACCTCGGCAAGCTGATGATCGGCGAGAATGTTCGCGAAGTGATCACCTGCGACCTGTCGCTGGAAATGCGCTCCCTGCCCGACCTGAAGCTGGGCATCCAGCGCTGCGAACTGATGAAGGATTTCGGCACCCGCGAGCTCTTTACCGACATCCTGGAAAGCGAAGAAGAGCATATCGACTGGCTCCAGACCCAGCTTCGCCTGATCGAGCAGATGGGGATCGAGAATTTCGTACAGTTGCAGAGCAAGCCGAACGCGACAGCTGGATCCTAGACGCAAAACTCCTCGCGCGGCTAGAACTCGGCTTCCAGTTCTTCCATCGCGACCTCTTCGCTTTTGGCGGCTTCGATCCATTCCAGCATATCCGGAAGGGTCAGGATGGTCTCGCAATAATCCTGGCAGGCGCGATCCAGCTTGACGTCATAGGTCTGGAACCGGGTGGCGACCGGCGCGTACATGGCGTCGGCCAGCGTCGGATGCGCGCCGAACAGATACGGCCCGCCATACGCGCTGAGGCATTCGCGCCAGATGGTCGTGATACGATCGATATCGGCCTGCGCCCCGGCCCAGACCTTGAAGCCCGGATAGCGACCTTTCAGATTCATCGGCAGCGCCGAACGCAGATTGGCGAAGCCGGAATGCATTTCCCCGGCGACGGCGCGGCAATGGGTGCGGGCGGCGATATCGGCGGGCAGCAGGTCCGCTTTGGGGAATATCTCGTTGAGATATTCGGCAATCGCCAGTGTATCCCAGACCTTCCGCCCCTCATGCCGCAGGCAGGGCGTTAGGAAGGACGGCGACAGCAGCAGCAGCTCCGCTCGGGCATCGGGATCGTCGCCGGAGAGAATCTCCTCCTCGAATGTCAGCCCCGCCATTCGGCATAAGAGCCAGCCTCTTAGCGACCAGGAGGAGTAGTTCTTGCTGGAGATCGTCAGGACCGTTTTCGCCATAAACCAAAGCTTTCCGCTTTCCCCGTACGTTGACAAGCATTATTTTGCACTGCAGCATAATCTTGCGAGTTCGGGATGGCCGCTGGGGCCGTCCGTGCGGGAGCCCATGTTGTACGACGCCTATCAGGCTCAGCAGGACCTGCTCGCACCACTCCGCGCGGGAGCCACCTTCTTTCATACCGCGATGGGCCAGACCTGGTTCGGGCCCGGCACCAACTTTGTGCTCAAAAGCATGGCAGCGGCCGCGGAAATCGTGGCGCGCTCGCGCATGATTCACGAGCGGCCCGATTACAATCTGGGCAGCGTGGTCGCGGACGGCCAGACCTTGCCGGTCCGGGAAGAAGTCGCCCTCGCCCTGCCCTTCGGCAATCTGGTGCATTTCCGCAAAGAGGTTGCCGCCCGCCAGCCGCGCGTCCTGATCGTGGCGCCGATGGCCGGCCACTTTCCCACCCTGTTGCGTCAGACCGCCGAGACCATGCTGGCCGATCATGACGTTTTCATCACGGACTGGAAAAGCGCCCGCGACGTGCCCGTGGCGGCCGGCCGATTCGGCACCGACGAATATATCGACTACCTGATCCGCTTCCTTGAAGAGATCGGCTCCGGTGCGCATGTGCTGGCGGTGTGCCAGCCTTGCGCCGCCGTGCTGGCGGCGGCGTCGGTGATGGCGATGGACAAGAATCCGGCGACGCCGCGCTCCCTGACCCTGATGGCCGGGCCGGTCGATACCCGCATTAACCCCACACGGGTCAATGAACTGGCGACCGCCCACTCCATCGGCTGGTTCGCGGAAAATTTGATCAGCGCAGTCCCCGCCCGCTATGCCGGCGCGGGCCGCCATGTCTATCCCGGCTTCCTGCAGCTCACTGCCTTCATGACCATGAACATGTCGCGGCATGTACGGGCGCATCTGGATTTGTTCAGCCATATCGTCCGCGGCGAGGATGACGAGGCCAACGCCAACCGGAAATTCTATGACGAGTATTTCTCGGTCGCCGACCTGGCCGCCGAATTCTACCTCGAAACGGTCCGGAAGGTTTTCCAGGAGCATCATCTGCCGCGCGGCGTCTTTGCGTATCGCGGTCGCATTGTCGATCCCAGCGCCCTCCACGATATCTCGCTGCTGACGGTCGAAGGCGAGCGCGACGATGTCTGCGGCCTGGGCCAGACCCTGGCGGCGCATGACCTTTGCCGCGGCATCAAACCGTTCCGCAAGAAGCACTTCGTCCAGGCTGGGGCCGGCCATTACGGCGTCTTCTCCGGCAAGCGGTGGACGACGCAGATCTACCCGATGGTGAAGAACATCATCCTGGCGAGCGAATAAACCGCTCAATCACCGGAAGATGGAGTTGAGTGTTCCAGCCAGGGCATAGCCGGCGCGGGCCAATTGCACCCGGGCGATGCGGCTATGGCTGCCGGCCTCGTGCGCGGTCACGGCCCCACTCCGTCCCAGTTCCGGATAGATGCTGCTGCGGGCAATCGCGGCCGACATTTCCGCCCAGAGCGCCGGCGTGCCGCCCGCGAGCCGCTTCTTCTGCACCAGCGGCGTGAGGCGATCGATGACGCGGGCAATCGCGCGGGCATCGCGCCCCAGCGGCGTCACCACCTCATCGTCCCAGAAATGATGCAGGTTGATGCGCTGGCCACGATAGCGAAGCCGGACCTGGTTGCCGCCGCGGTCGCGATTGTCGGCGGCATGCAGCGGCTGATGGACATCGCCGATGAGATGGATCAGGAATCTGAGCGCCTCGGTCTTGGCTTGGCGCGGCGCATTGCTGCGCAGCACAGCCTCCTGCCGCAGAATCTGGGCCACCACGCAATTGTCCCTTGGACAGTCCCGCGCCGGGCGATAGCGCATGTCCTGGCTGAGCTGCAAATTGACGTAATGCCAGGACGCGGTCTGCGGCCGGGCCTCGCGAATCTCATCGGCCCAACTGGCGTTGATCGCCATCATGGCCTCCGCCTCGCCGCCCAAGAGCCCCGCAACCGCCGCGCGAGCCTTGGGAGTCAGATTCATGGCGGCGATATGCGCCACGACTTCATGCCCCTTGGGGCCCCAGGCAAAGGCGCAAAGCGGCGTGAAAGCCAGACAAAAAGCCAGGCAGGCAAGAGCGCGCTTCATGGTTCCATCCTAGCAGATAGGGGATTTTGCGGAGGGCATTTTTCCCTTCGGTAACAGCCTGTTGGGTTGACCTTGCGGATTCTCTTCGGTCTAAATGGCCGCCTGTCCGGGCGCTTCGCGCGTCCCGGGGGTCGCAAACGCCAGGGATGGGCTCCGCGATCACGTAAGGGCTGGGGCGGCAAGCGGGGGCTTGTTGGATCCCGAGGACAACGGAGCCACTGTGAATCCACGCGATCTGGTGCGTGCCTATACCAATTCGGCATGGCGGGGCCGCCTTGGGACGGCGCGCGCCGCGCTGCTGACCACCGATGGCCGCTGGGCCATGGTTTCGACCGGCATCACCACCTTTGTGGCGGCCATCATCGCCTCGCTGGCGGTGGGCACACTGCCCATGACGAACCCCGCCGTTTCCACCACGCACATTCCCCTCACCTACGAACTCTTCCTGCGCCTGCTCAAGACCAGCAGCTCGGTTCCGACCCTGACCGCGCCGGACCAGGCCGACCGCGCCAATCCCGATCCGGGCGTCGAAACCCGCACCGTCACGCTGGATTCCGGCGACACGCTGGCCGGCGCGCTCGAGGATGTCGGCATCTCGCGCCAGGACGCCAACAGCGCCGTCGCCGCCCTGATGAACCAGGATTTCAGCCCCCGCTCGCTCCGGGCCGGCCTCAGCATCGAGATCACCTATGCCGTGGCCACCATTGACGCCACGGGCGCCAAGCCGGACATGGCGGCCAAGCGCACCACCATCGTGATGGTCAATGACAAGCCGGTGGAAGTACCGCTGGCCGAAGACACCGAACCCGACGCCACGCCGGGAACCTCCGAGCCGATCCAGCGCCTGCTGGCGCTGCATTTCTCGCCCTCGATCGAACAGGACATCACGGTCACCCGCACCACGGCCGGAACCTTCGATGCCACCGTCATCAAGAAAGAATTGAAAGTACGACGCCATCGCGCCGGCGGCACGGTCGATTCCAGCCTCTATCTGGCCGCGATGCAGGCCGGCATCCCGGCGGAAGTCGTGATCGACATGATCCGGATGTTCTCCTACCGGGTCGACTTCCAGCGTGACATTCACGATGGCGACAGTTTCGAGGTCTATTACGATTTCTACTACACGCCGGAAGGACAGCCGGTGCGGCTGGGCGACATCTCCTTCGCCCGCATGCGGTTGGGCGGCAAGGATATGGGGCTTTACCGCTACCAGCCCAACCCCGACGAAGCGCCGGAATATTTCGACGCCAAGGGCGAAAGCGCCAAGGGCCTGCTGATGAAGACGCCCGTGGAAGGCGCCCGCATCTCATCGCGCTTCGGCAACCGTTTCCACCCGGTGTTGGGCTATACGCGCATGCATCCGGGCGTGGACTTCGCGGTGCCCACCGGCACCCCGGTGATGGCGGCCGGCGCCGGCACCGTCCAGTTCATGGGCCGCGCCGGCGGGCTGGGCAACAACGTCCAGATCGCCCATGGCAATGGTTACGCCACCAGCTATTCCCATCTTTCGCGCTTCGCCCCGGGCATGCGCCGCGGCGCCCGCGTCCGCCAGGGCCAGGTCTTCGCCTATAGCGGCAATACCGGCCTCTCGACCGGGCCTCATCTGCATTACGAAATCCGGGCGAAAGGCAGCCGGGTCAATCCGCTGACCCTCAAAATGGCGCAAGGCCGGACGCTGGCGGGCAAGGAACGCGTCGCGTTCCTGGAAACCCGGATGAAGATCGACGAAGCGATGGCAGCGATGCCCTTGGAGACAAAGATCGCCGACGTTTCAACCGACTTGAGACAGGCTCGGGCACCTTAGCTAACGATCTTGGGTTCGCCCGTAGCGCGCGTCTGCCACAGCACGCCCAGCATCATGCCCTTGGCGCGCGGCAGCAACGCCACCGACAGCAGCGTCAGGATGCCGGACCACAGCGTCAGCTCGGCCCAGAGCGGCATGATGTGAGTCAGGTCGACCATGAAGACCAGCGGCAGGAAGACATGGCCCACCACGATGATGGTGGCCCAGGGCGCGGCATCGTCGGCGCGCAGGCCGGCGAAAGCTTCGCCGCAATCGGCGCAGCTATCGACCTGCTTGAGAAAGCGCTTGAAGAGCCGGCCTTTGCCGCAACTGGGACAACGGCCCAGAATGCCGCGCTTGGCGGCCTTGCGCAGGGTGATCTCATTACCGCTCATGGGCTTGCTCACGTGCACACCGCCGAAGCTAAGGTTTCCGCAGCGGCGAACCCACTCTGCGGATCGCCGCTGCGGCAACATGCCCAAACCGTTAATTCAGCGAAGTACCAGGGGGCGGAATATCCACGAGTTCGTCCGCGCCCGCAGAGAATTCCTGCCCATTGATGCTCAGGCCGCTCTTGCTGGCACTCACATTCAACGTGGCGCCATCCGTGACCTTGCCCTCCAGCAGCAGTTGCGCCAGCGGGTCCTGCAACCGGCGCTGGATCACCCTTTT
Organism: Rhizomicrobium sp.; assembly: GCA_035250225.1. Taxonomy (GTDB): domain Bacteria; phylum Pseudomonadota; class Alphaproteobacteria; order Micropepsales; family Micropepsaceae; genus Rhizomicrobium. Next base: position 12,123 of record DATFFI010000107.1, on the reverse strand, counting down.
CAAAGGACGTGCGCCATAGACCGGATCATAGCCGGCATTGCCCAGCCAGTGACGGGCCTTGTCGTCCAGGCTGATTCCGATCTTGCGGTCAGCCAGCAGGCGCGACAGGCGCCCGATCTGGATGTCGACGATCTTGTCCATGTTCCCGCGCGTCAGGCGTTGGAACAGGATGATCTCGTCCAGGCGGTTGAGGAATTCGGGCCGGAAATGCGCGCGCACCGCCTGCAACACCTGCGCCCGGGCATGGGCGGTGTTGGCGTCTTCCTCGGTGGAAAGAAATTCCGTGCCCAGATTGGAGGTGAGAATGATCACCGTGTTCTTGAAATCCACGGTGCGGCCCTGCCCATCGGTCAGGCGGCCGTCATCCAGGACCTGCAGCAGCACGTTGAAGACATCGGCATGGGCCTTTTCGACCTCGTCGAACAGGATCACCTGATAGGGACGCCGGCGCACGGCTTCGGTCAGGACGCCGCCTTCTTCATAACCGACATAGCCGGGCGGCGCGCCGATCAGGCGGGCAACGGCATGCTTCTCCATGAATTCGCTCATGTCGATGCGCACCAGGGCATTGTCGTCGTCGAACAGGAAGGCCGCCAGGGCCTTGGTCAGCTCGGTCTTGCCGACGCCGGTGGGACCGAGGAACAGGAACGAGCCGATCGGCCGGTTGGGGTCCTGGAGGCCGGCGCGGGCGCGGCGCACGGCATTGGCGATGGCGCGCACCGCCTCATCCTGCCCGACCACGCGCTGTTCCAGGCTGGCTTCCATGTGGAGCAGCTTTTCGCGCTCGCCTTCCAGCATCTTGTCGACCGGAATGCCGGTCCAGCGCGAGACCACGCCGGCAATATGCTCGGCGGTGACGGCTTCGCCCGATAACGCCGCCTCCTTGCGCTCTTCGATTTCCCTGATCTGCCGCTCCAGCCCCGGGATCACGCCATAGGTGAGTTCGCCGGCGCGGGCGAAATCGCCCTTGCGCTGCGCCACTTCCACCTCGCTGCGGGCGGCATCGAGCCGTTCCTTCAGCGCTTGGACATCGGCGACGGATTTCTTCTCTTCCTGCCATTTGGCGGTCAGGGCGGCGGATTTGTCTTCCAGGCCGCCCAATTCGCCCTCCAGCGTCACCAGCCGGTCGCGCGAGGCCTTGTCGTTTTCCTTCTTCAACGCCTCGCGCTCGATCTTGAGCTGCATGATGCGGCGATCCAGCTCGTCCAGCGCTTCCGGTTTGGAATCGATCTGCATGCGCAGGCGCGAGCCTGCCTCGTCCATCAGGTCGATGGCCTTGTCGGGCAGAAAACGGTCGGTGATGTAGCGGTTGGACAGGGTCGCGGCCGCCACGATGGCGCTGTCGGTGATGCGCACGCCATGATGGAGCTCATACTTCTCCTTCAGGCCGCGCAGGATCGAGATCGTGTCTTCCACCGTCGGTTCGCCGACGAACACGGACTGGAAGCGCCGCGCCAGGGCGGCGTCTTTTTCGACATATTTGCGATACTCATCCAGCGTCGTGGCGCCGATGCAATGCAGCTCGCCGCGCGCCAGGGCCGGCTTGAGCAGGTTGGAGGCATCCATCGCCCCGTCCGCCTTGCCGGCGCCCACCAGGGTGTGCATCTCGTCGATGAAAAGGATGATGTCACCATTGGCGGAGGTGACTTCGTTGAGGACGGATTTCAGCCGTTCCTCGAACTCGCCGCGGAACTTGGCGCCCGCGATAAGTGCGCCCATATCGAGCGCCATCAGCTTCTTGTCGCGCAGGCTTTCGGGCACGTCGCCATTGACGATGCGCAGCGCCAGGCCTTCGGTGATGGCGGTCTTGCCCACGCCCGGCTCGCCGATCAGCACCGGATTGTTCTTGGTGCGGCGGGACAGGACCTGGATGGTGCGGCGGATCTCCTCGTCGCGGCCGATCACCGGGTCGAGCTTGCCCGATTGCGCCGCCTCGGTAAGGTCGCGGGCATATTTCTTCAGCGCGTCATAGGCGTTTTCGGCCGTGGCGCTGTCGGCCGTGCGGCCCTTGCGCAGATCGGCGATGGCCTTGCCCAGGCTTTGCGGCGTGACGCCCGCATCCTTCAGGATTTTCGCGGCTTCCGTGCCGGCGGCGGCGCTGAGCGAAAGCAGCAGATATTCGGCGGTGACGAAGGAGTCGCCGGCCTTCTTCGCCGCCTGTTCGGCGGCGTCCAGCAGGCGCGCGGTCTCCTGGGAGAGATAAACCTGGCCCGAGCCGCCCGAGACCTTCGGCAGCTTCTTGATCGCGGCTTCCACGCCGCTGCGCACGGCCGCGTCGCGGCCCCCACTGCCATTGGAAGAGACCGCGGCATTGATCAGGCGCGCGGCCAGGCCCTCTTCGTCATCGATCAGGACCTTGAGCAGATGCTCGGGGACAAATTGCTGATGGCCTTCGCGAAGGGCCAGGCTCTGCGCCGACTGGATGAAACCGCGCGACCGCTCGGTGAATTTCTCGATATCCATCATTCCTCCTGCCCGCCCTGCTGCAGGCACGGGTTAACAGCCTTTTTTGATGGTCGCGCGGCCCGGGCGCGGATGCGCCCATCTTACAATGGGCGCCTCCGGCGCCGTTCGGAAAACCGCTCGGTCATCTCAATTAACGAGACGCCTCGCACTTTTCCTGGCCGTCGCTCCCGAAGCACCGTCGGACGGAATGTGGGTTCCTGTTTCCGGACCTTCAAGGGGCCCGGCAAAGGGAAGTCAGGTTAACGCCTTGGCGTAAAGACTGATTCTAGTTGGCTTCGGCGTCTTCGCCCTCTTCCTCGGCCGAACTTTCGGCCAGGGAGAAGGAGGGATTGGCAGCCTGCTGGACCGGCTGGTCGCCCGCCAGCGGCGGACGCTGCTGCTGGCCGTTGGCGGCGGCCTGAGCCGCCTGCTGCGCCTGGTACTGGGCCTGCTGCGCGGCCGTGGCCGCGACGATGCGGTAGTAATGCTCCGCATGCTGAAGGTAATTCTCGGCCATGACGCGGTCGCCGCTGGAATTGGCGTCGCGGGCGAGCTGCAGGTATTTCTCATAGACATGAGAGGCCGAGCCGCGGATCTTCACTTCCGGCCCGTTGGAATCATACGTGCGGTTGGGATTGAAGCCGCCGCCATTATTGTTGCTGCCGCCGCCACCGCCGCCGCCATGCTGCGGCCTGCGGCCGCCTCTGCGTGAACGCTTCACGTCTAAATCCTGTTCTGATGATCTTGCCCGGCGCTCCCCATGGAACGCGAGAGATCGGTTTCGTCTGCCACGACCGTTTTCGCTTTAATCCCCTGCCCGGCCGGCCGCTTTTTCGCAGTCTTTCCGGGACACCTGTCGCATCTCGCGCTCCCCCCGGAGCGCCTGCCTGCCAGGCCAGACCTTTTGGTCTTACGAGACTGAATCTACCGGATCGGCCCCTGATTTCCAAGGCAATTTCCGGTTTTCAGCACCACGCAACGGGGTATTCCGCTTAAATCGGGTGCGATCCGTATCAATTCAAGACCCGGGAACAGGGGTTCCATGGCCTGTGCCTGTCCTTGGCCGATTTCCAGCAGGGCATGGCCGCCGGGTTTGAGGATCGCCGGCAGCAGCGCTCCCAGGGCGCGATAGGCGGCAAGCCCGTCCGAACCGCCATCCAGGGCGGCATGGGGCTCATGGTCGCGTACTTCCGGCGCCAGTGATTCGATTTCGATGCTCGGGATGTAGGGCGGATTGGAGAAGACCAGGTCGAAACCCGCGCCGGCCGTATTCCAGTCCGCCAGACGGATCTCGGCGCGGCCCGGCGCCAGGCGCTCCGCATTGGCCCTGGCATAGCGATACGCCTCGGGCGAGGATTCAAGCCCCAGGCCGGTGGCGTTGGGAAACTCGGCCAGAGCCGCCAAGAGGATGGCGCCGGAGCCAGTGCCCAGATCGGCGATGCGCAGGCTCGCGGTGCGATCCGGCACCAGGCGCAGCGCCTCCTCGATCAATGTCTCGGTGTCGGGGCGCGGGATCAGGACGCCGGGGCCAACCTCCAGCTCCAGGCTCCAGAAGCCTTTGCGGCCGGTGATGGCGGCAACGGATTCGCGCGCCAGACGGCGGGTGATGGCGGCTTCGAACCGCGCCAGAATTTCACCCTCCCCTTGAGGGAGGGTCGAAAAATCCGAAAGGATTTTTCGGGGAGGGGTTTCGGCACCACTCCCCCTCCCCGAAATTTGCTGCGCAAATTTCGACCCTCCCTCAAGGGGAGGGTTAGGTTGTTGCGCATGCTCCCAGAGCAAACGTGCATCCAGCCGCGGATTGTCGATCCCGGCCGCTGCCAGTCTCTGGGCGGCGGCGAGAAATGTGTCGTTCAAGATTCCGCCTCAAAGGCGGCCAGGCGGTCGGCCTGGTCCTGCGCCACCAGGGCATCGACGATCGCGCCCAGCTCATCGCCGGTGATGATGCGCGCCAGATTGTAGAGCGTCAGGTTGATGCGGTGGTCGGTGACCCGGCCTTGCGGGAAATTGTAGGTGCGGATGCGCTCGCTGCGGTCGCCGCTGCCCACCATGCTCTTGCGGTCGGCGGCGCGGGCGCTGTCGACCCGCTGGCGCTCGATGTCATAAAGCTTGGCCTTGAGCAGCTTCATGGCATGGGCCTTGTTCTTGTGCTGCGACTTCTCGGTCTGCTGCGCCACGGCAATGCCGGTGGGCAAATGGGTGATACGCACCGCGCTTTCGGTCTTGTTGACATGCTGGCCGCCGGCGCCCTGGGCCCGGTAGACATCGATGCGCAGATCCTTGTCATTGATCTGGATATCGACATCCTCGGCTTCCGGCAGCACCGCCACCGTGGCGGCCGAGGTATGGATGCGGCCCTGGTTTTCCGTGGCCGGCACGCGCTGCACGCGATGCACACCGCTTTCGAACTTCAGTTTCGCAAAGGCGCCGCGGCCATTCACTTCCAGCGTGGCGTCCTTGATGCCGCCCAGGTCGCTTTCGGTGCGGTCCATCACTTCGGTGCGCCAGCCCTGGAGCGAACAGTAGCGCTGGTACATTTCCAGCAGGTCGGCGGCGAACAGGGCTGCCTCGTCGCCGCCGGTGCCGGCGCGCACTTCGACGATGGCGGAGGAATCGTCAGCCGCATCCTTGGGCAGCAGCGCAAGCCGCAGTTCATGATCGAGCTTTTCCAGCCTCTCCTTCAGCTCGGCCCGCTCCTGCTCGGCCAGGCCGCGCATTTCGCTGTCGCTGGCGGGATCCGCGATCAGCGCTTCCGCCCCTTCCAGGTCGGTCTGGGCGGTACGCCAGGCGCGCGCGGTCTCGATTACCGGCGCCAGCTCCGCATGCTCCCGGGAAAGCTTGACGAAGGCGTCACCGGACATGCCGCTGGACATCTCCGCCTCGATGGCGGCAAAGCGGTCCAGCAAACGGTCGAGTTTTGCGGCGGGAATCAAGTCAAGCGCTCTTTCTCTATGGCACCCTCTAAGAGCTTCTCGACGCCCAAAGTCGAATTTGCCGCCTCGTCAATCTGCTCAAACAAATCTGTCAATATCGCAGTCGCCCTTTTCTTTGCCCGATTAAAAGCGGATGTAGCTCTCGGCATGCCAGAAACCGTCGCTTGAAGCTGCGCGACGTTTTCTGCCGACGTCATCATGGTAAGCCTCAGCTGTGCAAGATTACCTAGCGCAAAGCGCATCTCTTCTACGGGCTTCTGAGGCAGTGCATTCGAGAGGATGATCAATTTTGTAAAGTACTCTAATGCCATCTCATGTTGCCGTCTAAATTCAGGTATCAGGCGTAACAACTCCGCAACAAATGATTCTATGTAGCCGCCCACATCATCGGTATGCTTTTTCGCCTCTGCCGGTGTGGCTTGAAGACCTGCGGCAATAAGACGATTTAACTCTTCTGTCTTTTTCCCAACTTGCTCGCCGAGATTTTCGGTCGCCGCAGCAATCGCTGTCGCTATTTCCCCGACACGCCCCATAGCCGCGACCCCTCGATCGGAAATCTCGTCAACATCTTCCTCTTCTTCCTCTTCCTGAAGTGCTGAGAAATTCCGAAGCGCCTGAGAAGTGGTATCGAATCCCGATTGCGATACCGAGCCCCCTCCAGTTCGCAATGCAAGCGCGTTTAGTAGCGTGCTAAGATGAACACGGATTTTGGTCTTGAACTCTTCGGTAGAGTCAAACCCATGATAAAGCCCGCCTAGGTCGTTCGAAATGCGCTCTTTGAATGCATTCACCTTCCCTAGCTGGGAAGTATCTATCTTGCTCGGGTTAAGGGGGGCGTCCTTAAAATAGAACATCACCTCTACGCTAGAAGGATCGCTCTTCCAGCGCGCTATAGCGCGATCAAATTCTTCTACCGTTCCTGATTCAGCTCTATTTGTAGGGGAGCCAAACCGTGCCCACATAATGCCGACAAACACTTCATAGCTGTCAGCAATTTGGTGATTAATTACGTCCTGAGCGTCCACTCCAAACGCCGGACGCGTGTGGGTTTCCCACTTTCGTATCTCGTAAACTGCACCAAGTGAGTCGCTACTTAGAATATTGATTTCATTAACAGCATCCGTAATCGCGGCTCGTTCCGCCTCAACGTCACTGGGCGAAGCCACAAAAATTCGGAATACCTTCTTAACGGGCATTTCCGCTACTGCGCGGCTTCCAGAGGCTGGCCGTTACGCTGTGCCTCGATTTCGGCCGCCTTGTCCTCGCACAATTTGACGATGTGCTCGACCAGGTCGCCATTGTCGATGCGATAGCTGGGCTCGCCATTCAGGTAGATCTGGCCATGGCCCTTGCCGGCGCCGCCGCCGGTGAAGCCGATATCGGTTTCGCGCGCCTCGCCCGGACCATTGACGACGCAGCCGATGATCGAAAGCGACATCGGAGTCGAGATATGCTTGAGCCGGTCTTCCAGCGTCTTCACCGTGTCGATCACGTTGAACCCTTGGCGGGCGCAGCTGGGGCAGGAAATGATGTTGACGCCGCGATGGCGCAGATTGAGCGATTTGAGGATATCGAAGCCGACCCGCACCTCTTCCACCGGATCGGCGGAGAGCGAAACGCGGATGGTATCGCCGATGCCGCTCCACAGCAGCATGCCCATGCCGATGGAGGACTTGACCGTGCCGGAGATCATGCCGCCGGCCTCGGTGATGCCGACATGCAGCGGGCAGTCGATCGCTTCCGACAGGGCCTGGTAGGCGGCCACGGCCAGGAAAGGATCGGACGCCTTCACCGAAATCTTGTATTCGCGGAAATCCAGGTCATCGAGGATCTTGGCGTGGTTGAGGGCGCTTTCGACCATCGCCTCGGGGCACGGCTCGCCATATTTCTCCAGCAGGTCCTGTTCCAGCGAACCGGCATTGACGCCGATGCGCATGGAGCAGCCATGGTCCTTGGCCGCCTGCACCACTTCGCGCACCCTTTGCGCCGAGCCGATATTGCCGGGATTGATGCGCAGGCAGGCCGCGCCGTTCACCGCGGCCTCGATGGCGCGCTTATAGTGGAAATGGATGTCGGCCACGATCGGGATGTTGGCCGCCTTGGTGATCGTCTTCATCGCCCTGGTGGCGTCCTCGTCCGGACAGGAGACGCGCACGATATCGCAGCCGGCATCCTCGATGCCGCGAATCTGGTCGATGGTGGCGCGGGCATCACCGGTGATGGTGTTGGTCATGGTCTGGACCGTGATCGGGGCATCGCCGCCGACCGGTACCTTGCCGACCATGATCTGGCGCGACTGGCGCCGATGGATGTCGCGATAGGCGCGAATACTCATTTGTCCGTTCTTCTTCCTTAGCGGCTGTTGAAGCGATCCACCAGCGACTGGGGATCGAGAGAGACGCGGCCGACCACCTGACGATCGGTGCCGACACGGCCCATGCCGACACCGTCGAGATCGACATCGACGGCACCCGCATTGGACAATGCCATGCTGACGCCCGCCTGGTTGGGCACGTAATAGACTTCACCGGGATTGAGATCGCGGTTGAGCAGTATCCGGCCGTCACGGCCGGTCACGGTGATACGGGTCTGGCCACGGGCGCGCAGCACCACGCGGGTATCGCGCGTCTGCTGGCCCAGGCTTTGCGGCGCATTGGCGGGCAGCGCCGGCACGGCGGCTTCCGTCCGTCCGGGCGGCGGCGCGGCCTCCGGCGTGGCGATCGCCACCGGGTTGGAAGCCTGTGGCGCTGGCGTCACCGGCGCGGCGGACTGTGCCGGCGGAGCAACGGTGTCAGAGGCGGCCGGCGCCGTTTCCGCGGCCATAGGCGGCGGCGTAGAAGCCGGCGCTTCGGTGATACGCGCCAGCGTGGGCGGCGGCGGCACCGGCGGCGTGGCGTCGCCCGACGAGAAGAAAATATGCCAGAGGCCATACAGCACGGCAAGGATCACCACGCCGGCGAGTACACGGCCGCCATAGGGAAGCCTTTTGGCTTCCTCCTCATGAAGATTGTTGCTGGCGGGCAGCGCATGCTCGTCATGGCGGCCGGAAATCTCCGCCTTGAAGCGTTCGGTCATCTCGTTGGCGTCAAGGCCGAGATAGCGCGCATAGGACCGCACAAAGCCGATCGCATAAGTCTTGCCCGGCAGATCGTCGAGACGGTCGGCCTCCAGCGCATCGAGATGGTCCTTGCGGATCTTGAGCGCCCGGCTCACCGCCGCCAGATCGTCGCCACGGCGAACGCGGGCGGCGTGCAGGTCCTGGCCCACCGTTTCCAGCGGCGCATCGCCATCGCCCGAAATCTCGCGCAGATGGATGCGGCGACGGCTTGCACTATCGTCCTCGTTTGCCGCCATCTGGGTAAATTTCGTCATGTCCAGCCGTGAAAAACCCGCGGGATGCGCTAAATCCTTGTCAAATCAATCATAATCCAAAAGCCGGGGCCGGAACAACCCGAAAGCTCGCGGTCGCAAAAAGTTCGTTCTTTTCAACGGGTGAGGAGCGGTTTGCAAGGCAAACAAAACGGTCCAGTGGACCGTTTTGAGCGACAAACGCCGCGAGCTTGGGCGAGCGGCCGGCGGGGTGGAACTCACTATTTCAGGACGATGCCCCGTTCCGCCGCGAAGGCCGACAGGCGGGTACGCAGGGAATGGTCGGTGCGGCCGCAGAGGCGGTCGACAAAGGCGGAAACCTCGCCCAGGTGCAGGGAGCGGATCATCATCTTGATCGGCCCGATCTGGCCGGGCGCCATCGACAGGGTCCGAAGGCCCAGCCCCAGCAACGCCATCGCGTCCAGCGGCCGGCCTGCCATCTCGCCGCACAAGGAAAGCTCACCGCTATTCTCCGCGGCGCTCTGCACGATCAGCCGGATCAGGGTCAGCGAGGCGGGATTGAGATTGTCATAGCGCTTGGCGACGCGCGGATTGGTGCGGTCCACCGCAAAGGCCAGGCTGAGCAGGTCGTTGGAGCCGATGGAAACGAAATCGGCCGAGCGCATCAGTTGCGGCAGCATGAAGGCCAGCGCCGGCACTTCCAGCATCGCCCCCACCAGCACCTGGCTGGGCCGCCCCAAATGCAACAGGCGCGCCCGCTCCAGCTCGCGGTCGATCAGGGCGCGGCCGCGGTTGAATTCATCCACGTCCGAAACCATCGGCAGCAGGATGCGCAGCGTGCGGCCCGCGGATGCAGTCAGCATCGCCCGCACCTGGTAGCGCAGCAGGGCGGGACGATCGAGCGCGATGCGGATGGCGCGCCAGCCCAAGGCGGGATTTTCCTCCCGCTCCCAACGGGCATAAGGCAGCACCTTGTCGCCGCCCAGATCCAGCGTGCGGAACACCACCGGCTTGTCGCCCGCCGCATCGAGGATCTTCTTGTAGAACTGGGTCTGGTCGGCCAGACGCGGCATGGTCTCGCCGATCATGAATTGCAGCTCGGTGCGGAACAGGCCGATGCCGTCGGCGCCGGACTGCACCAGCTGCGGCATGTCGAATTCCAGGCCGGCATTCATCATCAGCTTGATCGCCACGCCGTCGCGGGTCACCGACGGCAAATCGCGGACCGCGGCAAAACGGGCCTGGGCCTGGGCGCGCAGCGAGCGCTTTTCCTCAAAAGCCCGTACGATCTCGGCGGCGGGACGCAAATGCACTTCGCCGGTTTCGCCATCGACGGCGATGGTGTTGCCGGCGCGGGCGGAGTCGGCGATGCCGTCCAGCGACGCCACCATCGGAAGCCCCATGGAACGGGCAACAATGGCGACATGGCTGGTGACCGCGGCCTCTTCCAGCACCAGGGCGCTCAGCGTATCGCGGCCGTAATCCAGCAGTTCGGCCGGCCCCATGCCGCGCGCCACCAGCACCGCTCCCAACGGCACCAACTGGTCATGGCCGTCGCCGGTGAGATGGCGCAGCAGCCGGCGGGCGAGATCGTCCAGGTCATGCGCCCGCTCGCGCAGGATGGGATCGCCCAGGCGCTGCACGCGCAGGCGGGTTTCGTCCTGCACGCGCTCGACCGCCGCTTCCGCCGTCAGGCCGGTGCGCACCGCGTCGCGCATGCGCTGGCGCCAGCCCTGGTCATAGGCGAAGAGGCGATAGGCCTCGATCACCTCCCGGCCTTCGCCGGTCAGGTCGAGTTCGCTGGAAGACAGCATCTCGTCCACCGACAGGCGCAGCGAATTGATCGCCTCTTCCAGGCGGCGCAGTTCTTCGACCGGATTGTCGGCGATCATGCGCTCGACCTTGACGCGCGGCTCGTGCAACAGCACCGGCCCCACCGCCACGCCTTCGGACAGCCCTTCCCCTGAGAATTTGCGCGGGCGGTCGACCCGCAGCTCAGGCTCGTCCAGTTCGGCGACGTTGAAGAAGCCGCCCTGCGCCACCACCTCGGCCAGCACCATGGCGACGGTCTGCAGCGCCTCGACTTCCTCTTCGGCATAGAGGCGCTCGGCCTTGTTCTGCACCGTGAGCACGCCAAAGACCTGGCCGCCGCGCACGATCGGCACGCCCAGGAAGGTCTTGTAGGGGTCTTCGCCGGTTTCCGGACGGTAGGAGAAGTGCGGGTCCGCAGGCGCGTCGGACAGATTCACCGCCTCGGCGGTTTCGGCGACCTGACCGACCAGACCCTCGCCTTCCTTCAGCCGCGTCTTGTGGACGGCGTCGCGGCGCAAACCTTCGGTGGCGAAAAGCTCCAGCACCTTGCCGGCGCGACGCAGATAGATGGAACAGACTTCCGCCACCATATTGGCGGCGATGACCGCGACCAGCTTGTCCAGGCGGGTCTGGGCAGAGGTCTGTTCCGCCATGATCTCGCGCAGGCGGCGTAACAACAGGCGCGGACCGCCGGCAGCGGACATCAGAAATTCTCTCCGGAATCAGCCCAAATTGTCATGGTCCACCGAGTGTGGGCCATCCGGGTGACGCCTGTCACCCTCTTGGAATCTCGTGGCGGGGCCGCTCGCTTTGGCTCGCGGCGTTCGGGGCTCAAATCGGTCCACTGGACCGATTTGCCCGGCTTCGCCGGTCCGCCCCTCACGGCCCTTACGCGCTTCGGCCCTTTGGGCCTCGCTGGCGGGCCATGACGGGTTATCAGGCGGCATCCAGCTCGTAAGCGGAATGCAGGGCGCGAACCGCCAATTCGACATATTCCTCGGCGATCAGGACGCTGACCTTGATCTCGCTGGTGGAGATCACCTGGATATTGATGCCCTTGTCCGAAAGCGTGCGGAACATGGTCTGGGCGACGCCGGGATGGGCGCGCATGCCGATGCCGATGATCGAAATCTTGGCGACGCTGGAGTCATGGGTAATGTCGCGATAGCCGATCTCGCCGGCATGCTTTTCGATCGCCGACAGGGCTTTGGTGAGCTCGCCGCGGGGGCAGGTAAAGGTCAGGTCGGTCTTCTTGCCGTCCTCCGAGACGTTCTGGACGATCATGTCGACATTGACGCCGGCTTCGGCCAGAGGCCCGAAGATGGCGGAGGCGACACCCGGACGGTCCGGGACCTTGTGCAGGGTGATCTTGGCTTCGTCGCGGCTATAGGCGATGCCGGTGACCGGTTTCTTTTCCACGATTTCTTCCTCGTCGCAAAGCAGTGTGCCGCCCTGGTCGGGCGTGAAGGTGGAGAGTACGCGGGTGGGCACCCGGTGCAGCATGGCGATTTCGACCGAGCGTGTCTGCAGCACCTTGGCGCCCAGCGACGCCATCTCCAGCATTTCCTCGAAGGCGATCTTGTCCAGCCGCCGCGCCTTCGGG
>DATFFI010000106.1:0-14964 GCA_035250225.1 Rhizomicrobium sp. | reverse complement strand
TCTGCGCAAAGCCGCAAAACGATCAGTCCCGGACGTCATCAATGAAATCGGAAGGGCAATCCCACTCTGCAAGCCTACCGACTGCCAAGGCTACTTCAAAAAAGCAGGATACGCGTCAACATGATCGGATTTTGCTCTAGGCTCCGTCAATTTGCGCAGGTGCGTGCAGTTCCAGGAATCTCGAGCCCGGCATTTCGCCGGGCGACAAGCAGCATCGGCCGTTCGGCGGGCGAAAGGTCCACTAGACCTTTCGCTGATCCGCCTCACCCTTCCCCCTTTTGCGCGAAGCGCACCAAAGGGGGAAGGTGTCGCAGTGAGGGTGAGTAGCGACAGCGTACGAACGCCCGAAGGGCCGGGCGGAGCAAACCCGAGCTGCGACGGATGGGGGTTAATCAAATAAACGGCTAAAAACTCTTCAACAACCGGTCGATATACTCCCGCTCTTCCTGCGGCCTCCGCATCTGGCCGGCGCGGCGGCGCAGTTCTTCCAGGATGGCGCGGGCCCGCGCCAGCGCCGAGGCGTCGGGAATGCGGACCTGGTTGCCGGTATCGGCGCCGCGGCCGAAGGGATCGTTGCGGTTCTGCGCCGACTGGCCGCTTTGACGCCTGGCTTCGTCGGCCATTTGCTGCGCCGCCTGGCTCATGGCCTGCAGCGCCTGCTGCTGGGCGTTGCGTGAACCTTCCAGGTCGCCGCGCTGCAACGCGTCCTGCGACTGCTGCATGGCGCGGCCCGCTTCGCCCAGCTTGCCGGTGAGCTTGGGATCGACGCCCTTGCCCGCGCCCTGCAATTGCTGCTGCAGCCGCTGCTGTTCCTGCGCCAGTCCCTGCGCGCCACGGCCTTGTTGACCCGGGCCCTGTTGTTGTCTGAACGTCCGGTCCAGCAGCGAGCGCTGCTGCCCCATGGTTTCGCCCAGCTTGTTCATGGCGTCGTTGAGCGCCTTGTTTCCTTGCTGACCCTGGCGGCCCTGGCCCTGCCCGCCCTGCGTCATGCGCATATTCTCGAGCATGTTCTGCAGCATCGCCAGCATCTGAGCCGCCTGCTCGCGCTCGCCCGCCTTGGAGAGCTGCTGGATCATTTCCATCATTTTCTGGATGTCGGCTTCGCTCATCGTCACCGCATCGGGGTTGTCGCGCAGCTCGCCCGGGGGTGACGGATTGGCCGCCAGCGCCTCCATGTAGCGCTGCATTGCCTGGTTATAGCGCTGAAGCAGGGCATCGATCTGCTCCTGCGGCGCGCCATTGGCCATGGCCTGGTTGAGCAGCGCCTGCAGCCGGCGCAGTTCTTCCGCCGCATTCAGAAGTCCGCCGCGTTCCAGCGCGATCGCCGTATCCCACAAGAGCTGCGAAACATGCTCGAGATCGGCCGGCGTCCTGGCGCCCAGGATGCCATGGCGCGCGGCGCGGATCGCCATATAGGCGCCGCGCTTGCCTTCAAAGAAGCGTTCCGGCGCGATGGTGAAAGCGCCCAGCATGTCGGCGGCATGGCGGCGTGCCCCGGCGTTGGGCGCCGCCGCCAGATTCTGCCGCTGTTCGATCAGGGCGCGGGCCAGGGGATCGGTGAAGATGCGGGCCGGCAACGTGAAGCTGACGGGCCGGCTCAAGGTGCGCTGGCCGGCGCCGTCGCGCGCCACCAGGCGCGCTTCCACAGCCAGGCCGGCATAAGGATTGGAGGTGAGATCGGCAAAGCTGGTCTGTTCGAAACTCTTGCCGGCGCCGTCCAGCGGTACCGTCACGGAAGGCGCGCCGGGACGGTTCTTGGGCATCACCGTCACCGCCACCTGCGTCACGTTGTAATCGTCGGAGGCCTTGTAGCGGAAGGCCAGCGCATCATGTTCGGTGCGTTTGGGCACGCCCACAAAAGCGATCTGCGGCGCCTTGTCGGCGATCACACTGACGCGCCAGTCGGCCAGCACATGGCCTGCAACGCGCACCCGCACGCGGCCGTCATGGGCGATGGCGGCGGTGGCGGCATAATCGCCTTCGCTGCCGCTGAAGGGCCGGGCGCGGTTGCCGCCGGCCGAGAAGCCGGGCGCATGCGGCGCGCCATGCACGCGCAGATTCAGCACCGAACCGGCCGGGATGGAGACATTGCGGTCGCCGGCCGCAACCTGGGTCAGCGGCAGACCGGTATAGGCGGGCGGATCGATCCAGGCATCGAGGCTGGCACTGTTGGTGCTGATGAAGGCGCTGGTGAGGCGTGTCCCCAGCTCGCCAGTGGCGGCCACGCCGCCGACCAAGAGCGCCAGCAGCAGCGCATAGCGCAGGCGCCGCGGATCCTTGGTGCGGAAATCGGCATTGGGCAGCGCCACGCGCAGGCCGCTAAGGCGCGCCATGCGGGCGCGATGGGCGCGCCAGAGCGCTTCGGTGAAAGGATCATGGCCTTGCGCCAGAACGTCATCGCGTTCCGAGATCGGGCGATGGACAAGCCCGCTGTCGCGTTCCAGCCGGCGGGCGCCTTCAAAAGCGCCGGGCCAGGCAAACGCGCCCAGGCCGCGAGAGAGCGCCAGCGCCGTGGCGGTGACGGCAGCCGCCAGCAGCAGCGACTGGATTTCCCAGGGGATGTAGCGGAACAGACCGAACAGGGCGGCCGAAAGATAAAGACCGGCAAAACCGATCGCGGGCCATAGAGCAGGCAGTAGGCGTTCCAGGCCCAGACTGGTGCGCGCCAACGCGATGCGGCGATCCAGCGGGTCAGCCGGCAAGCCAGCCGGGAAGTTTATCCTGCGCGATAAGATCGTCATGGCGGAGCCTGGGCCGTACAATGGCCCATTCCTGTCCCGAGACCAACACTTCCGGGGCAGGAGGACGCGCATTGTAGGTACTGGACATCACCGCCCCATAGGCGCCCGCCGAAAGGATTGCCACCAAATCGCCCGATTTGAGCGGCGGCAACTGACGCTCCGCCGCGAACAGGTCGGAGGTTTCGCAGATCGGTCCCACCACATCGTAAAAAACACGTTCCGCGCCGGGCTCGGGTTCCCGCACCGCGGCGATCTCGTGATGGGCATCATACATGGCCGGGCGGACCAGGTCGTTCATGCCCGCATCCAGGATCAGGAAGGCCTTGGCGTCGCCCTGCTTTACATACAGCACCTTGGACACTAGCACTCCGGCATTGGCGGCGATCAGCCGGCCCGGCTCGAAGATCAGGCGGCAGCCCAGGCCTTCGGTGGCGCGCACCACCATCCGGCCATAGGCGGCCGGATCCGGCGGCGGCATGTTGTTGTTCTCATACGGCACGCCCAGGCCGCCACCCAGATCGAGGCGGGTGATGCTGTGGCCGTCGGCGCGCAATGTTCTGGCCAGCTCCGCCACCTTGGTGAAGGCGGCTTCGAACGGATCCAGGTCGGTGAGCTGGCTGCCGATATGCACATCGATGCCGACAATCTCGACATTGTGCAGCGAAGCGGCCAGCGCATAGGCCTCGCGGGCATGGGCGAAGGGAATGCCGAACTTGGTCTCGGCCGTGCCGGTGGTGATCTTGGCGTGGGTTCTGGCATTGACATCGGGATTGATGCGCAGGGTAATGGGCGCGCGCTTGTTCAGCTCGCGCGCCACTTCATCCAGCGCCAGCAATTCCGGCTCGCTTTCGACATTGAACTGGTAGATGCCGGCGGTCAGCGCCGCATGCATTTCTTCCCTGGTCTTGCCGACACCGGAAAAGACGATGCGGCTGGCAGGAATGCCCGCCGCCAGCGCCTTGGCCAGCTCGCCGCCCGACACCACATCGGCGCCGGCGCCCATGAGCGCCAGCGTCTTCAGCACCGCCAGATTGCCGTTGGACTTGACCGAAAAGGCGACCAGCGAATCCGCAGGCAGAGCGCCCGCGAACACCTTGTAGTGACGCTCCAGCGTGGCGCGGGAATAGCAATAGAAAGGCGTGCCCACCCGCTCGGCCAGCGTGACCAGGCTCACATCCTCGGCGCTGAGAATGCCGTGTCTGTAGCCGAAATGGTTCATCAGCGGCCGGTCTGGTTGGGCGGCTGGGAGGGATCGCGCTCGTTATCGGCCGTGGGCTGGCCGTTGGGACGGATCAGGTCGCTCTTCACGCCGCAGGCGACGAGCGAGGCGATGAGCGCGAGAAGGATCAGCTTCTTCACCGCAGTTTCTCCCGCCATTGAAAGAGCTGTTCAGCGACGCGGCTTGGCGCAGTGCCGCCCAGGCTGATGCGCGAATTGACCGATGCTTCCAGCGTCAGAACCTTGAAGACATCCTGGGTGATCGCCGCATCCACGCTCTGCATCTGCGCCAACTCAAGCTCGTCCAGGCGCACGCCCTTCTCCTCCGCCAGCTTGACGATGGCGCCGGCGATGTGATGCGCCTCGCGGAAGGGCTTCTTCAGCACCCGCACCACCCAGTCGGCCAAGTCGGTGGCCGTAGGATAGCCGGGCTCGGCGGCGGCGCGCATTTTCTCCGGCTGGGCGGTGAGATCCGCCACCATCGCCGCCATCGCCCTGAGGCAAAGCTCCAGCGTGTCGGCGGCGTCGAACACCCGCTCCTTGTCCTCCTGCAGGTCGGTGCCATAGGTCAGCACCAGGCCCTTCACCACCGTCGCCAGCGCCACGAAATCACCCAGCACGCGCCCGCTCTTGCCGCGGATCAGCTCGGCGGCGTCGGGATTGCGCTTTTGCGGCATGATGGAAGAGCCGGTGGTGAAAGCGTCCGACAGCTTCACAAAGCCGAAGGCCGGCGTCGACCATTGCACCAGTTCGCCCGCCAGGCGCGACAGATGCAAGGCGCAGATGCTGCAGGCCGCCAGATATTCCAGCGCGAAATCGCGCGCCGAGATGGCGTCCATCGAATTGCGCATCGGCCGCGCAAAGCCCAGCGCATGGGCGGTGGCGTCGCGGTCGATGGCAAAGGAGGTGCCGGCCAGGGCGGCTGCCCCCAGCGGGCATTCATTCATGCGCTTCTTCGCATCCTCCAGGCGGCCGCGGTCGCGATTGAACATCTCGACATAGGCCAGCATGTGATGCCCGAAGGTCACCGGCTGGGCCACCTGCATATGGGTAAAGCCCGGCATGATGGTGGCGCTGTGCTTCTCGGCCTGGGCGAACAGCGCCTTTTGCAGCGACAAGAGGCCGGCATCGGCGCGCTCGCAGGCACCGCGCACCCAGAGACGGAAATCGGTCACCACCTGGTCGTTGCGCGAGCGGGCGGTGTGCAGCCGGCCGGCGGCGGGTCCGATGATTTCGGCCAGCCGGGATTCGATATTGAGATGGATGTCTTCCAGTTCGCGCTTGAAGACGAATTCGCCGGATGCGATTTCCTTTTCGATCTGGTCCAGGCCGCCCATGATGGCCCGGGCATCGTCCTTGGAGATGATGCCTTCGGCACCCAGCATGCGGACATGCGCCCGCGAGCCGGCCAGGTCTTCCCGTGCCAGTCGCTTGTCGAAATCGATGGAGGGGGTAATCTCCCGCATGATTTCGGCGGGACCGGTCTCGAACCGGCCACCCCACATCTTGTTGCTGCTCATACCGATCGTCCAGGGAATGTCATGGCGAAGCTCGAAACCTTACTGCTTAGCCTCATGATAGGTGCACTGGCCGTTCTATACGGGTTTGGGGCCGCGCCTGTCCACGCGGCACCCTCTGGGGTTTTTGGCATGCCCAAACCGCTGGTGGCCGAGAAAGCGCCCAAAACCGCCCCCGCCGTGAGCTTCACCGATCTGCAAGGCCGCCACAGCCTGAAGGAATTCCGGGGCAAGCATGTGCTGATCAACATGTGGGCCACCTGGTGCGCGCCCTGTGTCGCCGAGCTGCCGGCGCTGGCCCGGCTGAAGGCGGCGGCGCCCGGCATCACCGTCCTGGCGGTCGATCTCACCGGCAGGAAGGAGACCCCGGCCATGGCGGCAGCCTTCCTCAGGGAGCACAAGGCCTCGTCGCTGGGTTCCTTTGTCGATACCGACCGCGTCTTCATGAAGCGCTTCATGGCAGTGGTGATGCCGACCACCATACTGGTCGACCCGGAGGGGCGCGTGATCGCGCGCGCGGAAGGACCCGCGGAGTGGTCTGATGCGGCCTTCGTGAACTACTTCAAGAGCCTGAAGTAACATCCACCGATTTCCTCTCCCTCAAGGGGAGAGGACAGAAGAGCCTACCGCGTCGGAACCGGATGTTCCCCGCGATAATCGTAGAAGCCGCGGCCGGTCTTGCGGCCGAGCCAGCCGGCCTCGACATACTTCACCAGCAGCGGGCAGGGGCGGTACTTCGAATCCGCCAGGCCTTCATAGAGCACCTGCATTACCGACAGGCAGGTATCCAGGCCGATAAAGTCGGCCAGCTGCAGCGGCCCCATGGGATGATTGGCGCCCAGCCGCATCGCGGTATCGATGGCGTCAACGTTACCCACGCCTTCATAAAGCGTGTAGACCGCTTCATTGATCATCGGCAACAGGATGCGGTTGACGATGAAGGCCGGAAAGTCTTCGGCATAGGCGGCGGTCTTGCCGACGCGGCGCACAATCTCCAGCGCCGCCTGGAACGTGGCGTCGTTGGTGGCGATGCCGCGGATCACTTCCACCAGCTGCATCAGCGGCACCGGATTCATGAAGTGCAGGCCGATGAAGCGTTCGGGGCGGTCGGTGGCGGCCGCCAGGCGCGTCACCGAAATGGAAGAGGTGTTGGTGGCGACGATGGCCTTGTCGCTGATGCGGGCGGAGAGGTCCCTGAAGATCGCCTTCTTGATCGCCTCATCCTCGGTGGCGGCCTCGATCACCAGGTCGCGGTCCTTGAGGTCGTCCATGCTCTGGGTGACCTTGATGCGGGCCAGGGCGGCGGGGATGACATCGGTGGTGATGCTGCCCTTGGCGGCCTGGCGCTGCATGTTCTTCTCGATGCGCTCCAGCGCCTTGGACAAGGCGTCCTTGTTCACATCGTCGAGCACTATGTCATAGCCCGCCAGCGCCAGGACGTGTGAAATGCCGGTACCCATCTGTCCGGCGCCGATGACGCCGATTTTTTCCACTGCCATACGCTTTTACGCCTTCTGTCCTAGCCCACGCTTTTCCAGTTCTGCTTCCAGTTCCGGAACCGCCTTGAAGAGATCTGCCACCAGCCCGACATCGGCGATGCCGAAAATCGGGGCCTCGGAATCCTTGTTGATCGCGGCGATGACGCGCGAATCCTTCATCCCCGCCAGATGCTGGATGGCGCCGGAAATGCCGACAGCCAGATACAGGTCGGGCGCCACGGCCTTGCCGGTCTGGCCGACCTGGAAATCATTGGGGACATAGCCGGCATCGACTGCGGCGCGGCTGGCGCCGATGGCGGCGCCCAGGCGGTCTGCGATCTTGTCCAGCAGCTTGAAATTCTCGGCGCTGCCCAGGCCCCGTCCGCCCGAGATCACGATCTTCGCCGCCGTCAGGTCGGGCCGCGCCGAATGCGACAACGTCTCCTCGACGAACGAACTCAGGCCGGGATCGGCGGCGGCGGCGATTTTCTCCACCGTGGCGCTGCCGCCACCTGGGGCCGCCTTGAAGGCCGTGGTGCGCACCGTGATGACTTTCTTGGCCGAAGGCGCCTGCACGGTCTCGACTGCGTTGCCGGCATAGATGGGGCGCTCGAAGGTATCGGGCGACACCACCGCGGAAATTTCCGAAATCTGCGGCACATCCAGTTTTGCCGCGACGCGCGGCAGGAAATTTTTTCCCATGGTGGTGGCCGGCGCCAGGATGGCGTCATAGGCGCCTGCATTCACCAGGATCAGCGCCTCCATCGGCTCCGCCAGCATACGGGCATACAGCGCATCGTCGGCCAGCAGCACTTTTTCCACCCCTGCGATCTTCGCGGCGGCTTCGGCCACGCCGGCGCAGTCCTTGCCCGCCACCAGGATGTGTACCGGCGCGGAGATGGCGGCGGCCGCGGTCACGGCGCGGGCGGTGGCGTCGTTCAGCGCCTTGTTGTCATGCTCGGCGATCACCAGCGCGGTCATGACAGCACACCGGCTTCGACCAGCTTGTCGACCAGTTCGCTGACGCTTTGAACCCTGGCGCCCGCCGCGCGCCTGGCCGGCTCGCTCACCTTCACGAGCTTCAGGCGCGGGGCGACATCGACGCCCAGATCGGCGGCGGTCTTTTCCTCGATCGGCTTCTTCTTGGCCTTCATGATGTTGGGCAAGGAGGCATAGCGCGGTTCGTTGAGGCGCAGGTCGGTGGTGACGACCGCCGGCAGCTTCAGCGACACGGTCTGCAGCCCGCCATCGATTTCGCGCGCCACCTTCGCGGCGCCGTCCGACAATTCCAGGCTGTGGGCGAAGGTGCCCTGGCCCCAGCCCAGCAAGGCGGCCAGCATCTGGCCGGTCTGGTTGGCGTCGCTGTCGATCGCCTGCTTGCCGCAGATCACCAGCGACGGCTGTTCCTTTTCGCAGATCGCCTTGAGCAGCTTGGCGACGCCCAGAGGTTCGACCGGGCCATCATGCTTCACCAGGATGCCGCGGTCGCCGCCCATGGCGAGGGCGGTGCGGATGGTGTCGGCGGCCTGTCCAGGTCCGATGGAAACGATCACGACCTCGCTGGCCTTGCCCTTTTCCTTGAGGCGGACAGCCTCTTCCACGGCGATTTCGTCGAAGGGGTTCATCGACATTTTGACGTTGGCAAGATCCACCCCGCTCTGGTCGGCTTTCACCCGAACCTTCACGTTAAAGTCGATTACCCGCTTTACGGGTACCAAGACCTTCATGGCGTTGCCGATTCCCCGAGCGGTCCCGCCATCTTCAGAAGAGGGGGACCGGATTTTTGTGCGGCGCAAAAACTAGGCGCTGGCCCGTCAGCCGTCAACGAAACCCGCAAGCGGGTTTCGCGCCTGCAATATGGGAGAGAATATGCGTCAAAACGCCGCTATTTGGCGGGCGCGGCCCCATCAAGCGTCTTAAAGTAGGCGACGATGTTGGCGGCGGTCTCAGCCGTGGTGCTCCTTCGCAAACCATTTGTCGGACAAAGAGCCCTTTTCTGCAGCGCCTGCGATTTTCTGCAGCGTATACGATTCTCCGTGCACCCCATTCTTGCCGCATCGAAGGGCCGTGATAAAAAACACTGGGGTTGTGACGATGCTGTTGACGGATACCGGTACCGCATTGGTCGAGCATCTTGGACGGCAGACGGATGTTCCGTCACTGCTGCTGTCGTTCCAGCGCATTGTCCTTGCCTTCGGCATGCGCGGCTTCTGTGTCGGCGATCCTACCACTCCGCACGTGAAACGTCGCGACCGCCGCTGGGATGGAAGCTGGCCGGGCGACAGCTACCGCAAGTATGCCGAGCTCGATCTTTTCGTCAGCGATCCCACCGTTGCGCGCATGAATGAAAGTGCCGCGCCCTTCCGCTGGTCCGATACTTCTGCGCGCCGCACGCCGCAGCAAAGACGCATGATGGCCATCGTCGCGGATATGGGAGCACAGGACGGTTTGGCAGTTCCGATTCACGGCCCGCGTGGTCCCGCCGCCGGCGTCAGCATCGGCACCGACAGATACGAGCTGTCCCGGCAGGATGAAGTGGCGCTGCAAATGGCCTCGATCTACATGCATGGCCGGCTGGCCGCCATTCGCGCCGAGGTGCGCCCGGTGCGCCTTCTCACGCCGCGCGAACGCGAATGCCTTACCTGGGTGGCGGGTGGAAAAACCGACTGGGAAATCTCCCAGATCCTCAGCATTTCCGAGCAGACCGTGCATGGCTATGTCCAGAATGCGCTGATCAAGCTGAACGCGCGTACGCGCGCGCAGGCCGTGGCGGCGGCGATGCTTTCTTCCCAGATTCAGCCATGACGCAGGCGATGAAAAGCGTGGGATTGTGCCGATGATGCTGACTGAGACCGGCTTCAGACTGGTACAAGATCTTGAACGGCAGACGGATATTCCGTCGCTGCTGACATCCTTTCAACGGGTCGTCGCGGATTTCGGCATGAGTTGCTTCTGTATCGGCAATCCCGCCCATGCCCGCATGAAAGAGGAGAACCGGCGCTGGGCCGGCAACTGGCCGCTGGACTGGTACCGCCATTATGCAAGCCAGGACTATCTCAGCCACGATCCACTGGTCATGCGGATGGCTCACGAGCCCACGCCCTTCCGCTGGTCCAGCACCTACGCAAGCGCCGATGCAAGAGAAAGGCGGGTGCTGGATGACATGGCGTCGCTGGGCGCCAAGGAGGGTTTCGCTGTTCCGGTTCATGGATCGAAGGGGGCGATCGCGGGCGTCAGCATTGCGGCTGCCGACTATGATCTGTCGCCGCGGGACGAAAGTGCGCTGCATATTGCTTCGCTCTATCTGCATGCGCGGATGACTGTCTTGCGGCCGGCGGCTGGATATCTCCCGGCGCGCATTCTTACGCCGCGGGAGCGCGAATGCCTCGTGTGGGTGGCGGGAGGAAAAACGGATTGGGAAATTTCCCAGATCCTCGGTATTTCCGAACAGACCGTGCATGGCTATGTCCAGAACGCCATGACCAAGCTCAACGCCCGCACCCGCGCGCAGGCCGTGGCGCTGGCGATGCAAGCCGCCCAAATCCTCCCCTGACGTCCTGTTGCCTTGCCGCGCCGGGAAAGCGTGCTAAAACAATATCAGGGGTTGTGGCGATGTTGCTTACCGAAACCGGTTATGCCCTGGTAGAACATCTCGAACGGCAGAAGGACGTTCCGTCCCTGCTCGCGTCCTTCCAGAAGCTCGTCCTGGGTTTTGGCATGGATAGTTTCTGCGTCGGCGATCCGTCCCATCCCAGAATGAAACGCCCAGCCCGGCGCTGGCACGGAACCTGGCGGGAAAGCTGGTGGCAGCGCTATGCCGAGCTCAATTTTTTCCGTGACGACCCCACCGTGTTGCGCATGAACGCCAGCCCCGTCCCTTTTCGCTGGACTGACAATTGTGTCCACGCCACCTCCGGACAAAAGCGCATGGTCGCCGCAATGCAAGAGGTTGGGGTGCGGGAGGGTCTGGCGGTGCCGGTTCACGGGCCCTATGGCGTGATCGCCGGGGTCAGCATTGCGTCCGGGGACCATTACGATCTGTCGCCCGGCGACGAGCGTGCCTTGCATATGGCTTCGCTTTATCTGCATTCCAAAATGCAAGCGCTGCGGGCCGAGGTCCCATCCCGTCCGCTGCGCAAGCTCACGCCGCGCGAACGCGAATGCCTCAAATGGGTCGCAGCGGGCAAGACGGACTGGGAAATCTCCCAGATACTCAGTATTTCCGAGCAGACCGTGCATGGCTATGTGCAGAATGCACTGACCAAGCTGAACGCCCGCACCCGCGCACAGGCCGTGGCGCTGGCGATGCTGTCGGCGCAGATACTGCAATGACCGGAAAGCCGCGCAGACCCCGTCAGCTTCATCCAAAATCGCGCCAGCCGAGTTCCCAAACCCTTGTGGACGATACGCAATGCGCCCTATTGTCGGGCGAAGCACCGGCTCGCAACCGCGGGACCACAAAGAAGACGATGAGCGAGGCAGAAAGAAATCTTGACATCTCGGCCGGCCCGGCCAGCGGACCGGATGCGCCCGGCCGCGCCGAAATCGTCGAAGATTTCTCCCGGATGGCCCGTGCGGCGGAGGACCGCGACCAGCTTCGCCAGGGCTTTGGCAAGGCGGCGCAAGCATTGGGGTTTGATCATTTTGCCCTGCAGGGCGAGGGCGCGCGCCTGCTCCTGGCCGACCTTCCCGCCAACTGGATTTTCCGTCCCGATCCGGCGCGCGATATCGTCTTCGTCGCGGCGGCCCACTCGCTGTCGCCGTTCCTCTGGTCCGACATTCCGCGCCTGATCCCGCTCAGTTCCGCCGATGCGCGCACGGTCGAGAATGCGCCGCCCGGCTTTGCCGTCCCGATCCATGCCGGGTCTTTTTCCACCGGCATTGTGGCGCCGCCCGGCCTGGCGGAGGCCAGCGGCTTTGCGGGCTGCTGCTCATTCCTGGTGCGCAAGGGTGGCACCCTGCCGGTCGAAAGCTTCGCCGCCGCGCACTACATCGCCGCCCTGGCTTTTGACGGCATAAGGCGGGTGGACCGGGCCCAGCCGGTGCGCCCGCGGCTGACGCCACGCCAGCGAGACTGCATGGTGCTGGCGGCCCAGGGCAAGAGCGACTGGGAAATCGGCAAGCTGCTGGGGATCAGCGAGTCGACGGTGCACAAGCATATCGAGGATGCGAAGCGCCGGTTTGGTGTCTCGACGCGGATCCAGTTGGTGGTGCGCGGTCTCGCCGAAGCCAGGCTGAGCTTCACCGATATTCTCGGCTCCAATTAAGAGCACATCCATTTTGTTATTCCCGCGAGAGCGGGCATGACAAAAAGGTTTAGGCGTTCACTAACTCCACCTGCACCACATCCGTTCGCGCGACCTCGAACGTCGCTGCGCAGATTCCCAGATAGAATTCCCAGTTCCGCAGGAAGCGGTCGTCATGACCCAGCGCCTTGATCGCGCCTTCGGCCTTCTGCATCTCGACCAGCCAGGTGCGCAAGGTGCGTGCGTAATCCTTGCCGAAGCCGAAGGCGCCGGCGAATTTCAGGCCCGCCTGCTCGGCTTCCGCGCGGAAGCGGGTCAGGCTGGGCAGGCAGCCGCCCGGAAAGACGTAATGGCGGATGAAATCGCTGCGGGTGCGATAGCCGTCAAACAGCTCGTCGCGGATGGTGATGGTCTGGATCACCGCACGGCCGCCGCGCTTCAGCCGTTCGGCCACGGTGGCGAAATAGGCCGGCCAGTAATGCTCGCCCACCGCCTCGAACATTTCGATCGAGACGATATTGTCGAACTTGCCCTTGGCATGGCGATAGTCCTCCAGCCGGATTTCGGCGGGACTGCTCTTCAGCCTTTCGGTGGCGAAGGCATGCTGGGACGGTGAAATGGTCAGCCCCGTCACCCGGTGATTGTCGGCGCAGGCGCGTTCGGCGAAACCGCCCCAGCCGCAGCCTATCTCCAGCACCTGCGCATTCTTCTGGGTGAATTTGGAGAGGATGCGCTCATATTTGTTCTGCTGGGCGCGATAGAGCTGGTCGGTGTCGCGGTAGAGCGCCGAGGAATAGGTCATGCTCGGGTCCAGCCACAGCTTGTAGAACTCGTTGCCGACATCGTAATGCGCCTTGATGTTGCGAGCCGAGCCGGCGACGGAATTGCGCCGCACCAGCGCGTTGTGAATCACGAAGCCGATGCGGTTGATCAGATTGCCGTCGGAAAAATCGTCGAAATGGTCGAGATTGACCAGGAAGAAGGCGACCAGATTCTCGACGCTGTCGGTGCTCCAGCTGCCGGCGATATATTCCTCGCCCAGTCCGATATCGCCGCGCGCCATGATCCGGCGCAGCACATCCCATTCGGCGATCTGGAAGCGGGCGCTGGGACCCAGATTTTTGCCCCTGGCCACCGTGACCTCACCATTGGGCGCGATGAATTCGAGGGTGCCGGTGTCCACGCGGGAAAGGGCGCGGTACCAGCTTTTTTCGACGAACACAGAAGGAATAAGGCTCATCGCTGCCGTCCGGGATTTGAAGGACGGGAACTTTAGCCCGGAGCCGGGCGCAAGACAATTTGCCCGAAGGCCGGCTGGAGGGTCCTTTGCTGCGCTGCATCTTCCGCATGTGTCATGCAGAGGCGGGGTCGGCGGCATTCCGACAAAAAAAGGAGTCCCTAGCTGCGGGGATGTGCCAGCAACTGGCTGACGCTTTCGCTGGTCGCCACCACATTGCTGGCGGCGTCATAGCGCAGGCTGCCCGCGTCCAGGGCCACCGTGTTGGCGCTGCCCATCAGCGCAATATCGATTTTGGTCGGGCGGCCATTCTGGATCTCGACCTTCTGCACCGCGCCGATCACCCGTCCATCGGCATCGGTGACGCGGGCCGTCGCCACGCGCTCGGGCACATTCTCCACCTGGTTGAGCGGCACCATCGCGGTCAGCGGGGCCGAGGGAGCAGCCCCGGCCAACTGGACTCCCAACGCCACAGCAGGCGCGCGCGCCAGTTGCGATTGCTGCAGGTTGAGCGCGCGGGTTTGCGCCTGCTCCTGCCGTGCGGCGGCCATCGCGGCTTGCAGGCTGAAGATTGGCATGCCGAAGATTGGCAGGCTGAAAATCATCACACCGCTTGCCAAAGCCAGAACCTTCATATTCGCTTCTCCCATATATTTCGAGGGAAACTATTGCCAAGGAAACGCCTCCCGCCCGGGCCGCGTTCCCAGGCGTGGAACCGGCGGTCGTGGAATGGGCGACGCCTGCAATAGGCGAAACGGGAACCGGCCCCCCGCCGGGCGAGTTTTCATTCCGATAAGCTGAAGGATTTTCGATGGGTACGATTCTGATCATCGTTCTGCTGCTCCTGCTGCTGGGGGCCTGGCCGGCCTGGCCGCATAGCCGGAACTGGGGCTACTACCCTTCCAGCACGCTTGGCCTGGTGCTGATCATCGTTCTGGTGCTTGCCCTGATGGGGCGGGTCTGAGGCCGGCGCGCCATGGCCAGGAAGAAGCTGCTCGAAGATATCCTGAGGAATCCGGCGCGCTTCTATCGCATTCCGGCGGACGTCCTGCGCGACCGCCGTTTCGATGACGGCGACCGCGCGGAAATTCTGCACGCCTGGGCCGCCGCCGACGATGCCCGCGCAGCAGAGATCGCGGCCGCCCGCTCTGAACTGGAAAGCCGCGGCGTGCATCATGCCGCGGAATAACGGAGCGACCGGCGACCCGAGCAGTGCGAGGGCCCGTCCGGCGCGAGCAACAAAGTGCGACCGGCGACCCGAGCAGTGCGAGGGCCCGTCCGGCGCGACCATCAAAGGAGTGAGTCATGATTATCGATGAACCGAAAACCATTACCGCGCAGGACGCCCGTCAGGGCAAGAAACTGGGCGTGATGCGCTATGTGTTGGAAATCAGCCTGGCATTGTCTGTGATCGCCGGTATCGTGATCTGGACGGTGTTTTTCGGCTAGAGCGCGGCCAGGAGCCCCTTCCAGCCGCTAGGCGCGGCCTGTCAGCGTCAGGAGCGCCCGGCTGAGCTCCAGCGGGCC
>DATFFI010000105.1:0-4701 GCA_035250225.1 Rhizomicrobium sp. | reverse complement strand
CTTCTGCTTTTCCTGCTTCTGTCCGGCCTTGCCATCCTGCCGGCGGCGGCCGCCACCATGGTCAATCAGTCGCTGGTCGAGGCGGTTTAAATCCCAATTCTCCATGGCCGGCTCAAGCCCGGCCATGGAGAATTAGTTTTTGTCGTGCAGGTGCTCTTTCGCCGTCTGAATCGCGCGCACGAAACCCACCGGATCGGCGATGGTGGGGGTCAGCACGGAATCATCGCCGGTACCCTCGATCCGGACCTTGCCGTAACCGAAGATGCGCCCCAGCACACCCTGATTGACCCGCACGCCTTCGATATTGGGCACGGCGATCTCATTGCTGCGCAGGGTGATGACGCCATACTTCTCGACAAAACGATGGCTGGTGACGCCGACCTCGGTGGTCCATTTGCGCACAAGCATCACCATGGCGTTGAAGACGCAGACAAGGAAGGCGACCGCGAAGAGCGCCGTCCCCCAGGTCACCGGATCGCCGGCGGCGAACGGCACCGGGCCCTGCTGCGCCCTCCCTAAGAAAATCAGCAGGATCACGCCCGGCACGATCATGCCGGCCCAGGCGGCGAGGTCGTAGAGCCAGTGGAACTTGGCCCGCAGGATGACGGTTTCGCCATCGCCCAGCGACTTGTCGATATATCCCATGATGTCCTCCCGCTCGGACCGGAGTCTAGGCGATTTTGCCGGAAAAGTGAGGGCCGGTTCAGGTCCCGCCCGCCGGCCGGCAGGTGGGGCCAAAGATGGGGCCAAAGTTGACAAAGGCAGGACGCGGCCGCCGCCCCGGCTGCATACCGCCCTGAAACGCCGATTACGACGGTCCAGGCGCCCCCGGGGTCGGGAGGCCTGCAAATGCCTTGATCGCCGGCCAATTTGCCGGTCACATACCGCAAAATTTGGGAGGTCTTTCATGAAGCGTAGCATTGCCAGTTCTCTTGTGACTCTCGGCCTTGTGGCCGGGGTATGCGGCAGCATCGTCGCAGTTCAAGGCCAGGGCGCCGCCGCCAGCCCGAACATGTCCTTCTTCATCGCGAGCGTCGGTTCGGGCAATGGCGCCAATCTCGGCGGTCTGGCCGGCGCCGATGCGCATTGCACCGCGCTGGCCAAGGCGGTCGGTTCGTCCAAGACCTGGCGCGCCTATCTCAGCGCGCTGCCCGTGGCGGCCGCGGACGGCAATCCGGCGGTAGCGCCGGTCGATGCTCGTGACCGTATCGGCAAGGGCCCCTGGTACAATGCCCGCGGCGTGCTGGTCGCCAACACTGTCGACGACCTGCATTCGCGCAGCCTGACCAAGGATGTGCTGCTCACCGAAAAGGGCGTGCCCAACAACGGCGTAGGCGACAAGCCGAACACCCATGACATCCTGACGGGTTCGGACACGGCGGGCCGCTATCTGCTGATCGCCGGCACCGACACCACCTGCGCCAACTGGACCAGCAGCGGCGAAGGCCGCGCGATGCTGGGCCATCACGATGGCCGCGGTCCCAACACCAACCGCAACTTTACCTCCTGGACCACGGCGCATCTGTCGGCCTCGTGCAGCCAGCCTGACCTCGTGCGCACCGGCGGCGCGGGCCAGATCTACTGCTTCGCGACCAACTAGCGTCGTCGCGATCTGAAATGCGAAAAGCCCGGCTCGAAAGAGTCGGGCTTTTTGTTATCATACTCTGGGGCACGATGAAAAAATGGGGCGTGAATGCTAGTCCATCTGCCGTTAAATCCCTGGCGGTATATTGCGCTGTGGGTCGCCGGCTTTGTTCTCGGCGGCGCGATGAATTTCTGGCCCGGTATTCCTACCGGATTTTTTGCAGTCGTTGCGTTGATGTGGCTGCAACTGGAATGGGTGTTCCAAAGCGCCCGCTACGCATGGCATCGCTTAGGCGCGCCCGACGCCACCATAAGCAGGCACATAAATCTGCTGCGCTTTCTGCAGATCGTCAGCGTCGGTTCTGTGTTTATCATGACGCTCGCCATGAATTTTTCGGTTCCGTTTCTGCCCCCTGAAGATACCTCCCCCTTTCTGGTGGTCGGCGTCTTGTCGGCCTTTATACATTACTGGTTGAGTGCTCGCGCCCTGCGCAAAGCGGAAGGAAGTCGAAGTGGGTTGCGCACCATTGGAACCTTCCTGATGTTCTTTTACTCGCCCTTCTTTGCGCCGCTTATATTTGTGCGGCTCAAGAGGCTGCCGGTCTTGCAGGCCGCTTAACGGTCGTTGTGGTCTGGCAACAACACTTCGCGCACGCCCTTATGATTGGGTGATGAGACCACGCCTTCATTCTCCATCCGCTCGATCAGGCTGGCGGCGCGGTTATAGCCGATCTGCAGGCGGCGCTGGATATAGGAGGTGGACGCCTTGCGGTCGCGCGCCACCACGGCCAGCGCCTTGTCGTAGAGATCGTCGCCCGATTCGCCATTGCCCTGACCGAAGCTGGCATAGGGGTCACCTTCGCCGTCTTCGTCCTGCTCTTCGGTGACGGCGTC
Source organism: Rhizomicrobium sp. (assembly GCA_035250225.1). Classification (GTDB taxonomy): domain Bacteria; phylum Pseudomonadota; class Alphaproteobacteria; order Micropepsales; family Micropepsaceae; genus Rhizomicrobium. The sequence continues at coordinate 2,223 of DATFFI010000105.1, read as the reverse complement.
GAGATATTCCGGGTGGCCCTGCGATTTGAGGAAGCGCACCACATCTTCGACCTCATGGTCGCTGACGAAAGGACCATGGACGCGGCGGATGCGCCCGCCCGCCGCCATGTAGAGCATGTCGCCCTGGCCCAGCAGCTGCTCTGCGCCCTGCTCACCCAGGATGGTGCGGCTGTCGATCTTGCTGGTGACCTGGAAGGAAATACGGGTGGGGAAGTTGGCCTTGATGGTGCCGGTGATCACGTCCACCGACGGGCGCTGGGTGGCGGCAATGAGATGGATGCCGGCGGCGCGCGCCATCTGCGCCAGGCGCTGCACCGCGCCTTCGATTTCCTTGCCCGAAATCATCATCAGGTCGGCGACTTCGTCCACCACCACCACGATGTAGGGCATGACCTCGAATTCCAGCGTCTCGTCCTCATAGACCGGCTTGCCGGTTTCGCGGTCAAAGCCGGTCTGGACCGTGCGCTTGAGGATTTCGCCCTTGTCCTTGGCCTTGCGGACGCGGTCGTTGAAAGCTTCGACACCGCGCACCCCCATCTTGGACATTTTGCGGTAGCGTTCTTCCATCTCGCGCACCGCCCATTTCAGCGCCACAACGGCTTTCCTGGGATCGGTGACCACGGGCGACAGCAAATGCGGAATGCCGTCATAGACCGACAATTCCAGCATCTTGGGATCGATCATGATCAGGCGGCACTGTTCCGGCGCCATGCGGTACAGCAGCGACAGGATCATGGTGTTGAGGCCGACCGACTTGCCCGAGCCGGTGGTGCCCGCCACCAGAAGGTGGGGCATCTTGGCCAGGTCCGCCATCACCGGCTCGCCGCCAATTGTTTTGCCGAGCGCCAGGGTCAGCGGTGCGCGCGCCTTGTCATAGTCGGAAGACGCCAGCAATTCGCGCAGATAGATGGTTTCGCGCAGGCCGTTGGGCAGCTCGATGCCGATGACATTGCGGCCCGAGACCACCGCGACGCGGGCGGCCACCGCACTCATCGAACGGGCGATATCGTCGGAAAGGGAAATCACGCGGCTGGACTTCACGCCCGCCGCAGGTTCGAACTCATACAGGGTGACGACGGGGCCGGGGCGCACGGCCGTGATGCGGCCCTTGACGCCGAAATCGGTCAGCACCGCTTCCAGCATGCGGGCATTTTCTTCCAGCGCTTCATCGGTGAGGTGGAGATTGTCCTTCACCGCCACCGGTTCCGCCAGCAAGTCCAGCGCCGGCAGCTGATACTCGCCGCTGACCAGGTTCAACGCCGTCTGCTTGCGTTTCTCGGTATTGCCGGTTTTCTTGGCGGCATCGCGCTTGATCCTTGTCTCGCGCCGCTCGGCCAGGCGCCGTTCCGCCACCGACACAGGCTGATCCGCCTCGTCGTCGAAATGATAGCCGTCATCATCCTCGTCATCGGCATAGGGCTCATGCCGTTCGTCGTCGTCTTCCGCGGCCGGCCGGCGGGAAACCGGACGGCGGAAATTAGAAATTTTCAGCATGCCGCCCAGCCACGCCGCGCTGGCCGGAATGTTGACGGCCCTGCGCAGGAGGGGACGCAGCTTGAGGCCGGTGGCCAGGAAGGCCAACGGCAGGCCCACCAGCAGCAACGCGAACGGCAGCACGAAGCCCAGCCAGGGCGCATTCCAGATCTGGCCGGCATGCACGGCCAGGCCATGCGCCGCGATACCGATCAGCCCGCCCGCGCCCGCCGGCAATGTCGCCGGCGCCGGCATGACGCCCAGCCCCGCTGCCACCACCACGGTGGAAAGCGGCCAGGCCACCGCCCGCCACATCGCATGTTTGAGCGAACGGCCCATCATGGCGCGCCCGCCCCACACCAGCAGCGGCGCCAGGGCGCAAAGGGCGGCGAAGCCGAAGCTTTGCAGCAGCAGGTCGGCGGCGACGGCGCCGAAAGGGCCCATCCAGTTGGCCGCGTCGCGGCCATTGGCATTGTTGATGCTGGGATCGGCGGAATTGTAGGTGACCAGGGCGATCAGCGCCGCCAGGGCGGCGGCGATCAAGAGCAGGCCGGCGCCGCGATAGACCAGGATACGCATCAGCCGCGACATGGCACGGCGCGCTTCGGCCATCGCATCCTGCATCGCGCCGCCGCGGGCGCGCGGCGAGTACACGGAAGTGGCTTTGCCCATGGTCCTACCCCTGGAACTCGCGGCCTTTTTGTCTGCCCCCATCTGTCACCTCGCGGGCGCTTCGCGTCCTGCCGGTGA
>DATFFI010000104.1:0-12691 GCA_035250225.1 Rhizomicrobium sp. | reverse complement strand
CAGGGGGCGGCGACGCCGGGCGAATAGGCCAGCGCCAGGTCGCCAGGGGGCGGCGACGCCGGGCGAATAGGCCAGCGCCAGGTCGCGCTGGTTGGCCATGCGCTTGGTCGGTTCGACCGACAATTTGCCCGGGCGCGGAATGCGGTGATAATCCAGCGCGCTTTTGCGAAAATCCTCGTCCATGATGCGATAAAATTCCCTGTCCCGAGCCAATCGGGTGACCGGAACTTGGCTGCGAAGGGGTGCGAAAGCAAGCTTTTTGGGCCACGTTCCCGAAAGCGGCACGAGAGGGCATAATCCCCGGATTCGGAAGGCTTTTCGGCCGAGAAAAACGCCATGGGAGACAGGATGCAGATCGGGATAGTCGGCTTGGGCCGCATGGGCGCCAATATCGGGCGCCGGCTGATGCGCGATGGCCATATGGTGGTCGGCTATGACGCCGCGCCGGAGATGACGGCAGAGCTGGAAGGCGCCACGCCCGCCGCCGATCTGGCCGCTTTGGTCAAGGCATTGGCGCCGCCGCGCGTGGTCTGGGTGATGGTGCCGGCCGGCAAGATCACGGAGGCCGTGATCGAGACGCTGGGCGGGCTGCTGGCATCCGGCGATACCATCATCGATGGCGGCAACGCCTACTACAAGGACGATGTCCGCCGCGCCAAGGCGCTGGCGGCGAAGGGCATCTCCTATGTCGATGTCGGCACCTCGGGCGGCGTCTGGGGCCTGGAGCGCGGCTATTGCATGATGATCGGCGGCGAGAAAGCGGTGGTCGATCGGCTCGATCCCATTTTCGCCACCCTGGCGCCGGGTGCCGGCGACATCCCCAAAACGCCGGGCCGTGAGCGCCGCGATCCCCGCGTCGAACGCGGCTATATGCATTGCGGGCCGGCGGGCTCGGGCCATTTCGTCAAGATGGTGCATAACGGCATCGAGTACGGCCTGATGCAGGCCTATGCCGAAGGCTTCGACATCATGCGCGGCCGCAACTCCGACAAGCTGGCCGATGACGAGCGCTTCGATATCAATGTCGCCGATGTCGCCGAAGTCTGGCGGCGCGGCAGCGTGGTGGCGTCCTGGCTGCTCGACCTCACCGCCATTGCCCTGGCCGAGTCCGATACGCTGGAGGAATTCAGCGGCAAGGTGGGCGATTCCGGCGAAGGCCGCTGGACCATCCAGGCCGCGGTGGATGAGGCGGTGGCGGCGCCGGTGATCACGGCGGCGGTCTTTGCCCGCTTCCGCAGCCGCAGCGACAATACCTTCGGCGAAAAAATGCTCTCGGCCATGCGCAAGCAGTTTGGCGGCCATCTGGAAAGCATCGTGCCGTCGCACAAGGCGAAGGATCCCGATAAATGACCATCGAAGGCCGGCTGGAAGTGGTGAAGGATGCCGATGCGCTGTCCGCGCGCGCGGCCGCGCTGATCGCCGAACGCATGACAGGCTGCGAGGCGCCGTTTCGCATGGTGCTGTCGGGCGGCACCACGCCCATCGCCGCCTATCGCAAGCTGTCGCGGCTGCCGAACCTGCCCTGGGCTTGCGTCGAATTGTTCTTCAGCGATGAGCGTTTCGTGCCGCCCGATCATCACAACAGCAATTACCGCATGGCGCGTGAAACCCTGCTGGCCGACGGCACGGTACAGCCGCGCAAGCTCTTCGCCATTCCCACCGACGACACGCCGGACAGCGCCGCCGCCCGCTATGACGAGATGCTGCGCCAGCAATATGGCGCCGGCGTGCTGGAGCCGGGGGCGCCGCTGTTCGACCTGACGCTGCTGGGGCTGGGCGATGACGGCCATACCGCTTCGCTGCTGCCGGGGCAGCCGGTACTCAAGGAGCGCGAGCGCTGGGTGGCGGCGGTGCCGCAAGGGCGGGGCGAGCCGCGCATCACGCTCACCTATCCGGCGCTGGAATCCAGCCGCCTGATCCTGTTCCTGGTCTCGGGCGCCGCCAAACGCGATGCCCTGGCGCAGGCGCGTGGCGGGGCGCTGCCGGCCGGTGCCCTCAAGCCGCAAGGCGAAGTGATCTGGCTGGTGGACGCGGCGGCCGCCGGCAGCGACGACCAGGGCTACGGCTTCTGACGATGGCGGCGCGTTTCAAACGCATCCTGGCCTTCGATATCGGCGGCACGGGACTGAAAGCGGCGATTGTCGACGCCAAAGGCCGCTTTCTCAGCGAGCGGCTGCGCCTTCCGACGCCGCATCCCTGTCCGCCGGAAACCCTGGTGCGGCTGCTGGTCGAACTGGTCGCGCCGCTGAAAAAGTATGACTGCATCACCATCGGCTTTCCCGGCTATGTGCGGCGCGGCGTGGTCCATACCGCGCCCAATCTCGATACCGCAGCCTGGGCCGGCTTTCCGCTGGAAAAGGCGCTGGCGCGCAAGCTGGGCAGGCCGGCACGGCTGATCAACGATGCCGATGTCCAGGGGCTTGGCGCCATCAGGGGCGAAGGGCTGGAGCTGGTGGTGACGCTGGGCACCGGCTTCGGCACGGCCTGGTTCCTGGACGGCGCGCTGCTGCCGCATCTGGAATTCGCGCATGTGCCGATGCACCGCAAACAGGATTTCGATGCCTATATCGGCGAAACCCATCGCGCCAGGCTCGGCGCCAAGCGCTGGAACAAGCGCGTGAAGAAAGTGCTGGAGATCCTGCAGGTGGTCTTCAACTATGACCATCTCTATATCGGCGGCGGTAACGCCCGTCTCATCCGCTTCCAACTGCCGCCTAATGCCAGCATCGTCCCCAATGAGGATGGGATGCGCGGTGCGGCTTTCGTTTGGAACCCCTTCAGGAAGCTTTCCGTAAAGCGGAAACGCCGAAGCAAATCCAGCCGGCCAGGAACAGCACGCCGCCCAAAGGCCTGATCATGCCCACCCAAGTCATGCCGCTCAGCGCCAGCACATAGAGCGAGCCGGAAAAGAGCAGGATGCCGGCCAGGAAAAGGCCCGGCGCCCAGCGCGCGCCGCTGATGGCGGCAAGCCCCATCGCCAGGGCATGGTACATGTGATAGCGCGCGCCGGTTTCGAACACCGCCAGCATGTCCGGCGTCAGCACGGCTTCAAGCCCATGGGCGCCGAAGGCGCCCGCCGTAACGGCCAGGGCCCCATTGACCGCGGCGAGAGCAAGCCATAAGCGCATGACGGCAGCATAGGGGCTGGACCGGCCGTGGCAACCGAATTCCTGACAGCCGATGACGGCGTGAGGCTGGCCTATGAGCGCATGGGCGAAGGTCCTGCGGTGATGCTGGTGCATGGCTTCGGCTCCAGCCGCAGCCAGAACTGGAAAGTCACCGGCTGGTATTCGACCCTGATGGAAGCCGGCTTTTCGCTGCTGGCGTTGGATTGCCGCGGCCATGGCGAAAGCGACAAGCCGCATGATCCTTCGGCTTATGGTCATGCCCGCATGGCCGAAGATGTGCGCCAGGTGATGGCGGCGGCCGGTGTCGGGCGCGCCCTGCTGTGCGGCTATTCGATGGGCGGCTTCATCAGCCTGCGTCTGACGGCCGATCATCCCGATCGTGTCGTCAAGCTCGCCCTTGCGGGCGTCGGCGCGCATTACCTGCATGGGCCGCGCATCGCCGATCCCCACTCGCGCGACCTGCTGGCCGAGGCGTTGGAGATGGATGATCCCTCCAGCCTCACCGACAGGCGCGCCGTCATGTTTCGCGCTTTCGCCGAACAGCCGGGCAAGGATCGCTTCGCCCTGGCCGCCTGCATGCGCGCCATGTCGCCAAGACTGCCGTCTGAGACATTGGCGCAGATTGAGCAACCGGTGCTGGTGGTGTGCGGCGACAAGGACGACATCTCCGGCGAGCCGTCGGAGCTGGCGGCGCAATTTCGCCACGGTTCGGCCGTCCTTATTCCCGCGCGCGACCACATGACCGCGGTGGGAGATCGCAAGGCCCGTCAGGCAGTTGCGGCCTTTTTCCAGGACTGAGGCAACTCCGTTCCCCTGCCGTACGTTTTCAATCCATCAGCACGTCACGGGCAAGTGTTAGTCCGTAGACGGATTATTAGGCCGGACGTATCGCATGATGGAGTTTTTCGATGCCGTGGGATTTGGTCGAAACATTTGATACAAAAGGCGAAATCGCCTTCGAAGGCGTACGTTATCGTACTGAAATAAGCATAGGTTTTCTGAAGGCAAACGCTAAGTTCCTTGCGGGCAGGCGGTGCGACTCAGGGGGCGCCGCATGACTGGGGCACTCACGCTTGGACAGCCAGTATCGATGACAGACGCGCCGCAACGCGCCGGTATCCGTAACCGCTTGCTGTCCAAGCTCGCGCCTTCCGATTGGGGCCTGTTGGCGCCGCATCTCGAGCCGGTGACGCTGCGTGAACGTCAGGTGATCGAGGTCCCGCAAAAGCCCATCGCCCATGCCTATTTCCTCGAGATCGGCGTCGCCTCCGTGGTGGCGGTGGACAATGAGGATCATCGCATCGAAGTCGGCGTCATCGGCTATGAGGGCGTGACCGGTGTGCCGCTGATCATGGGCGACACCAGGGCCCAGCATTCCACCTATATGCAGATTCCCGGCAGCGGCCATCGCATCGGCGCCGATCGCCTGCGCGCGGCCATCGCGGAAAGCGAAAGCCTGCGCGCCCTGATGCTGAAATCGGCGCAGGGTTTCATGATCCAGACGGCGCAGACTGCGCTGGCCAATGGCCGCGCCAAGCTGGAAGAGCGGCTGGCGCGCTGGCTGCTGATGGCGCATGACCGCATGACCACCAATGCCGTGCCGCTGACGCATGAGTTCCTGGCGGTGATGCTGGGCGTGCGCCGCGCCGGCGTCACTGTGGCGATCCACAGCTTCGAGCAGCGCGGCTTCATCACCACCCGCCGCGGCGAACTCACCATGGTCAACCGCAAGGGCATTGAGCAAGTGGCCGGCAGCTTCTATGGGACTCCGGAAGCCGAACTGGAACGTCTCCTTACGAACGGCTGAAAAGCCTCGATTCCGCCGCCGCGCCTGGGATAGGGTGCGCGGCCCATGCTCCCGAAAGCCTTTGAAGATTGGTTCGCCGCGCGCGGCTGGCGGCCGCGCCCGCACCAGTTGGCGCTGGTCGAGCATGCGGCGCGGGGCCAGAGCGTGTTGCTGGTCGCGCCCACCGGCGGCGGCAAAACCCTGGCGGGCTTCCTCCCCAGCCTGATCGATTTGGCCCCGGCCGCGGCGCGGCCAACCGCTAAAAGTCGGCCCAAACGCAGCCGCAAGAGCGGCCTCCACACGCTCTACATTTCCCCGCTCAAGGCGCTGGCGGTGGACGTGGCGCGCAACCTGGAAGCCCCCGCCAGCGAAATGGATCTGGGCATCCGGATCGAAACCCGCACCGGCGACACGCCCCTGGCGCGGCGCCAGCGCCAGCGCCATGTGCCCCCGGACATCCTGCTCACCACGCCGGAGCAATTGGCGCTGCTGCTGGCCCATCCCGCCGCGCCGCGCCTTTTCGAGTCTCTCAAAACCGTCGTGCTGGACGAACTGCATGCGCTGTACAATTCCAAGCGCGGCGACCTGCTGGCTTTGGGGCTGGCGCGGCTTGCCACCCTGGCGCCACGGCACCGCCGGGTCGGCCTTTCCGCCACGGTCAAGGATCCGCAGCCGCTGCAGCGTTTTTTGCTGCCGCAACCGATGCGCGGTGAAAAGCTGGCCGAGCTGGTGATCGCCCAGGGTGGCGCCAGGCCCGAAATCGGGATTTCCGCTTCGGAGGAATATGTCCCCTGGGCCGGGCATCTGGCGCGTCACGCCATGGGCGATGTGATGGCGGCGATCAAAAGCGCCACCACGGCGCTGATTTTCGTCAATACGCGCTCCCAGGCCGAGCGCACTTTCCAGGAACTCTGGCGCATCAACGACGACAATCTGCCCATCGCCCTGCATCACGGCAGCCTGGCGCCGGAACAGCGCCGCAAGGTGGAAGCGGCGATGACCAAAGGTGCGTTGCGGGCGGTGGTCGCGACCTCGACGCTGGATCTGGGCATCGACTGGGGCGCCGTGGACAAGGTGATCTGCATCGGCGCGCCCAAGGGCGCCGCCCGGCTGGTACAGCGCATCGGTCGCGCCAATCACCGGCTGGATGAGCCCAGCGCCGCCCTGCTGGTGCCTGCCAACCGCTTCGAGGTGCTGGAATGCCATGCGGCGCGGGATGCGGTGCTGGCGGGTGAGCTGGATGGCGAGCGCCTGCGCCCCGGCGGGCTGGACGTGCTGGCGCAGCATCTGCTGGGCATCGCCTGCGCCGGGCCCTTCGATCCCGCGGCGGCGTTCGCTGAGATACGCTCCGCCGCGCCTTATGCGCGCCTGACGCGCGCCGATTTCGACGCGGTGCTGGATTTTGTCGCCACCGGCGGTTACGCGCTGCGTGCCTATGACCGCTATGCCCGGCTGCGCGCCGCGCCGGGCGGCAAGCTGCGCCTGGCCCATCCCCGCCTGGCGCAGCAATATCGTCTGAATGTTGGCGTCATCGTCGAAGATCCGATGGTGGCGATCAAGCTGCAGGGCAAGGGCCGCCCCGCCGGCGGCGGTGGGCGCAAGCTGGGCGAATTGGAGGAATATTTCGTCGAGCAGCTTTCGGCGGGAGACACGTTCGTCTTTGCCGGCGATGTGCTGCGCTTCGAAGGCCTGCGGGAAGACGCCGCCTATGTCACACGGGCACAGGACCCCGAGGCCGAGATCCCCAGTTATAATGGCGGCAAGTTTCCGCTTTCCACCTTCCTGGCGCAGCGGGTGCGCGAGATGGTCTCCGATCCGCGCCGGTGGCAAAAGCTGCCAGGGCCGGTGAGCGAAATGCTGGCGGTGCAGGAAGCGCGCAGCGTCATTCCCTTGCCGGGCCAGTTGCTGGTCGAGACGTTTCCACGCGGCAATCGCCACTATCTCTGCTGCTATCCCTTTGAAGGGCGCCTGGCGCACCAGACGCTGGGCATGCTGCTGACGCGGCGGCTGGAGCGGCTCAATTTCCGCCCCCTGGGTTTCGTCGCCAATGAGTATGCCCTTTGCGTCTGGGCGGCGCGCGACATGGCGGGCGCAAAGCTGGACGCCTTGTTCGACCAGGACATGCTGGGCGAGGATCTCGATGCCTGGCTGGCGGAGTCCAATCTCTACAAGCGGACCTTCCGCAACTGCGCCATCATTGCCGGCCTGATCCAGCGCCGTTTTCCCGGCGCCGAGAAATCCGGCAAACAGGTGACCTTTTCTTCAGACCTGATTTACGACGTTTTGCGACAGCATGAGCCCGACCATGTGCTGTTGCGCGCTACCTATGCCGATGCGGGCACCGGCCTGCTCGACATCGCCCGGCTTGGCGATATGCTGGCGCGGATCAAGGGCCGGATCGTCACCAGGCGGCTGGAACGGGTGTCTCCCCTGGCGGTTCCCGCCCTGCTGGAAATTTCCAAGGAAATGGTGGCGGGCGTGGTGGACGAGGATATTCTGCGCGAAAGTGAAGACGCGCTGATTCGGGATGCTATGCGTGTGGACTGACCTGATCATCGATGTGAACGGCGAAACCGTGGTGCTGGATCCGCACGGCGCCGCCTTCTGTCCGGCCCATCGCGCCCTGATCGTGGCCGACATGCATTTCGAAAAAGGCACCTCCTATGCGCGCAGCGGCCAGTTCCTGCCGCCCTATGACAGCCGCGCCACGCTGCTGAAGCTGGCCGAGGCGGTGGGGCGCCACCAGCCTTCGGTCATCATTGCGCTGGGCGACTCCTTCCATGACGGCGACGCCGGTGCGCGGCTGGGCCGGGAAGAGCGCGCCATGCTGGAAACGCTGAAGCGCGTCGCCGATTTCGTCTGGATCGCCGGCAATCACGATCCCGAGCCGCCGGCCTGGCTGGGTGGCCATGTCGCCGCCGAGCTGGCGCTGGGCGGACTGACGCTGCGGCATGAACCGCACCCCAACCTGCATCTGGGAGAAGTGGCGGGCCATCTGCATCCCTGCGCCAGCGTCGCCAAATGGGGCCGCAACGTGCGCCGCCGCTGCTTTGTCTCTGACGGGCTGCGCGTGGTGCTGCCGTCCTTCGGCGCCTATACCGGGGGCCTGGATGTGCGCGAGACGCCGATTACCGCGCTGTTCGCGGGACCGTTCCACGCCTATATGCTGGGTAATCGCCGGGTTTATGCGGTCGCCCAGCAGCGCCGGGCTTAAGTGCCGGGACGTCTCATCAATACGCTGGCGGCCCAGCCGAACAACAGTGCCGTGAATATCGCGAACAGGCCGTAATAAAACGGACTATTGTGGGCGAAATTGTAGATGCGCCGTTCCAGCCCGATCTGGTCGATGAAGAAGGGCGTGGACTGCACGCTCACCACATTGCCGTCGCGGAAGAGATAGACCTCGACATTGTATTGCCCCCGCGCCACCGAAGCGGGGATCGGCACCACGGTTTTGAACAGGCTCTCGCTGTGAAAATCGATGCTGCCCGGCGCATCGGTATAAAGGCCCTGCGCTTCCAGCTGGCGGATCGCTGCCTTGCGGAAAGGCCCAGGATCGTGATGGGTGATGATGGCGGAAGGCTGCAGGTGCGGCGCCCCCAACCCATGGCGCGAAAGAGTATCCGGCGTGGCGATGGCGCCCAATGGCCTTGTACTGGCCAGAAAATAAAAGGCGGGCATGCCCTGGAAACGGGCGGAATCGCGATTGACCCAGACGCCGGCGAAGCGGTCGCGCCGGCGCACGGTGATCTGGGTGTCCGGGCCGCGCACCACCACGACAATGTCGCGTCCGCTGGCGCGGGCGGGCCGTTCAATGGTGCCGAACACCACGATATCGGTGCCGGTATAGCTGGAATTGATCTCGATCTGGTCCTGGCTGAGACCGGAGACGATGTCCTCTGCCGCCATGGCGGGCGGGGCGAGCAGCAGAAGCAGCGGGAGCAGCAGGCGCCGCATCAGCTGCCTCCCAGGGTGATGGAATAGACATCGGCGGGCGTCGCCACCAGGCCCCAGGCCAGCCGCAATGCCACCGCCAGCACCAGCACCGCCAGCAGGAAGCGCAGCTGTTCGCCCCGCAGCCTGGCGCCGGCGCGGACGCCGATCTGCGCCCCGACCACGCCGCCCATCACCAGGAAAAAGGCCAGCACCACATCGACGGCATAGTTGCTGGTGGCCTGCAGCACGGTGGTGACGGCGGTGATGCCGATGATCTGCGCCAGCGAGGTGCCCAGCACCATATTGGTGGGCATCCGCAGCAGGTAGATCATCGCCGGTACGACGATGAAGCCGCCGCCAATGCCCATGATGGCGCTGAGCACGCCGACAAAGACGCCGATGGCGATGGGCGGAATGACGCTGATATAGAGCCGCGACTGGCGGAAGCGGGTTTTGAAGGGCAGGCCCATGATCCAGGCGCGGTTGACCAGCCGCGTCGGCGTACCAACGCCGCCGCGCGCGGCGCGCAACGTGCCCAGGCTTTCCTTCAGCATGATGCCACCGACCGTGCCCAGCAGCAGCACATAGGAAAGCGAGACGATCAAATCCATCTGGCCCTGGCGGCGCATATAGGCAAACAGCCAGATGCCGATCAGCGTGCCGGCGAGGCCGCCCAGCAGCATGATACCGGCCATCTTGAAATCGATGGCCTGCCGTCGCCATTGCGTCAACGCGCCGGAGACGGACGAGGCGGCGATATGGCTGAGCGTGGTGCCGACCGCGACGGTGGAAGGAATGCCGTAAAAGACCAGCAGCGGCGTCAGGAGAAAACCGCCGCCGACGCCGAACAGGCCGGAGAGAAAACCCACGCTCAGTCCCAGGCCAATCAGGAAGACCCAATTGACCGACATCTCTGCAATGGGAAGATAAATCTCCATCCCAAGCCAATCTGCGCGCGTGTCAAAAGCGGGTCAACCGCTTACGCCCAAAACAAAAAGGGCGGCCGAAGCCGTCCTTTTTTAAAAACTGGGGCTGCAATTTGAAACGGGACTTTACTGGCCCGCGAGATCGGCAGGCTCCGGCGGGACATTCGCGGCGCGCGCCAGCGGCTGGGCGCGGAAGGCGGCGGCGGAACGTTCCGCGGCGGTGCGGTCGGTCTGCGAAAGCTGGTCGCGCAGCACGGTGGCGCGCTGCTGGGCGCCATTGTCGCCCGCGGCGCCGGCAATGGCGTACCACTTATAGGCATCCGTCAGGCTCTGCGGCACGCCCTGGCCGCGTTCATAGAGAACCGCCAGATTGAATTGCGCGTCGCCGACGCCCAGGCCGGCCGCGCGCGCAAACCAGCGCGCCGCTTCCGGCATGTTGGGCGGGGTCTGGTTGGCCACGGCCACGGCCAGATTGTACATGGCCAGGCGATTGCCCTGATTGGCGGCGGCCTGGTACCAGCGCGCCGCGGTTGCCGGATTGGCGGCAACGCCCTGGCCGCGTTCATAGAGCGTGCCCAGGCGATACTGCGCCACGGCGTGCCCCTGTTCGGCGGCGCGGCTCAGCCACTTGAAGGCTTCGGGCGGATTGGCGCCGCTGCCATTGGCGCCAAGGGCGCGCAGGCCGATGATGGTCTGGGCGATGGGGTTGCCGCCATCGGCGAGCTGGGCGATACGCTCCAGTGAGGGCGGGGCGGCGGGTGTCGGCGCGGCAGCCTGCCGTGCGGGCGCCGGCGGCGCATTTTCCGCCTGCTGCTGTTGGCCTTCGGCGGGCTGGGCCTCGCCGCTATTGTCCGGGATGCCGGCCTGCGGCGCTTCGGTGAAAGTGCCTTCGGCGGCGGCCGGTTCGCTGGTCGTGCCGGAAAGACGCTGGCTCAGCACCGCGGCGGCGATGGCCAGCAGGGCTACACCAGCGACTACCAGGAGCGGCACTAAAAGACGCTTTTTGCCGGTGCCTTCGGTATTGGCGGCCTTGCCCCAGCGGAAGCGGCTCTTCTTCTGCACGGCGTTCTTTTCGGCGGCCTCGCGGGCGGAACGGCGCGCGGCGGCCAGGAAATTCTCTTCGCCGGCATCGGCGGTCGGCTCGACCATGCCGTCCAGCGGCGCGAAGGGATCTTCGCCCGCGGGCGCTTCGCTGAACTGGCCGGCGGCGAAGGCATCCGGCGAGAAAGTCTCGGTGCCATAGGCCGGGATGAAGGGATTGGCGTCGGGATCGTTGGCGGAAGGCGGCTCGGCGAAAGGCGGCGCTTCGAACGCATCTTGTGCCTGATAGGCGTTGGGCGCCTGGAAGGCGTTCGGGGTGGCGAAGACGGGTTCGGCGGTCTTGCCGGCCGGCGCGGCCACGATATTGGCCCGCATTTCATTGACCAGGTCGGACTGGTTCCGCTCCATCGCGTCCAGGCGATGGGCGAGATGACGAATGGTTTCTTCCAGCGGCGCGGCGGGATTGTAATTCTCCAGCCGGGCGACCATGCCGTGCAGGCTATTCTCGATACCATCGAGACGGCGCTCCAGCGCCGGATCGTTGCCGGTACGCTCCAGGCGGGCGACGGCCTCTTCCAGGCGCACCACATTTTCCTCGGTAACGCCGGCGCGGCGCTGCCATTCCACCTGGTCGTTGGCGCGCTGGTTGGCGGCGGCTTCCAGCTTCTCCAGCGTGTGATCCAGCGCATTGGTGGCGAACTGGACGGTCTTTTCGATATTGGCGATGCGGGTTTCGGTATTGGCGAGCCGCAGGTCGGCGTCGCCGATGCGGGCATCGCTTTCGCCAATGCGCGCGCCCAGCAGCTTGTCGCCATGCTCGGCATCTTCGCGGGCCTGGTTCAGGCGATGGGCCAGCTGGTCCAGATTCTGCGCCACGGCGGCAGCCTGGCTGGCGGACTGGTTGGCGGTCTGGCCGATCTGGTCGGCCAGGCGGGAAAGGCCCTGATGCAGCGCCTTGACCGCGTCCTTGACGCCGTCCGTGGCCTTGTCGCGTTCCAGCCGTTCCAGACGCTCGCTGATGGCCACGATGCTCTGGCTGACCTGGTCGAAGGCCTGGGACTGTTCCCGGGCGGCGATATTCATCTCGGCCGCGGTCTTGGACAGGACCCGGTTATTCTCGGACTGGCTGCGCTCGGAGGAATCCAGGCGGCGGGCGACCCCCCGCAGCTGCTCCTCGATCCGGCGCCAGGATTCGGTTGATTCGGTTTCGCTGCGGCTGACCCGGGCCAGCATCTCTTCCGAATCGCGACGGGCGGCTTGGGATTGGGGCAGGCCCCAGCTGTCCAGGGCAGGGCCACCCCCACCATAGGCGGGGCGGTCAAAGGGCATGGGATCGTCCTGAAGGTCCGAAAAACTGCGCAAAATGCGCCTTGTCAGCCATTCCCCGACCGAGAGACCCTCCCGGCGCGCAGCCGCCCGCGCGGCTTCCCGTGCCTCGGGAGGTATGCCCGCAACATTCCAGGGTAACTCTGCGCGCATTTCGACTCACAAGGACCAAACGCCCACCAAACAAGGTACTTGGGGCCAGATATTGTGTAAAGGAATTGTCTTTTCCCAAGACCCGGTTGCGGGGTTTGCTGGCTGAAACATGCACAGATAGTTGGACCGGTAGGGTTAAGCGCGGGTTACCGGACGCGCGCGAGAGCGCGCGTCCGGTTTTTTGTTGAACCCCTCCGCCCTTCGCTGCCTGTCGGCTGCATCGGCTTCGCCGTGCAGCCTCGGTCAGCTACGGGCACCTCCCCTTTAGGCGGGCTTCGCCCGCAAAGGGGAGGAGGGTCTCGTATTTTGCGATCGCCCCTTTTGGGGCATCTGGCGGGTTTCTAGCGGGCTGCTGGCCGTAGCGGGACCGGCGCTTTGGGTGCCGGCGCCTCTTG
>DATFFI010000103.1:0-17170 GCA_035250225.1 Rhizomicrobium sp. | reverse complement strand
GACAAAGGCTGCATCCAGGATTCGGATCATCTCCAGGTCGCGGCGGATCGCGGTGCGGCCGCCCATCACCACGGCGACGAGGTGGCGATTGTCGCGCACCACCGAGCTGACCAGGTTGAAACCGCTGGCGTTGGTGTAGCCGGTCTTGATGCCGTCGGCGCCGTCATAGCGCCCGATCAGATTGTCATGGGTGGGATACCAGGTGCCTTTGTAGGTGAAGCCCGGCAGCGCGAAATAATGGAAATGCTGGGGGAAATCGTAGGCGAGGCGGCGCCCCAGGATCGCCATGTCGCTGGCGGTGGTGATCTGCAGCGGGCTGGGCAGGCCCGAGGCATTGTGGAAATTGGTTTCCTTCATGCCCAGCGCGCGCGCCTTGGCAGTCATTTGCAGGGCGAAATTGCCTTCGGTGCCGCCCAGCGCTTCGGCGATCACCACCGCCACGTCATTGGCCGAGCGGATCACGGTGGCGCGGATGGCGTCTTCCACGGCAATGGTCTGGCCCTTGCGCAGGTTCAGCTTGGTAGGCTTCTGGCGCTGGGCATGGGTGGAAACCGGCAGCGGCGTCTGCATGGTGAGCTTGCCGGCCTTCAACGCCTCGAACAGCATGTAGAGCGTCATCATCTTGGTGAGCGACGCCGGGTATCGGGTGGCGCTTTCGTTGCGCGCATAGAGCACCCTGCCGGTGGCGCCGTCGATCACCATGGCGGCGTCCTTGACCGGATCGGTCGGGCTGGCGGGCATGCGCACCACCCTGCGGCGCGCCGCGGCGCGGCGCGAGGCGGTGCCGCGCAGGGCAGGGCGGGCGATACTGCGCCGGGCGGTACTGCGTTTGGCCGAGGCCTGGGCCGAGGACTGTGCGCTGACGGCAGGGACGGCGGGCTGGGCAAAGGCCGGTGCGGTTAATGCAATTGCGCCGATCAGGGCGAGTACGCCCATCCAGCAGGTGACTTGGCGGTGCCAGCTCGGTGAAGACAACGGTAACAAACCCCAAATCACACGCACCCCGGTCGCAAAAAGACCAAAAACCATCCCGCGGCGCAAGCAGGAACTCCAAAAACCTTTAGTTCCCCGGTATTTACCAAGTATTAACGCTTTTCGCCCGGCGTCACAAAAATTTTGCTGCGACGCAGCAATTAACCCTTGACGTTCGCAGGGACATGCCCCAACTATCGTCATGTTGCAGTGCAACAGGCCGCCGGACAATTCCGGTATGCCCCGAACAGCAATCAGGGAAAGGGTATAACAGCATGTCCAAAGCCAAACCCGCGGGCGACAAAGCAACCGCAACCGCCGAATATGCCATCGCCAACGGCGCCGAAGCCTTCAAGGCCGGCTTCGAAAAGGCCACCAAGAATTATGATCTCGTCCTGGGCTACGGCAAGGACACTGCGGAAGCGGTGATGAAGTCCGCCACCGTCGCCGGCAAGGGCATCGAGACCATCAACAACGAACTTTACGCCTATTCCAAGCAGTCGCTGGAAGATTCCATCACCGCCACCAAGGCGATCATGGGCTCCAAGTCGCTGCATGAAGCCTTCGAATACCAGAGCGATTTCGCCAAGTCGGCCTTCGAGTCCTACATCAGCGAAGTCACCAAGTTCGGCGAACTCTTCACCGCCGCCGGCAAGGACAGCTTTGCACCGCTGCAGGGCCGTGTCGAAGCCTGGCTCGACGTCGTCCAGACGACCCGGGCGTAAGTCACGTTTACGAATTGCGGAAAGGCTCGGTTCCTGGAAGGGAAACCGGGCCTTTTTGTCTTTAAGTACCTTTTTCCATTCGTATTTATCCCCATATCATCCCTCTAGGCAGGGCCTAGGGTTGAGCTAGGATATTGGGATGCGCGACGGCGGCGATGATTCAGATGGCCATAACGGCCAGAACGGTGGCGGCACCGGAACCGGCATCGTCGCGAAAACGCGCCCCAAGACCAAGAAACCGTCCCTCTACAAGGTTCTCCTGCTCAACGACGACTACACGCCGATGGAGTTCGTCGTTCACATCCTGGAGAAGATTTTCGCCAAGACCCGCGAAGAGGCGGTCGAGGTGATGCTGCATGTCCACCGCCATGGGGTCGGGGTCTGCGGCCTGTTCACCTTCGAAGTGGCGGAGACCAAAGTGACCCAGGTCATTGAATTCGCCCGCCGCCATCAACATCCGTTGCAGTGCACGATGGAGAAAGAATAGATGCCGTCATTATCGCGCAGCTTGGAACAGGCTCTCCATCACGCCATCAAGCTCGCCAGCGACCGGCATCACGAATATGCGACCCTGGAGCATCTGCTCCTGGCCCTGGTCGACGATGCCGATGCCGGCCAGGTGATGCGGGCCTGCAATGTCGACATGGATGCGCTGCGCAAGACGGTGCAGAAATTCATCGATACCGACCTGGCCACCCTGGTGATCGAGGATGGCGAGGACGCCAAGCCCACCACCGGCTTCCAGCGGGTGGTGCAGCGGGCGGTGCTGCATGTGCAGAATTCCGGCCGCGACGAGGTGACCGGCGCCAATGTCCTGGTGGCGCTCTTCACCGAGCGCGAGAGCAACGCGGTCTATTTCCTGCAGCAGCAGAACATGAACCGCCTGGATGCGGTGAGTTATATCAGCCACGGCATCGCCAAGCGCCCGGGCATGAGCCAGCCCAAGCCGCCGCGCGGCGCCGAGGAAGAGGAAGAAACCGAAAAGCAGGCCAAGCAGGGCACCGAGGCGCTCGAGGCCTATTGCGTCAACCTCAATGAGAAGGCCAAGTCCGGCAGGGTCGATCCCTTGATCGGGCGCGCCGCCGAAGTCGAGCGCACCATCCAGATTCTCTGCCGCCGCCAGAAGAACAATCCGCTGTTCGTCGGCGATCCCGGTGTCGGCAAGACCGCCATCGCCGAAGGCCTGGCGCGCAAGATCATCAACAACGAAGTCCCCGAAATCCTCCAGGGCTGCATCATCTATGCCCTGGACATGGGCTCGTTGATTGCCGGCACCCGCTATCGCGGCGATTTCGAGGAACGGCTCAAGACGGTGGTGAAGGAGCTGGAGAACCAGAAGGGCGCCATCCTCTTCATCGATGAAATCCACACCGTGATCGGTGCCGGCGCCACCAGCGGCGGCGCCATGGACGCTTCCAACCTGCTCAAGCCCGCTTTGGCGCAGGGCGTGCTGCGTTGCATCGGCTCGACCACCTACAAGGAATACCGCCAGTATTTCGAAAAGGACCGCGCCCTGGTGCGCCGCTTCCAGAAGATCGACGTCGCCGAACCCACGGTCGATGACTCGGTCAAGATTCTGATGGGCATCAAGAGCTATTTCGAGAGCTATCACAAGCTGCGCTACACCGCCGACGCCATCCGCGCCGCGGTCGAGCTTTCGGCCAAATACATCAATGACCGCAAGCTGCCCGACAAGGCGATCGACGTGATCGACGAAGCCGGCGCCAGCCAGATGCTGCTGCCGGAAAGCCGCCGCAAGAAGGTGATCCATGTGAAGGATGTGGAGGAGGTGGTGGCCAAGATCGCCCGCATTCCCTCCAAATCCGTTTCCAAGGACGACGCCACGGCGCTGCGCACGCTGGAGGCCGACCTTTCCCGCGTCGTCTTCGGCCAGGACAAGGCGATCCAGGCCCTGGCCTCGGCCATCAAGCTGGCCCGTGCCGGCCTGCGCCAGCCGGAAAAGCCCATCGGCTCCTATCTTTTCTCCGGCCCCACCGGCGTCGGCAAGACCGAGGTCGCCAAGCAGCTTGCCTCCATCCTGGGCGTGGAATTCCTGCGCTTCGACATGTCGGAATATATGGAACGCCATACCGTCAGCCGCCTGATCGGCGCGCCGCCCGGCTATGTCGGTTTCGACCAGGGCGGGTTGCTCACCGACGGCGTCGACCAGCATCCCCATTGCGTGCTGCTGCTGGACGAAATCGAGAAGGCGCACCAGGACATGTACAACATCCTGTTGCAGGTGATGGATCACGGCAAACTGACCGACCATAACGGCAAGAAGATCGACTTCCGCAACGTGGTCCTGATCATGACCACCAATGCCGGTGCCTCGGACGCGGCCAAGGAAGCCATCGGCTTCGGCCGCGGCAGGCGCGAAGGCGAGGATGAGGAAGCGATCAAGAAGCTGTTCACCCCGGAATTCCGCAACCGGCTGGATTCCGTCATCGCCTTCGCGCCGCTGTCACGCGACACGATCGACAAGGTGGTGGAGAAGTTCGTGCTGGAACTGGAAGCCCAGCTCGCCGACCGCGATGTCACCTTCGATCTGACGCCGGAAGCGACGCGCTGGCTGGGCGAGAAGGGCTATGATGACGCTTTCGGCGCCCGTCCGCTGGCGCGTGTCATCCAGGACAATATCAAGAAGCCGCTGGCCGACGAGATCCTGTTCGGCCAGCTCAGGAATGGCGGCACGGTGCGCGTGCTGCTGGACCGCGAGAAGGACAAGCTGGTCTTTGAATTCGTTCCGGCCGAGATCAAGGCGCCGGGACCAAAAGGCCGGACAAAGCCTAAGGCGGATGTCTGACAGGCTCAGCGCGCGGGCGGTTGCTGCAATTGACGCCTGATGCCTGAGGCGATCTGCCCGGCGGACGACTTCCCCACCTGGACGAGGCTTTGTGCCTGTTCACCACAATCGAAAAACTTGTTCGCGCTCATCACATTCAGGGCGTACATCTGAATCGTTTCGGTGTATTCGCCGGCCTTTTGCGGCTCGACCTTGAAGGTGTTTCCCATCAAAACGCGCATCATCTGTGTCACGAGCGCGAGGTCCTCCGAAAATTGTTGCTGCGCTTGCGCCCCGTCGATCTTGCAACGGGATTGTACCCACCAGCCCTGAGCAACCCGGCTATAGACCGCGATGGCCGCTCGAACCCTTTCGTCGGTAATCGGCGGCAGGGCGTTCAAGGCCAATTGCACCGCGGGATCGGCGGCTGGACCGGCTGGTTGCTGCGCAAAGGCCGTCGCGCCGAACGTGATCGCAGCCATGGCGGCGGCAAGTATCTTCCGCATGATGTTCCCTCGGGATTTCAGCCAGCATAGCTCCTGACTTCCCTGGCACAACCAGGGCAGTCAGGGGAGTTTGGTCCGCTGTCCGAACATGCTAGGTTACCCGGCCTTTGTCATGAGAGGGATGAAGCCATGCTTCGCAAAATGCTCCTCGCCGCTGCCGTGCCAGTTGCCTTCGTGGCTCCTGCCTTTTTGCTGGCTTCGCCGGCTTGGGCCCATCATGGCTGGACGGGGCAGGAGGCCCAGGTCACCGCGCTCACCGGCACGGTCACCAAAGGCGTGAGCCTGGCCGGGCCGCATGGCACGATGCAGATCAAGGTGGACAACGACCTTTGGGATGTAACGCTGGCTCCGCCCGCGCGCACCGGCGCTGCTGGCCTCAAGCCCGGCGTGATCCCGGTGGGCGCCACCGTCACGGTCCGCGGCAACAAGAGCACCGAGCCCGGTCATCGCGAGATGAAGACCATCGTCGTAATCCACGGCAACCAGCGTTACGCCGTCTATCCCGACCGCGAATAGGCCCGCGTCATTCAAACGGACCGCTACCACATCTTCATGGCCTGGCTGGAGGCTTCGCCTCTCGGCCAGTTGATGCGTGAGACCGGCGTCTGGACCTACGCCATTGTCAACCTGTTCCATATCATCGCCATCGCGGCGCTGTTCGGCGCCATCTGCGTGCTGGATCTGCGGCTGCTGGGCGTATGGCGTTCGATCCCGCTGGGCATGATCTCGCGGCCGGCGGTCAATGTCGCCGGCACGGGATTCGCACTGGCGGTGCTCACCGGCGTGCCGATGCTGGCAACCAAGGCGGTCGAGTATGCCGACAACCCGTTTCTGTTGCCGAAATTCTTCTTCATCGCCCTGGCGCTGGCCAATCTGGCGGCGCTGCATCTTTCCACGGCCTGGCGGGAGCATCGGGTGCGGGAACTCACGCAGCCCGAAATGAAGCGGCTATCGGTCATGGGCGCGGCTTCGTTGGTCTTCTGGCTGGGCGTGATTACGAACGGCCGCCTGATCGGCTACTGGTAGATTACGCGGCCGTAAGGTTGTGGTCTCATTGTCGCCGCAAACCGTGCTAAGCTGCGTCCGCATATTCCGGAGGGATTCATGCGCAAAACCATTTTTGCCGTGATGTTCATTGTCGCGCTGGCGCCTGTCGCGCAGGCCGCGCCATCCTTCGAGCTCCGTTCCGCCGCGAGTCCGGACAGCAATGTCATCGAATTCGAATTGCTGGCGGTGACGGTGCCGGCGAAACTGCCCAATTACTGCACGGTCAACGCCGTGGTCGAGCGGGTTTGGCAGGGCACGGCCTATCGTCCGGGCCAGCCCATCGCGCTCAGCGTCCCGTGCGCCGAATACGGCCTGATGTCCGCCAAAGCCACGCTGGACAATTTCACGCCGGTCAACGCCCGCACCTTGCAGCAGTCGCGCCGGGGCATCGCCCGTCTCGACGACAATGGCGAATTGCTCTGGCGTCACGCCAATCTGCGCCAGTATGGCCACTGGGGCGCGGTCGCGGGCTATCGCGTCCTGGATGCGCGGATGATCCCGGTGCAGCAGCGCAGCTAGCGATCTGCCGCATACTGCCGATGATGGCGTTGTCCCAGGCCTGGAACGGCTTTGCTGCAAGACGGGCCGCGTAGTTCGTCGTCAACAATATCGCCCAGGATGCCGTTCCCCCAAGGATCACATGGCGGCCCTGATCCTGGCGGCGACCGCTTCAAGAATTTTTGCATCGACCATGCCACCGGCATGCGGCTTCAGCGCCACGCTGACATCGCGCGGGATGACATGGAAATGGACATGGAAGACGGTCTGCCCGGCGGGCGCGCCGTTCAGCTGCATCAGGTAGATGCCCGGCGCACGCAGCGCCTTCTTCACCGCCCTTGCCACCTTTTGCGTCGCGATGATCATCGCCGCCGCACCCTCGGCCGAAAGCTCGAGGATATTTTCCGCCGGCTCTTTCGGGATGATCAGGACATGGCCCTCGGCCTGGGGCATCACATCCATGAAGGCAAGGGTCATTTCATCTTCATGGACCTTTACGCAGGGAATCTCGCCGCGCAGGATCCTGGCGAAAATATTGTCGGTGTCGTACATCAAAACCTCGTTATGGCCGGGTAGCGAGCGCGACCCGGCCACCCGTGCAAAATTATCTTGTTAGTGTGTTAGGTCCGGCGCGTGCGTCAAGTCTGAACCTAAATTTTGCGGAACGGCGAAGCGTTCGCCAGTTCCGACATATGTTCCGCCATCGCGGCGCGCTCGCGCCCCAGGAAATCCTCCACCGCCCGCGAAAGGCCGGGATGCGCGATCAGGTGGGCGCTGAAGGTCGGTACCGGCATATAGCCCCGCAGCAGCTTGTGCTCGCCCTGGGCACCGGCTTCGACCCGGTTCAGGCCGCGGGCGATGGCAAAATCAATTGCCTGATAGTAGCAGGTTTCGAAATGCAGGAAGGGGACATGCTCGATCGCGCCCCAGTTGCGCCCGAACAGCACGCCGCCGCCGAACAGGTTGAGGGCGCCGGCGATGAGTTTCCCGTCCTTGCTGGCCATTACCAGCAGGGTCTGGTGCCTTAGCCCCTGGCCGAGCAGGCTGAAAAATGCGCGGGTGAGATAAGGCGTGCCCCATTTGCGGCCGCCCGTATCCATGTAGAAATCGAAAAACCGGTCCCAGTGACTCTCGGTGATGTCGTCACCGCTCAGCCACTGGAAGGTGACACCGGCCCTGGCGACGCTGTCGCGTTCCTTGCGCAAATTCTTGCGCTTGGCCGAGGAAAGTTCGCCCAGGAAATCGGAAAAATCGCGATAGCCGGGATTGTTCCAGTGGAATTGCTGACCGGTGCGCAGCAGCCAGCCGGCATCGGCAGCCAATTTGCATTCGCTTTCCGGCGGAAAGGTGATGTGCAGCGACGAGGCGCCCAGTTGCGCCAGCGCACCAGCGGCGAAGCGCAGCAACGCGGTTTTGGCCGCGTCCGTCCCGGCCAGCAGCCGGGGCCCCGTTACCGGCGTGAAGGGCACGGCGCATTGCAGCTTGGGATAATAGTCGCCGCCGGCACGCTCCAGTGCTTCGGCCCAGGCATGGTCGAAAACATACTCGCCCTGGGAATGGCCTTTCAGGTATAGCGGCATCAGGCCGTCGTCGGTCAGGAGATGGCAGGGCTGCCAGCCGCTGTCGGCTGCGGCCGATCCGGATTCCTCCAGCGCGGAAAAGAACTCATAGGTCGTGAAAGGGTGCGGGTCGCTTGCCCCTTCGGGATTGGCCAGCGCGTTCCAGCGCGCCGCGCCGATCTCTTTTGCACTGCCGACAAGTCGTGCCGCTGCGTCCGTCACGCCAATTCGAACACCGCATCAACTTCCACCGCGGCACCGCGCGGCAGGGAGGGCACGCCCACCGAACTGCGGGCGTGGCGGCCGGCTTCGCCCAGCACGGCGGCGATCAGCTCAGAGGCCCCGTTGGCAGCTTCGGGATGCTGGGTGAAGTCGGCGGTGGCGCTGATGAAGACGCCCAGCTTGAGGCAGGCCTTCACGCGGGAAAGATCGCCGCAGGCGGCTTTCAGCTGCGCCAGCACATTGATGGCGCAGATGCGCGCCGCCGCCTGGCCGTCTTCCAGGCTGACCGTGCCGCCCAGTTGACCGGGAAACTGCAATTTGCCGTCCACCAGTGGCAATTGGCCGGCGATGAAGACCTGCTTGCCGGAGACGGTGAAAGGGACATAGGCGGCCACCGGCGCCGGCGGCGCGGGCAGGGTGATGCCAAGTTCCTTGAGACGGGCTTCGATATCCATCATCACAGCCTAACTGCTAGCGCTTCCTGTTCAAGCCCCGGCCCTTGCCCACCGCGTCACCGCCGAATTTGGCGCGGATGCGGTCCATGGCGCGTTCGGCGGCGGCGCGCTTGTCATTGACGGGATCGATCAGGCTGCCGGGGTCGGCCTCACTGGCGGGGGCCAGATTGGTAATGCCCACACCCAGAAGACGAAACCGGGTGCCGTCGGACTCGCGCTTCAGCGCAATCTGGGCGGTTCGGAAAATACGGTCGGCCAGCTGGGTCGGCGCCTCCAGCGAGGCGCTGCGGGTGCGCAGGCGGAAATTGGCGGTCTTGAGCTTCAGCACCACGGTGCGGCCGGCCAGGCCCTTGGCCTTGGCGCGGGCGGAAACCCGTTCGGCCTGCCGCCATAGCACTGCTTCCAGCTCGGCATAGGCCGACAGATCCTTGTTGAAGGTGGTCTCGGACGAGATCGACTTCATTTCGCCGCCCGGATCGACGGTGCGGCGGTCCTGGGCCCGGGCGATGCGCGCCAGCCACAGGCCGGTGGCGCCATAGCGATTGGCGAGGTCGCGTGGATCGGCATCCTGCAGGTCGCCGATGGTCATGAAACCGTCGCGGTTGAGCTGCGTCTCCAGTACTTTGCCGGCGCCGCGGATGATGCCGACCTTCTTGTCGCGCAGGAACGCCACCGCGTTTTTCATGCCGATCACGGTGAAGCCGCGCGGCTTGTCCATTTCCGAGGCCAGCTTGGCCAGGAACTTGTTGCCCGAAAGCCCGATCGAGACGCTGATGCCGATATCGCGTTCGATCTCGCGCGCCAGTTTCGCCATGGTGCGGGCCGGACTCATGCCGTGAACGCGGCTTGTGCCCGACAAATCGAGATAGGCTTCATCCAGCGACAGCGGCTCGACCAGCGGCGTCAGGGCCTGCATCTTTTCCCGGATCTGCCGCGCGACTGCGGAATAATGGGCGTGCCGCGGCTTGATGAAGACCGCATGCGGGCAAAGCTTTTTGGCCTGGAAGGTCGGCATGGCCGAGCGCACGCCATATTTGCGGGCGATATAGCAGCAGGTGGAGGCAACGCCGCGGGTCTCGCCGCCCACGATCACCGGCTTGTCGTGCAGCGAAGGGTCGTCGCGCTTTTCGATGGCGGCATAAAAGGCGTCGCAATCCAGATGCGCGATGGCCAGGGTTTCCAGTTCCGGATGCGCCAGGATGCGGGTGCCGCCGCAGGAAGGGCAGGGCTGGTCAGGCCGCGCATCGGCCAGGCAATCGCGGCAGAAGGCCGGCCAGCTTTCTATGCCGGCCATAGCCAGGCCGCGCCGCGTACCCCGCTTGAATCGCCATGGCGGTTCTTCACGATCCTGGGCGGCGCGCCATACGTGAAACCGTATTTCTCCACCAATGGCGGCAGTGCTTCGTAGAGGCTGGCGATGTTGGACAGGCCGCCGCCCAGCACGATCACATCGGGATCGATGATGTTGCAGACCGTCGCCAGTCCGCGCGCCAGCCGGTCGGCATGGCGCGCCATGGCGGCCCTCTCGTCCGTGCCATCGGACGCCGCAATTTGATCCGCGGTCGATTTTCGTCCCGTGGCGCGCTCGAATTCGGCCGCCACGCCGGGCCCGGAGCACCAGACCTCCAGGCAGCCGCGCTTGCCGCAATAGCAAGCAGGCGCTTCGGCAAGCTCAGCCGCGTTCATGCCGGGCAGGGGGATATGACCCCATTCGCCGCCCACGCCATGGGCGCCGCCCTTCACCTTGCCGTCGATCACGATGCCGCCGCCCACGCCGGTGCCGGCAATGACGCCGAACACCACCGCGGCGCCCGCGCCGGCGCCGTCCGTCGCTTCCGACAGGGCGAAACAGTTGGCGTCATTGGCCAGGCGGATTTTTCGTCCCGTGGCGCGTTCCAGGTCGGCGCGCAGGGGACGGCCATTGAGCCAGGTCGAGTTGGCGTTCTTGACCGTTCCGTCCGGCGTTTCGGTGCCGGGAATTGCAACCCCTACCGGCGCCTCCATGCCGCTCTCCCGCACCAGGCCGGCGATGCCCGCGAGGGTGCCGTCATAGTCGCGGGGCGTGGATATCCGGCGGCGCAGCACCTCACGGGCGCCGTCCAGGGCCACGATCTCGGTCTTGGTCCCGCCCAGGTCGATTCCCAGCCGCATCAGACAGGGCCTTCCAGCCTGCGGCGGGCGGCATGAATGGCCTGCGGATTTGTTCCAGTGGTCTCGCAGAAAGCCACCAGAAGCTGCTCATTTGCCAGCAGAAATTCAAGCACCGCCAGGCCGGTGCCGGGCGCGCCGGCAGCTTCGCGCAGACCGGCCGGATCAAGGCCCGAAACAGCCAGGAACCGGCCTAAGCCTTCCTCTTGCCCGGCCAACCAGCCAAGGCCTTCCAAAGCCAGGATTTCGGCGCTTTCCGCCGTCATGGGTGCGCGCATTGTCAAGGTAGCGTTAAGACATCCTCGCTAATACTGCCAAAGCAGCCAGCCCCAATTTCCGGGCTTGGCGAATTGGGCGCGCGGCGGCGCTGGAGAGTCAAGTCATGGACGCCAAGACCAAGACCGTTCTCATCGTGGAGGACAATGAGCTCAATATGAAGCTCTTCCACGATCTGCTCGATGCCCATGGCTACAACATCCTGCAGACCAAGGATGGCATGGAAGCCCTCGATATCGCCCGCGAGCATCATCCCGACTTGATCCTGATGGACATCCAGCTGCCGGAAGTGTCCGGCCTGGAAGTGACCAAGTGGCTCAAGGAGGACGATTCGCTGAAATCGATCCCCGTGGTTGCCGTCACCGCCTTCGCCATGAAGGGCGACGAGGAAGTGATCCGCCAGGGCGGTTGCGAGGCCTATATCTCCAAGCCGATCTCGGTGACGAGCTTTCTGGAAACCGTGCGGCGCTTCGTCGGATAACACCAGGATCATCCCCATGACCGCACGCGTTCTGGTCGTCGACGACATTCTCTCCAACGTCAAGCTGCTGGAAGCCAAGCTGACCGCCGAATATTTCGAGGTGGTCTCGGCCTTCAACGGTCTTGAATGCCTTGCCCGCATCGAGGACGCGATCCCCGACATCGTCCTGCTGGACGTGATGATGCCCGGCATGGACGGTTTCGAGGTCTGCCGCCGCATCAAGGGCAACCCCAGGACCGCCCATGTTCCCGTGGTGATGGTGACCGCGCTGGACCAGCCCTCCGACCGCGTTGCCGGCCTGGAAGCCGGCGCCGACGATTTCCTCACCAAGCCGGTGGACGATGCGGCGCTGTTCGCGCGCGTCCGTTCGCTGGTGCGCCTGAAGATGATGACCGACGAGTTGCGCATGCGCGAATCGACCGGCCAGTCCATGGGCCTGATCGATCCCGCCGAGACGCTGCTCGACGCCAATCCCGCCGGCCGTTTGCTTGTCATCGAGGACCGCGCCGAATCCGTCGCCTGGTTCGAATCCGCCCTCAAGCCGACCCATGAAGTCCTGGCTGTCGATACCTTCGAGGAAGCCCTGGTGCGCGTGAAGGGCGGCGACTATGACCTGATCGTGGTGTCGCTGGGTATGCGCGGCTTTGACGGCCTGCGCCTTTGCTCGCAGCTGCGTTCGCTCCCCGAAGGCCGCAATGTCCCGATCCTGGTGATCGTTTCGGACGGGGACCGCCGCAAGCTCACCCAGGCGCTGGAAATGGGCGTTAACGACTATCTGACGCGCCCCGTCGACAAGAA
Source organism: Rhizomicrobium sp. (assembly GCA_035250225.1). Lineage (GTDB taxonomy): Bacteria > Pseudomonadota > Alphaproteobacteria > Micropepsales > Micropepsaceae > Rhizomicrobium. Next base: position 4,698 of record DATFFI010000103.1, on the reverse strand, counting down.
TGAGCTGGTGGCGCGTGTCCGCACCCAGCTGCGCAAGAAGCGCTATTCCGACCGCCTGCGCCATAACGTGCAGCTCAGCCTGGAAATGGCCATCACCGACCAGCTCACCGGCCTGCATAACCGCCGCTATATGAGCCGCCACCTGGACAACCTGCTGGCCAATGCCCGCAAGAATGAGCGTCCGCTGGCCTTCGTGATCATGGACATCGACCACTTCAAGCATGTCAACGACACGTACGGTCATGACATCGGCGACGAAGTGTTGAAGGAATTTGCCGGCCGCATCGCCGCCAATGTCCGCGGCATCGACCTGGCCTGCCGCTATGGTGGCGAGGAATTCGTGGTGGTGATGCCCGATACCGACGTGACGTTCGCCTATTCCATCGCCGAGCGCCTGCGCCAGACGGTCGAGGCCAATCCGGTCAAGATCAGCCGCGCCCCCAGCCAGCTCAACATCACCATTTCCATCGGCATCGCCAAGATGGAAGGCGCCGACGACAGCGCCGAAGCATTGCTGCACCGTGCCGACCAGGCGCTGTACCGCGCGAAGCGGTCCGGTCGCAACCGGGTTGTGGCGGACGCCGCTTAATCAAGACAATCGAGCTTAGGGCTCTTCCTCGTCAGGCGCTGCTTGCGGTCCACCCGCCTGCATCTCGGCGGCGCGGTTGATGATCGACAGCAGCACATCGGCATCACGCGCCCCGGACACGGCCAGCCTGCCCCCGAAAATCATCGCCGGCACGCCGGTCACGCCCATCTCGCGGGCCAGCCGGTCCTCGCGCTCGACCATGGCGATGTCGGCGTCGCTTTCCAGCAACTCGGCGATCTCAAACCCGTCCATGCCGCACAGATCGGCGATGTCGGACAGGATGCGGATGTCGCCGATATCGTCGCCATTCTCGAAATAGGCGATGAAGAGCTGTTCCACCACGTCATCCTGCACGCCGGCGGCTTCGGCCCAGCGGATCAGGCGATGGGAATTCATGCTGTCGGGGCGCCGTGCGATGGCCTCGAAATTGAAGGCGATGCCGTCCTTCTCGCCCTCGGCGATGATCTGCTTGTGCATTTCCACGATCTTCATCGGGTCGCTGCCGAACCGCATCCGCATATAGGCCTGGCGGTCCATGCCTTCGCGCGGCACCGTGGGATCGAGCCGGTAGGGGCGCCATTTCACGTCGAAGGCGATGTCGGGGCGCATGGCCATGGCGCGGGCCAGGCGGCGCTTGCCGATAAAGCACCACGGGCACACCGTGTCGGCGATCACGTCTATCTGCATGGCTTGAAAACTAGCGCAGAACCTGCGCCGTAACCTCATTGGCGTCGGCGATGGCGCGTACCGACGTCACGCCATGTCCGGCCCTGACCGTGACCTGCGCGTTGACCGGAAGCAAGCCCATGATCACCACCTTGCCCGCGGCAGGCGGCTGGGCGAGGAATTCGACCACCACCGTCCGCGCGTCCGACTGGGAAAGCTTGAGCCGCGCATGGCTCCAGCCGCCGCTCTGGACCGCGCCCTTGGCTTCGATGCGGATGCCGCCCGGGACGGCCGTGGCGGTGATGTTGTCCAGGCGGTAGGCGCGCTTCTCCGCCGCCGCGGCGGTCGCGGTCGTCAAAGAAAAGATCAGCAGGGCGAGGGCTGTGGCGCGCATGGTCGTCAGGACCGCATCCTAGCGGCAATTGGGGCAGTCAGATGGCGAGGTCCGTCTTGGTCAGAAAAAAGCTGATTTTCGCCAGCGCTGCTAGCGGCAGCGTAGCAGCGCCGCACACTGGTCTCATATACTGAGTTCGACCAAGACGGGCACATGATCGGAGGGTTTTTCGCTGGCGCCTCTCACGGCGCGGTCGATCCAGCAGTCGGAAAGCCGGTCGGCGGCCTGGGGTGACAGCAGGATATGGTCGATGCGGATGCCGTTGTTGCGCTCCCAGGAGCCGAAATAGTCCCAGAAGGTGTAGTGGCCGCCTTCGGGATGCAGGGCACGAAAAGCATCCGTGTAGCCGAGATTCTCCAGCCGCCGGAGCGCCGCCTTGCTTTCAGGCTGGAAGAGGGCGTCTTTCAGCCAGGCCTTCGGCCTGTCGGCGTCACGGTCTTCCGGAATGATATTGTAGTCGCCCATCAGCACAACCGGCTCTTCCTGGGCCAGCAGATCTTTGGCGCGCAGCCGCAGACGTTCGAGCCAGGCCAGCTTGTAGTCGAATTTGGGACCCGGCCAGGGATTGCCGTTGGGTGCATAGATCGAGGCCACCCGCACGGCGCCATGCGTGCCGGTGATAACGGCTTCCAGGTAGCGGGCATGGTCGTCGTTGTCGCCACCGGCCAGGCGCGGCGTGACATCCTCGATCGGATGCTTGGACAGGATGGCGACGCCGTTATAGGTCTTTTGTCCGTGTACGGCGCAGTTATAGCCCAGCGCCTCGAACGCTTCGCGGGGGAAGCCTTCATCGACGGTCTTGATTTCCTGCAGGCAGACCACATCGGGCGCGGCCTGTTTCAACCAGGCCAGGGCCGGCTCCAAACGGGCTTTTATGGAATTGACGTTCCAGCTGGCGATTTTCAAACGGAGAAGCTCGTGCCGCAGCCGCAGGAAGAGGTGGCGTTGGGATTGTTGATCTTGAAGGCCTGGCCGATCAGGTCATCGGTGAAGTCGATCTCGGCCCCCACCAGGAAATCCAGCGACACCGGGTCGATCAGCACGGTGGCGCCGTCCTTCTCCAGCACCAGATCGTCATCCATCCGGGCCTCATCGAGGGCGAAATTATATTGAAAGCCGGAACAGCCGCCGCCGGTCACCGCCAGCCGCAGCATGGTTCCGCCCGTCTCCTTGGACAGGATGGCGGCGATCCGCTTGGCGGCGCGGTCGGAAAGGGTAGGCGGTATTGCGGCAGAAGAGGTGGCGGTCATGGTGGCAATCCGGTGATATAAGTCTATGTAGTCCTCGTCATGGCCGCCGCAAAGCCCCCTAAACCCGCAAATGACGCGACCCCGCCCGGCCATTTGCTGGGGCCTGTGGTTCCACCCCGTAGCCCTCTGGCGCCTTACGCCACCCAGCCCAGGGAAAGCCGGGGCCGTTTCTATCCCGAAACCGAAAGCGCCACCCGCACCTGCTATTCGCGCGACCGCGACCGCATCATTCATTCCTCGGCCTTTCGCCGCCTCAAGCACAAGACCCAGGTCTTTGTGCAGCATGAAGGCGACTATTATCGCACCCGCCTGACCCATTCGCTGGAAGTGGCGCAACTGGCGCGCAGCCTGGCCCGTAGCCTCCAAGCCGATGAAGACTTGGCCGAAACCGTGGCGCTGGCGCATGACCTCGGTCATACGCCGTTCGGCCATGCCGGCGAGGATGCGCTGGATGCGGTGACGAAAGACATTGGCGGCTTCGATCACAATGCCCATGCCTTAAGGCTGGTGACGAAACTTGAGCATCGCTATGCCGATTTCGACGGCCTCAATCTCACCTGGGAAACGCTGGAAGGCATCGTCAAGCACAATGGGCCATTGTCGCCGCCCTTCGCCGGACCAATTCACGGCTTCAATGCCCGCTGGCCGCTGGATCTCGCCACCTGGCCCGGCATCGAGGCCCAGCTGGCGGCGCTCTCCGACGACATCGCCTATGTCAATCACGACATCGATGACGGCTTGCGCGCCGGCATCTTCACCATTGCCGACCTGGCGGCGGCGCCGCTGGCCGGCGAGCATGTCCAGGGCGTGCTGGCGCGCTACGGCGAACTGGAACTGTCCCGCTTTGTCGGGGAAATGATCCGTACACTGATGAGCGCCTTGCTGGACGATCTTCTGGCCGAGACGCGGGCACGCCTTGCCGCCGCGTCGCCGTCTTCGGCGGCGGGCATACGCAGCGCGGGCCGGGCGCTGGTGGCCTTCTCGCCCGCCCGGCTGGCGGAACTGCTGGCGCTGAAAAAGTTCCTGTTCACCCACATGTACCGCCACCCCCGTGTCATGACCTCGATGGAGCGGGCCAAGGGTGTCGTCACCGATCTCTATGAGGCCTTCCTGGCGGAACCCGGTCTTTTGCCCCTCGATTGGGCCAAGGGCTGCGGCATGGCCGGGGATGAAGCCACCGGACGGGTGGCGCGGGACTATATTGCCGGGATGACCGACAATTACGCCCTTGAGGAATATGGGCGCGTCTTTAAGAACCGCATTGAATTGTGAGAATCCGGGGCCTCACCCTCCCCCGCTCGCGGGGGAGGGTGAGGGCGAAAAGCGCAAGGTCCAGTGGACCTTGCGCCGCCCGAACGCAGCAGCGCTTGCGATGCGAAGGCCGGAGGGGGCAAATTAACAACCAGCAGAATCGGTAGGGCTGTTCCATGGCCAAGCATGAGCGCGGCGTTTACGAGCCGAGCGACGAGGTGCGCGTCTTCGACGGCGCCGAAGAAGACGAGGATGATGCGGAAGGCTCGCGCCTGCCGCTTCTGATCGTGCTTGCCCTGGTCGTGCTCTGCGCTTTCGCGGGCGTGGTCTGGCTCGCCTACACCCAGGGCGTCGCCCGCGGCCGCACCGAAACACCGGTCCTGGCCGCCGCGCCCGGACCGGAACGTGTCGCTCCGGAAAATGCCGGCGGCACCGAAGTCCCTTATCAGGGCTTCAAGATCTACGAGCAGCCGGCGCCGACGGATGAAGGCGATACGCAGGCGACCGAAACCGCCCCGGCGCAGCCCAAGCCCGAGCCCACGCCCGCC
>DATFFI010000102.1:0-2172 GCA_035250225.1 Rhizomicrobium sp. | reverse complement strand
AATTTCGCTGCTTTCTCGCCGATTTGCGGGCTCCCACCTGCCCATATATTATCATAATATGTGCGTCGTCCTTTCGCCCAGCGCCAAAAGGCGGGCGGGGGCGCTCCTGCGCAGCAAACAATGGGAACCAGGGAAGACGATATGAAATTTCGCTTGGCCATCGCGCTTTGCCTGGCCACCGTGCCGGCGCTGACCGAGGCCGCCCTGGCCGATACCCGCGAACAGGTGATGTTGCGCCTGCCGCGCTGCTCCGGCATCGGCGAGAACCGTCAGTACCTGGATTGCTACTACGCTGCTGTGCAGCCCATGCGCGCGGAACTGGGCTTGGCCTCTGCACCGCAGGACGTCATGTATGGCGCGATGCTTGCCGGTGGCGCCGCCCCGGCGGGCACGCTGAGTCCCCAGGTCGTCGCCACCCGCGAAGACGTGATGCTGCGTCTGACCCGCTGCGCCTCCATCGGCGACACGCGCCAGTATCTGGATTGCTACTACGCCGCCGCCCAGCCGCTGCGCGGCGAACTGGGTCTGGCGCCCGCGCCGCAGGCGGCGACGTATGCGCCGCTTTTCTCGCTGACCCAGTCCCTGCCGCCGGCGCAGCGCCTGGGCGGCGCCACGTCCGAGCCGTCGCGTCCCAACCTGGTGCCCCAGACCGCCTATCGCGGCTCGGTCACCGCGCTGGCGCAACGTACGCGGCAGCAGGCCGGTGGCGATGGTCCGACGCGGCTGCCCTTGATTGGCGCCCTCGTCGGCATCAGGAGCGCCAAGGTTGCGCCGGAGCAGTTCGGTCTCAGGAATGCCCGCACCATTCCCAATGGCGTAGACCATCTTGTCCAGCGCATCACCAAGGTGGAGTTCTATAAGCCTTCGGGAGATTTCTCCGTGACGCTGGAGAATGGCCAGGTCTGGCGCCAGATTCCGAATGACGATGCCCGTGCCCGCTGGCAGAAGAGCATCGTCGGCGCCATGGCCACTGTCGCCTATGGTGCCAGCGATACCTTTAATTTCTCCGTCGGTGGTGGAGGTATCTTCAAGGTCCGCCGCGTCAGCTAAAGCGCAATCCGAAAAGTGCGAAGCGGGTTTCGGATAAATTGCGCGACAAACAAAGGACTGGAGTCTGATCGCGCTTCAAAGAAGCGTGATCAGACTCTAGACGGCGTCCGTGCGCCTCGCTGGCGCTCGGCTAGCACCAGCTTTTCTAATTCGCTTCGCTCATAAGAAAAGCTAGGTGTCATGCTCGGCCACGAAATGGCCGGGCGCGGCTTCCAGCAATCTGGGACGATAGCCTTCCTCATCGAGACGGGATTTGAGGAAGCGCAACTGCGCCTTTTGGTCCAAAGGTGACGGCGGATCGCCCGTCAGCAGGATGCGCTTGCGCGCCCGCTCAGCCTTGGGATCGGGCGTCAGCACGGCCGACAGCAGCGCCCTGGTATAGGGATGGCGTGGATCGCGGTAGAGGCTTTCGCTGTCGGCGAGTTCGACCACGCGCCCCAGATACAGCACCATCACCCGGTGACAGAGCCGGCGCACCACCGCCAGGTCGTGGCTGATAAAGAGCAACGACAATCCGGTTTCGCGCTGCAATCGGCCGATCAAAGCCACGATTTCGGCCTGGATGGAAACGTCCAGGGCACTGACGGCTTCGTCGCAGACTACCATTTTGGGCGCCAGGATCATGGCGCGGGCGATGCCGACGCGCTGGTTCTGGCCGCCGGACAATTCATGCGGATAGCGGTTGACCCATGTCGCATCCAGGCCGACGCGCTGCATCGTCTGGCGTACCCGCGCGGTCACTTCCGACCGGGAAAGGTGAGGTTCCAGCGCGTGCAGGGGTTCGGCGATGGACTGGCCCACCGGCATGCGCGGATCCAGGCTGGCCAACGGATCCTGGAAGACGATCTGGAAGTCCTGGCGCAGGCCCCGTAGCTCCGCCTTGCCGGCGTCGCTCAAATCCTTGCCCAGCCAGACCACGCGACCGCCATCATTGGGCAGCAGTTTCAGGACCGCACGGGCCAGGGTGGACTTGCCGCAACCGGATTCCCCGACAATGCCCAGCGTCTCGCCGTTCTTCAGGGTGAAGCTGACGCCATCCACCGCATGCAGCAGGCGGGGTTTGCGGAACAGGCCGCCGCCGATCGGAAAGGTCACGCGCAGATCGTCGACCGCCATCAGCGT
>DATFFI010000101.1:0-2232 GCA_035250225.1 Rhizomicrobium sp. | reverse complement strand
ACGGCGCACCACCCGCTTGCGCAAATCCTCAGAAAGCGCTCGCACCATTCATGCTGACCTCCTACCAGCCAGCATCTTGAATCAGACTCGCAACCTCCTGGGAATCCCAACTCGATTCAATTCGACAGAATCATGCTCTAGTGGCTTTCCATGCCGACGCCCGCAACACGCGTCGTCTAAGCCTCCTGTCTCAAGCTTGCGGCTTTCTAGGAAGGAACCTTGAAGAATTTCGCGACAATCCCACAGTTTTCAAGAAGTATCGTTGGATGGCGAATGAAGTGAATAGTCGGGTTTTGTCGCGGGCGAAGCCGGGCTTTCAAGGGTGGCCGCCTTTGATAGTCCTGGATGCGAAGCACTGATCGCAACTTTGATTTCTTACCCCTCATAGTCCAATTGTATGGCTCGCCGTGAATGACACGCTGCGAGCGTCAATTGTTAAACCGGAAATGCATCACGTCGCCGTCCTGGACGACATAGTCCTTGCCTTCCAGCCGGAACTTGCCGGCTTCGCGGGCGCCGGCTTCGCCCTTGCCGGCGACATAGTCGGCATAGGCGATGGTTTCGGCGCGGATGAAGCCCTGCTCGAAATCGGTATGGATGACGCCTGCCCCTTGCGGGGCGCGTGAGCCCTTGGTGACGGTCCAGGCCCGGGCTTCCTTGGGGCCAACGGTGAAGAAGGTCAGCAGGCCCAGCAGCTCATAGCCGGCACGGATCAGGCGATTGAGGCCCGGCTCTTCCAGTCCCAGCGAGTCGAGGAAATCCTTGCGGTCGCCCATCGGCATCTGGGCGATCTCTTCCTCGATCTTGGCCGAAATTACCACCGAACAGGCGCCCTGTTTCTTCGCCATCTCCTCCGCCCGGGCGGAAATGCTGTTGCCGGAAGCGGCGCTGGCTTCCTCGACATTCAGGACATACAGCACCGGCTTGGAGGTCATCATCCCCAGCTGGCTGTAGGGCGCGCGTTCGTCCGGGGTGAGATCGGCCAGCCGCGCCGGCCTGCCTTCGCGCAACAGCAGCAGCGCCTTGCTCATCAGCGCCAGGGCTTCCTTGGCTTCCTTCTCGCCGCTATTGGCTTTCTTTTCCAGCGGCTTGACCCGCTTCTCCAGCGAATCCAGGTCGGCCAGCATCAGCTCGGTCTCGACCGTCTCGGCATCGGCGATGGGATCGATCTTGCCTTCGACATGGGTGATGTCGTCATCCTCGAAACAGCGCAGCACATGCACCACCGCATCGACTTCGCGGATATTGGCCAGGAACTGGTTGCCCAGGCCCTCGCCCTTGGAAGCGCCGCGCACCAGGCCGGCGATGTCGACAAAGGTAATGCGGGTGGGAATGATCTCGGCCGAACCGGCGATCCCGGCCAGCGTCTCCAGCCGCGGATCGGGCACCGCCACATCGCCGACATTGGGCTCGATGGTGCAGAAGGGGTAATTGGCCGCTTGCGCCGCCGCCGTCTGCGTCAGCGCGTTAAAGAGGGTCGACTTGCCGACATTGGGCAGGCCGACAATGCCGCATTTGAAGCCCATTATTCCGGTTCTTTCGTTTTCTTTGGCCCGACTTCTTTTTTAATACGTGGGGGCTGCGTCAGCAGCGCCACCTTGCTCATGAAGCCGGCATCGTCGTCCTTTGCCAGCAGGGGCGCGGCTTCCACCATCGCATCCAGCAGGGGCTTGAGCCAGGCAATGTCGTCCTTGGAGAAATTCTGCAGCACATGGCCACTGACCTTGTGCTTCTCGCCGGGGTGACCGACGCCGATCCGCACCCGGCGATAATCCGGTCCCAGTGTCGCGGTGATGGAGCGCAAGCCGTTCTGCCCGGCATCACCGCCGCCGGTCTTCACCTTCAGCTTGCCCGCGGCAAGGTCGATCTCGTCATGCACCACCACCAGCGCCGACAGCGGCAGCTTGAAGAAGCGCAGGGCGGGACCGACACTGTCGCCGCTGACATTCATGTAGGTCTGCGGCTTGAGCAGCCAGGTCTTGCGGCCCGCCAGCGTGCCTTCCGACAAAAGGCCCTCGAACTTGGCGCGCCACGGCCCGAAGCCATGCTCCAGATGGATGGCGTCCACCAGCAGGAAGCCGGCATTGTGCCGGTTGAGCGCATATTGCGCCCCGGGATTTCCGAGACCTGCGATGAGAAGCGCCTGGTCGGCCATGGCGGCCGTCCGGGCTTACTTCTTCGCCGGAGCGGCGGCGGCCTTGGCCGGGGCGGCGGCGCCGGCCTTGGCCGGAG
>DATFFI010000100.1:0-10333 GCA_035250225.1 Rhizomicrobium sp. | reverse complement strand
GAGGCCGCGGGCGGCGGCAAGCCGGCGCAGGCTGCCGCGGCGCCCGGCGTGCCGGGGCCGCAATACACGGCCGATGATGCCGGCCATGCCAAATTCCTGGCCGATTACGCCGCCCTGCCCGACGCCAAGAAAACCGGCGATGGCCTGATGTACCGGGTCATCAAGGCCGGCACCGGCAAGACGCCGCTGACCACCGCCGACCAGGTCACGGTCCTCTACAAGGGCCAGCTGATCAACGGCACCGTCTTCGACCAGACCACGCCGGAGCGCGGCCCCGCCACCTTCCAGGCCGGCATGCTGATCCCGGGCTGGGTCCAGGCGCTGTCCATGATGAAGGAAGGCGATGAGTGGGAGCTGGCGATCCCGCCCACCCTCGGTTACGGCGCTGAAGGCGCCGGCAATGGCGCCATTCCGCCCAATGCGGTCCTGGTTTTCCGCATGACGCTGCAGAAAGTGGAATTCGCAAAGTGATAAAGATCGCGCTGGTCACCGGCGCCGGCACCGGCATCGGCCGTGCCTCGGCGCAAGCCTTGTCGCGGGATGGCTTCGCCCTGGTGCTGGCGGGCCGTCGTCGCGAGCCGCTGGAAGAAACCGCAAAGTCGCTTTCGGGTGACAGCCTGGTCGTGCCCACCGATGTCGGCGATGCAGCAAGCGTCGAAGCCCTGTTCGCGGCGGCAAAGGCGAAGTTCGGCCGGCTGGATGTGCTCTTCAACAATGCCGGCCTGAGCACGCCGCCCGTGCCGATGGAAGAGCTGACCCCGCAGCAATGGCAAACGGTGATAAACGCCAATCTGAGCGGGACATTCTACTGTGCGCAGCAAGCCGTCCGGATCATGAAAGCGCAAAATCCGCGCGGCGGCCGCATCATCAACAATGGCTCGATCAGCGCCTATGCGCCCCGGCCCAACTCGGCCCCCTACACCGCCACCAAGCATGCGGTGAGCGGCCTGACCAAATCCATCGCCCTGGATGGCCGGCCCTTCGACATCGCCTGCAGCCAGATCGATATCGGCAATGCCGCCACCGACATGACCGCGAAAGCCGGTGAAGGCCTGCCCCAGGCCGATGGCAGCATCCGCCCGGAACCGCGCATGGATCTGGAGGAGGCCGCCCGCGCCGTCGCCTACATGGCCAGCCTGCCGCTGTCGGCCAATGTGCTGTTCATGACGGTGATGGCGACCAAGATGCCGTTCGTCGGCCGCGGCTAGTCGCTGCCATTTTCACCGATGAATTTTTGAGCAAAGCGTGGAGCCAATTGTCACGCTTGGCGGTTATTTCCCTGTCACGGAGGGAAATCCATATGCGCGCCTGCTTCCTGGGTCAGAACGTTACAGCCCTGGGTTTTGGCGTCGCCATGCTGCAGACCCCGCCCCCGGCGGCGGAGCCGCCCTTGGAAAACCAATGGCGAAGCCACCCCGAGCCGGAGCCGCAACAGAAGGCCGACGCCGCAACGGAAAAAGCGCCCAAGCCGCCCGAACCTGCCCCGCCTCCCCAAGCGGCGTAAAGCCGGCGTAACCCACCGCTCCCACCCGGCGAATACGTGCTAGAGACGCGCCGGGAGTGAAGCCGTGATCCTGTTTCTGCTTTCCTATCTCGGCGGCGTGCTGACGATCCTCAGCCCCTGCATCCTGCCGGTGCTGCCCTTTGTCTTCGCCCGCGCCGACCGCCCGTTCCTGCTGTCCGGCCTGCCCCTGCTGGCCGGCATGGCCATCACCTTCGCCCTGATCGCCACCCTTGCGACCGTGGGCGGCGCCTTTGCGGTGCAGGCCAACCAGGCGGGGCGGATCGCCGCCCTGGTCTTGTTGGCCCTGTTCGGCCTGACCTTGCTTTTGCCCTCCCTGGCCGAGCGCCTGACCCGGCCCGTGGTGGCTCTGGGCAACCGGCTTTCCAGCGCCGGCGGCAGCGAAGGCGGCATCGGTTCTTCCCTGCTGCTGGGCGCCGCCACCGGCCTGTTATGGGCCCCCTGCGCCGGACCGATACTGGGCCTGATCCTGACCGGCGCCGCCGTCAACGGCGCCAGCACCAGCACCACCCTTTTGCTTCTGGCCTATGCCCTGGGCGCGGCCACCTCGCTGGCGGCAGCACTGCTGATCGGCGGCCGGGTCTTTGCCGCCATGAAACGGTCTTTGGGCGTCAGCGAATGGGTCCGGCGCGGACTGGGCGCGCTGGTGCTGGCGGGCGTCGCCGCCATCGCCCTGGGCCTGGATACCGGACTGCTGACGCGCCTCAGCCAGGCCCAGACCGCCGGGCTGGAGCAGTTGCTGCTGGATCGCGCCAATCTGGGGCGCCGCACCCAAAGCATCGCGGTGGCAGGCAGCGATCTGCCGGTGGAAGGCCGGATGCCGGCGCTGGATGGCGCCACCCTGTGGCTGAATTCGCCGCCGCTCACGCCCGAACAATTGCGCGGCAAGGTGGTGCTGATCGATTTCTGGACCTACTCCTGCATCAACTGCCTGCGCGCCATGCCTTACGTGAAAGCCTGGACGCAGAAATATGCCGCCCAGGGCCTGGTGGTGATCGGCATCCACACGCCGGAATTCGCGTTCGAGAAAGTCCCCGACAATGTGCGCCGCGCGATGCGCGAGCTGGGCATCGCCTATCCGGTGGCGCTCGACAACGACTATAAAGTCTGGCGCGCCTTCAGCAACCAATATTGGCCGGCGCATTATTTCATCGACGTGCAGGGGCGCATCCGCCATCACCATTTCGGCGAAGGTTCCTATGACCGCTCCGAAAAGGTGATCCAGCAATTGCTGGCCGAAGCCGGCCGGTGCGACGTACCGGCCGGTACCGTCGATCCACGCGCGGGAGGCGCCCAGGCCGCCGCCGATTTCGCCAAAGTGCGCTCGCCCGAGACCTATACCGGCTACAACCGCGGCAACAATTTCGCCGCCACGCCCTTGCCGGTGAAGTTCGACCGGCCGGCCGAATACCGGACAAGCAGCGACCTGACGCTCAACCAATGGGGCCTGAAAGGGCGCTGGACCGTCGGACCGGAGAAATCCGCCCTGGAGCGCGCCGGCGGGCGGATCGTCTTCCGCTTCCATGCCCGCGACCTGCATCTGGTGCTGGCGCCCGGACCGGGGGCCACGCCGGTGCGTTTCAGGGTGACGCTGGACGGCAAGCCCCCCGGCGGGGACCGGGGCATGGATGTCGACGCGCAGGGTGTTGGCACCGTCACCACCGAACGGCTCTACCAGCTGATCCGCCAGAAGGGCCCGCTGGCAGACCGGACCTTCGAGATCGAATTCCTCGACCCCGGCGTCCAGAGCTTCGCCTTCACCTTCGGCTGAACTTTCACAGCATGTCCGGCCCCCCCTAATCGGTCCGGTTTTGGCTGCCATCTGGTCGCAGTCCCCAGCTTTGCGGCGGCGGGGGCCTTGCCGCACCCGGCACGAAACCCAATATTGCGAGTTAACATTCGTGAAAACCCCGCCCCGGGGTAACTCTATTTTTATTGTACTCCAGCTATTTCAGGGCCCTATGAAAACCCGCTTCTCCCTGATTGCCGCCCTCGCCGCCATAAGCCTGGCCGGGTGCGCCACCACCGATCCCCAGTCGCTGGCGCAGAACGATCCGTTCGAGCCGACCAACCGCGAAATTTTCGCCTTCTCGATCGCCGTCGATAAGGCCGTGGCCAGGCCGGCAGCCCAGGCGTACCGCGCCGCGGTGCCGGAACCGGCGCGCCAAGGGGTCCGCAATGCCTTGGCCAACCTCAATGCCCCGGTCGTGCTGGTGAATGACGTGCTGCAGGGCGAAGGCGAGAAGGCGGTCAACACCTTCGGCCGCTTCATGATCAATTCGACGGTCGGCCTGGCGGGCCTGATCGACGTCGCCACCGATCTGGGCATTCCCGGTCACGTCACCGATTTCGGCATCACCCTGGGCAAGGGCGGCGTGCAGGAAGGCTCCTACCTGGTGCTGCCCTTTATCGGTCCCAAGCCGCCGCGCGACCTTTTGGGTGAAGGCGTCGATACCGCTTTCGATCCCCTCACCTACATCACCTGGAACAACTCCACCCTCTACATGATCGTCCGCAGCGGGCTGGGCGTGCTCGACAAGCGCGAAGCCACCTTGGACACGGTGGAATCCATCGAGCGTACCTCGATCGACTTCTACGCCACCACCCGCAGCCTCTATCGCCAGAACCGCAATGCCCAGATCCGCGGCGAAGCGGCGAATGAGGATCTTCCGAACTTCTGAACGATCTGTCGCTGGAAAGAAAAAAGGGCGCCCGGTCGGGCGCCCTTTTTGTTGTCGGGTTGCCCGCTACCCGGCGGGCGTGGGATTGGGCTCATGGCCGAAGACCCCGCCATAGAGGCGGTGCCAGGTGCGGCTGCACCAGCTGCCGAAGCGGTCGAGATACATGTAGATCACCGGCGTGGTGTAAAGCGTCAGGATCTGGCTCACCACCAGGCCGCCCACAATGGAGACGCCCAGCGGCTGGCGCAATTCATATCCTTCGCCAACGCCGATCGCCAGCGGCAGCGCGCCCAGGATGGCGCCCATGGTCGTCATCATGATGGGACGGAAGCGCAGCAGGCAGGCGCGGTAGACCGCTTCGCGCGGGGTGAGATTTTCGGATCGCTGCAGGTGGATGGCGAAGTCGATCATGATGATGGCGTTCTTCTTGACCACGCCTATCAGCAACATGATGCCAATGAAGGAAATCATGCTGAACTCGATGCGGAAGAGCAGCAGCGCCAGGAGCGCGCCCAGACCGGCCGAAGGCAGGGTCGAGATGATGGTGAGCGGATGGAGATAGCTCTCATAGAGCATCCCCAGCACGATATAGATGATCACCACCGCCGCCAGGATCAGCAGGGGCAGTTGCGACAGCGAGTTCTGGGCCAGACGGGCCGTACCGATGAAGCCGCCATGGACCGAGATCGGGACATTGATCTGTTGCAGCACACGGTTGATGGCCTCCGTCGCCTGCCCCACGGTCACGCCTTCCGGGACGCTGTAGTCGAAGGTGGTGGAGACAAAGCCGTCCTGGTGAGGGATCGAAAGCGGCGCGGTGCCCGGCCCCATGCTGACAAAGGCCGACAGGGGCACCATCTTCTCGACGCGGGTCGAAACCGCGGCGCTGGTGTTGCCGCCGCGGCCGCCGCCGAGCGAATTCTGCTGCTGGTTGCGCACCGCTTCTGCCGCGGCCTGGGCCGCGCTGAGCGCGCCGGCATCGGCGCCGGCCGGTGCGACATTGCTGGAGACGCTGCCGGCGGTCGCCTGTGAGCCCGAGATGTTGCCCGAGGTGGAAACATAGACATCCCGCAGGGAATCCGGGCTCTGCCAGAAGTCCGGCGCAACCTCCATGATGACGCGGTACTGGTTCTTGTCCTGATAAATGGTCGACACCGCCGCCTCGCTAAACAGATTCTGCAGCGTGCCGGAAATCAGGTTGGTGGACAGGCCCATGCGCGAGGCGGTCTGCCGGTCGATCATGAGCTGCATTTCCAGGCCGCCCGGCTGCTGGTCGGCATCGACCGAGTCGATCTCGGGCACGTTGTAGAGCGCCTCCTGGATCTTCGGCACCCATTCCTTCAGCTCTTCCAGCGTATCGGCCTGCACCGTGTACTGGTAGTCGCCGCTGCCGCCGCCACCGCCGCCGCCGCGCACCTGCACCGAGGAAGCGATGTTGATGAAGGCGCGGACGCCGGCGATTTCGTTCAGCTTGGGCAAGAGACGGTTGCGGACTTCCTCGCTGCTGACATAGCCGCGCTCCGCCCGGGGCTTGAGGGTGATCGAAAGCAGGCCATTGGAGCCGCCGCCCCGGCCGCCGCCGCCGCCGAAGCCGCCCCCGCCGCCCAGATAGCCGGCCACGGTCTTGACCGCCGGATCGGCCTGGATGATCTCCATGAATTTGAGGAATTTCGGCCGCATGGTCTCGAATGAGGCCGTCTGGTCGCCGCGGATGCTGCCGAACATGCGGCCCTCATCGGTCCGCGGAAAGAAGCCGGTGGGCAGGATGGTGTAGAGATAGACATTGAGGAAGATGGCGACGAACAGGCTCGCCGCGATTGTCTTGGGGTTGTCCAGCGCCCAGTCCAGCGTGCGGCGATAGAAGGACTGGCTGAACTCGAAGGTGCGGCGCGCACCCCGCAGGAAGAAGTTTTCCTTGTCGGGATTGGCATGGTCGATATAGGCGCACATCATCGGCGTGACGCTGAGCGACACCACCAGCGATATCAGGATGGCGATGGTCAGAACCATTGCGAATTCGTGGAAGATCTTGCCGACAATGCCGGGCATGAAGAGGATGGGGACGAACACCGCGATCAGCGAAATGCTCATCGCGATCACGGTGAAGGCGACCTCGCTGGTGCCCACCAGGGCGGCCTCGAGCCGGCTTTTGCCCGCTTCGAGATGGCGGGTGACGTTCTCCAGCACCACGATGGCATTGTCCACCACAAAGCCGGTGGAGATGATCAGCGCCATCAGCGAGAAATTGTTCAGGCTGTAGCCCATCGCATACATGCCGGCAAAGGTGCCCAGCAGCGCCAGCGGCACCGAAACGGCCGGCACCAGCGTGGCGCGGAAATTGCGCAGGAAGAGATAGACCACCAGCACCACCAGGATGGTGGACAGCACCAGGGTGATCTCGACGTCGCGCACCGAATTGCGGATGGAAACGGTGGGATCCTGCGTCACCACGATAGGATCGATCGCCGGCGGCAGCGATTTCTGCAGCTCCGGCAGGATCGCCTTGATGCGGTCCACCACCTGCAGCACGTTGCTGCCCGGCTGCTGGAAGACGTTCATGATCACGGCGGGCTTGCCGTTGGCGGCGCCCATATTGCGCTTCTGCTCCTGGCCGTCATAGACCGCGGCCACGTCCGACAGGCGCACCGGGGAATTGTTGCGATAGGCGACGATCAGGTTGCGGAAATCGTCCGCATTGCGGGCATTGTCGTTGGAATAGATCTGGACGCGCTGGTCGCCCTGCTCGATCACGCCCTTGGGGCTGGTAGAACCGCCATTGGCCGAGCGGATGGCGTTGCTGATCGAGTTGAGGTTGATACCGTACTTGAAGACGGCGCGGGGATTGAGCTCAACCCGAACCGCCGGCGCCGAGGCGCCCTGGGGCGTGGCGTCGCCGACGCCCTCCACCTGCGACAGGCGCTGCTGCAGGATGTTGGACGCCTGGTCATAGATCTGCGCCGGCGTCATGGTCGAGGAGGTCAACGCGATGCTGAGAATCGGATTCTGTGCCGGATTGAATTTGCGGGCGCGGGGCGGGTTGCGGATCGCGGTGGGCAGGTCGGTCATCGCCGCCTGGATCGCGGACTGAACGCTACGCAGCGCGCCGTCGACATCGCGGCTGATGTCGAACTGCAGATTGACGTTGGTGTTACCCAGGCTGGAGCGCGAGCTCATCTCGGTGACATAGGCGATGGCGCCCAGATGGCGTTCCAGCGGATTGGCCACCGACGAGGACATGGTCTCCGGGCTGGCGCCGGGCAGGCTGACCGAGACGTTGATGCTGGGAATGTCGATGTTGGGCATCGGCGCCACCGGCAGCAGCGCCAGCGCGCCCACGCCCGACAGCGCCAGGCCGATGGCGAGAAGGGTGGTGGCGATCGGGCGGCGGACAAAGGCGGAAATCATGGCCAAAGATCCTTTTAGTGCGCCTGGGTTACCGGATTTGCGGCCACGCCGCGACGGCGGGCGCGCCAGGCGCGGAACCGGTCCCCCAACCGGCTGAAATAGATATAGATCACCGGCGTGGTGAAGAGCGTGAGGAGCTGGCTCATCAGCAAGCCGCCCACAATGGCGATGCCCAGCGGCTGGCGCAGCTCGGCGCCCATGCCCGAACCGAACACCAGCGGCAGGGCGCCGAACAGGGCGGCCACGGTGGTCATCAGGATGGGGCGGAAGCGGAGCAGCGCCGCCTGGTAGATGGCGTCGGTGGCGTTCTTGCCCTCGTTGCGCTCGGCATCGAGCGCGAAGTCGATCATCATAATGGCGTTCTTCATCACGATGCCGATCAATAGAATGATGCCGATGATCGAGACGATGTTGAGGTCACCGTCACCCAATCCAAAAAAGCCCGTGACGATCAGGGCCAGCAGGGCGCCGACGCCCGCCGAGGGCAGGGTCGACAGAATGGTCACCGGATGGATGAAGCTCTCATAGAGCACGCCCAGCACGATATAGACCGTGATGATGGCCGCGATGATCAGCAGGATCTGGCTGGTGAGCGCCGACTGGAAGGAATAGGCCGAACCCTGGAACTGGGCGGTGATGGTGGAGGGCATGCCTGCTGCCTGTTGCGCTTCCACGATCGCATCCACCGCCGAGCCCAGCGAATAGCCGGGGGTCACGTCGAAGGAGATACCGGCCGACGGAAACTGGCCCAGGTGATTGATCTGCAGCGGCACCTTGCGCTCTTCCAGCCGCGCCACGGTGGCAAGCTGGACCTGGCCGCCGCCGGCGGCGGGAACATAGATTTCCTGCAACGAACGCAGCGTGTCCTGGACATTGGGATCGGCTTCCAGGATCACGCGATACTGACTCGATTCCGTATACATGTTGGTGACGATGCGCTGGCCGAAGCTGGAATAGAGCGCATTGGCGATCGTGTTGGAGGTGATGCCGAAGCGGGCCGCCGTGTCGCGATCGACGATCAGATAGACGGAAAGACCCTGATCCAGGAAAGGCGTGGTGGGATTGGCGACTTCGGGCCGCTGCCGCAGCTGCTCCATCAGCCGGGGCACGAAAGCCTGCAATTCGGCGGTCGTGGGGGCCTGCAGCACGAAATTGTATTGCGCGCGCCCGACCACGGAGTCGGTGGACAGGTCCTGCACCGGCTGCAGGTAATAGGTGATACCGGGCACGACGTTGCCCAGCTGCTTGAGGCGCGCCACCACCACGTCCAGCTTATCGCGCTCGCCCTTGGGCTTGAGGTTGATCATCAAGCGGCCGCTGTTGAGCGTGTTGTTGGTGCCGTCGACGCCGATGAAGGACGAAAGGCTGGCCACCGCCGGATCCTTCAAGACATGCTCGGCCAGCGCATTCTGGCGCTCGGCCATCGCCGCGAAGGAAACGGTGGGCTCGCCTTCGGTGATGGCCTGGATGAAGCCGGTATCCTGGGTGGGGAAAAAGCCTTTGGGAATGAAGGTATACATGACGATAGTGAGCGCCAGCGTTCCCACCGCCACGGCCAGGGTGAAGCGCTGATGCGCCAGCACCCAGACCAGGACCCTGTCATAACCCTGGACGACCTTCTCGTACCATTCCTCGGTCTTGTTGAAGAACTTGCCGTGCAGCCGGGGATGGTTGGGGTCATGGCTGCGCATCAGCTTGGCGCAGAGCATCGGCACCACGGTCAATGAAACCAGCGCCGAGATCAGGATGCAGATGGTCAGGGTGATGGCGAATTCGCGGAACAGGCGGCCCACCACTTCTTCCATGAAGAGCAGCGGGATCAGCACCGCAATCAGCGAGACGGTCAGCGAGACGATGGTGAAACCGATCTCGCCGGCGCCGCGCATGGCGGCGTTGAAGGGGGATTCGCCCTGCTCGAGATAGCGGGAGATGTTCTCGATCATCACGATGGCATCATCGACCACGAAACCGGCCGAGATGGTGAGCGCCATCAGCGAAAGGTTGTTGAGCGAGAAGCCCATCAGGTACATCACCGCGAAGGTGCCGATGATGGAGAGCGGCACCGACAGGCCCGGAATGATGGTGGCCGGGATGTTGCGCAGGAAAACGAAGATCACCAGCACCACCAGGATCACCGCCAGGATGAGTTCGATCTGGGTGTCATGGACCGAGGCGCGGATGGCGTCGGTGCGGTCGGTGAGAATCTCAAGCGACATCGAGGCCGGCAGGGAGGCGCGCATCTGCGGCACCAGATCCTTGATGCCATCGACCACGCCGATGACATTGGCCAGAGGCTGGCGCTGCACATTGATCAGCACGGCCGGAATCGTACCCACCCCGCCCGGCAGGCCGGCCCAGCTGCCCAGCCGGTTATTCTCGGCGCTTTCAATCACCTGGGCGACGTCGGAAAGAAAGACCGGCGCGCCATTCTTGTAGGTCACGACGATGCGCCGGTATTCCTCGGCGGTGCGCAGCTGGTCGTTGGCATTGATGGTGTAGGACTGGCCGGCGCCGTCGAACTGGCCCTTGGCGGCGTTCTGGTTGTTGTTGGAAATGGTCGTGCGCAGATCGTCGATGTTCAGGCCATAAGCCGAAAGCTGCTGCAGGTTCGCCTGTACGCGGACGGCGGGGCGGGGCGCGCCGGGCATCGAAACCACGCCGACGCCATTGAGCTGCGAAATCTTCTGGGCGATGCGGTTGTCGGCAATGTCCTGCACTTCGGTGA
>DATFFI010000099.1:0-7151 GCA_035250225.1 Rhizomicrobium sp. | reverse complement strand
TGCTGCGCAAGGCCCAGGAACGGACCGTCGAAGCCACATGGCGGCGTATCGGCTCTCTGCTTAGCGCCTTCGCGCCAGACGAATACTCAAACTACCTCGTCAATGCAGGATACGCTCCAATATGATTGGATCACGCTCTAGTTGGCTAGCGCCAGGGGCGCGACCTTGCGGGCATAAACCAGTGCTTCGCCCTGCCAGACTTCCAGTCGTTCGGCCTTGGGCGCCTTCATCGCATGGGCCAGGACGCGGGCCTTGCGGACGTCATCGCATTCCGCCGAAAAGGCGTGTGCGAGATAGCCGTCACCGTCGAGATAGCGAATATCATAGGCGGGCATGTTGCTCTCCGTAACTCTTCCCCGCTTTTGCGGCAAAACCTTCTGATGAGGCTTTGGTAGTCGCGCCGCTATTGACTGCTTTGCAAGACGGGGACGCAAAAGTCGAGTGACGTTTCAGTAAAATTCCATCGTAAATTTCCGGAACGGCACCATTCGCCAAGCGTTACCGCGATTGCGCCGGGAATTTCAACTTTTGTTGCAAGGAGAATCATCATGTCCGCACCGTTCACGCTCGCGCCGCTGCCCTACGCGCAGGATGCGCTGGATCCCGTCATTTCCGGCAAGACCGTCTCCTTTCACTATGGCAAGCACCACCAGGCCTATGTGGACATGCTCAACAAGCTGGTGGAAGGAACAAAATTTTCCGGCATGAAGCTTGAAAAGATCGTCCAGGTGACAGGGCATGCGACGGAGGCGAAAGAAAAGAAAATCTTCAACAACGCCGCGCAGGTCTGGAATCACGATTTCTACTGGCGCAGCCTCACCCCCGCCCGCACCGAGCCGTCGGGCAAGCTCGCCTCGGCCATCACGCGCGACTTTGGTTCCACCGCCGAACTGACCGCCAAGCTGGCCGAGGCCGGCAAGGAACAGTTCGGCTCGGGCTGGGCCTGGCTGGTGTCGAAGGGCGGCAAGCTGTCGATCGAAAAGACCGGCAATGCCGCGACGCCGATGGCCGAAGGCGTCAATTGCCTGCTCACGATCGATGTCTGGGAACACGCCTACTACCTGGACTACCAGAATGCGCGGCCCAAATATCTGGAAGCGGTGTTGGACCGGCTATTGAACTGGGAATTCGCGGCGGAAAATCTGGAGAAAGAAGGCCAGGCGGTTCGCGCCGCTGCCGAATAGCGTCGGTGCAACCTCCCCCTTTTTGCGCGAAGCGCATCAAAGGGGGAGATGCCGTAGCTGGCCAGGCGCGAAGCGCCGCCCGGCGCACTTCGTGCGCCAATTAAAAAATAGGGGCGCGACGCGCCCCGGGGCCAGCGAAGGCAGAGGGGGTTCAATAAAAGAAGGCCTCCCCTATTCGAGGGGGAGGCATTTCTTATTGCAGTGCACGCAAACTTTTGACGTTGACGCGCACGGAGGCCGGGCGCATGCTTTTCTCACATAAAGGGTCGTGCAGCCTGGTGGAGCGGGCATGCAAGGACCAAGGGAGAAACGCATTCCGCCGGGGGGAGAGGGATGACGCGTACTTTCACCATTCGACAATTGACCAAGGAATTCGGGGTTACGGCCCGGGCGCTGCGTTTTTACGAGGAAGAGCAATTGATCGCGCCGGCGCGGCGGGGCCAGACCAGGCTCTACAGCACCCGTGATCGGGCCCGCATCATGCTGATCCTGCGCGGACGGCGCGTCGGTTTCAGCCTGGCCGAACTGCGCGAACTGCTGGACCTGTATGAGGGTCCGGGCGGTAACGCGACGCAGATGGTCGAGGCGCGGCGCAAATTCCAGGAACGCATTGCGGTGCTGGAGCGCCAGAAGATCGATATCGAGCAGTCGCTGAGCGAATTGCGCGACGGCATCCAAAGCATCGACACGGCGCTGAGCAGCCAGTCGGCCGCCTAAATGCTGTAGACCTACGTGCTTTAGAGAAGCACGGCATCGGGCGGCAGCTTGCCCTTTTCGACCTGGACTTTCCTGGCGGCGCGAATGCGGCGTTCCTCGCCGGTCCAGACCGGGCGCGCCTTGGCGCGGCGGTCGGGCCCGAAAAATTCCGGCGCCTTGATGAAGGGGCGCGGATTGACGAGCGCCGCTTCCAGCTTGGTCATCACGGTCTTGGGGCTGATCGGGCAGGTCAGGAAGTCGGTGGCACCCATGTCGCGAGCGACTTCCACATCGCTGCGGCGGGCCTGCTCCTGGAAGACGAAGACCGGCACCATGGGATTGAGCACGCCGGCGCGGCGGCGCACCGCCACGGCGAATGTCATGTCATCGACCAATTCGCAATTGTCCGCGGCATAGACGGCATCGAAATTCTCCATGGTGAGGAGATCGAGCGCCTTGCGCACACTGTCGATGAAAAGAATATTGGTGACGCCGGCCAGCGACAGCACCGAACGCAACGTCTGGGTGCTGTGGGTCTTGCCCGACACCAGCAGCACGCGCAGTTGCGCGAATTCCGACCGTTCCATACCCAAGCCCCATCTCTTGCCGTTCGCTCCGGCTTTGGCCGGATCTGTTGTTATTCCGCCGATTTAACGCCATTTCCCCTTAATCCACGGTAAAACAACCCCATGACCCGAATTGGAACTCTGACCCTTTTGCTTCTGCCGCTGCTGGCCGGTTGCGCCCTGTTTGAAAGCAAAGCCACCCGCGCCATGCGGGCCACGCCGGAATACCGCGCCGGCTATGGCGATGGCTGCGCCAGTGCCGCGCCCAGCGCCAATCCCCGGGCCGATACCAGGGTGCGGAACGAAGGTGCCTACGTCGAAAGCGCGGCCTATCGCAGAGGCTGGGGCGAGGGCTTCGGCTCTTGCCGTGGCCCAGCCCAAATGAACAATACGCGCTCCATGAATCCGTTAAATCGCTAGCTTTCGCGCGATTTCATATCGGCTTCGATTTCCGCCTTCACGTCATTGAGATTGCGCCCTTCAGGGGGTGTGAGCCCCAGGGCAGCGGTAAAGGCCAGGGCGCCGGCGCATCCGGGGATGCTGCAATCCTGCTTTCGCGAGAGACCGCTAGCGGGCAGGAGAGAAGCGGGGGAAGGATGCGATGCACCGGCGCCCGGCCGGCCGAACCCCAGATCGGGCTCGTGCGGCG
This sequence comes from Rhizomicrobium sp., assembly GCA_035250225.1. Taxonomy (GTDB): domain Bacteria; phylum Pseudomonadota; class Alphaproteobacteria; order Micropepsales; family Micropepsaceae; genus Rhizomicrobium. Next base: position 4,056 of record DATFFI010000099.1, on the reverse strand, counting down.
TCAACAACGACACGATACCGATCGCGATAAGGGCCCGGAAAATCATCTAGGAGATCCTGTGGTGACGACGCGAGGAGCATTGCGCCGGCCCCTTTGCGGACGCCTGAAATCAATCGCTAAAATTGAAGGAGTTGCGGTTTTCGCGGCGTTTTCCATGCAGCGTCGGAAACGCGCGATGCATGGACTTGTTGCGCTTCGATTCAAAATCGAGACGCGATTGAATCGCTTGTGATTAAAATTCGATGCAATCGGCCGACAGGCTTAACCGCTGCGGGCAAAAGGCGCCCAAAGCGCGGCGCGGCTTTTTACCATGGCGGTTTTTCCGTGATCCGGTTCCGTGCGGGACGGATTTGCCGCGCGCGTCCGGCGCCGAATCACGGCAGACTCGTCATCCCATGGTCGGGAAGTTGTGCGTATCCTAACGGCGCCGCGCCGTCTTCAGATTTCGTTAAAGCTTGTGACGTGAAACTCCCTTTGTTCCGAAAAACTCGGCTTGAAAGCTTAATGGGCATTAACACAAACCGCCGGATGAGGATCAGGGCTCTGCTGTCGGGCCTCCTGGACCGCGTTTTGCCGGCAACGGATCGGCCCGAACCGGTCCTGCCGGGTCTGCTGGCGGCCGAGCATGCGGCGGATCTTATTACCCGCCACGCCCCCGATGGCCGCATTCGCTCCGCCAATGCCGCCAGCCTGCCCCTGCTGGGACGCCTGCCGGCCGAGCTGGAAGGCCTCACTCCGATGGACCTGGTGCATGCGGAGGACCTGGCCGGGATCCAGGCCGTGTTCCGCGACGCCAGCTATTTCGGCCGGCCGGGCGCGGCCCCGGCGCGGTTGCTGCATGCGGCCGGCCATCAGGTCTGGAGTGAAGTGCGCGCCGCCCGCACGCCGATCGGTTCCGAGGGCGGCGGCGACATCGTGGCGGTGATCCGCGACATCAGCGCCTGGAAGGAAGAAGAGGCAGTCCTGCGCGCCGCGCGCGCGGCGGCAGAAGCCGCCACCCTGGCCAAGTCGCGCTTCCTGGCCAATATGAGCCATGAGCTGCGCACGCCTCTGAATGCCATCATCGGCTTTTCCGAAGTGATGGAGCGGGAAATGTTCGGGACGCTGGGAAGCCCTCGCTACCAGGAATATGCCGGACTGATCCATGAAAGCGGCAGCCATCTGCTGGAGCTGATCAACGGCCTGCTCGACATGTCCAAGATCGAGGCGGGCAAGTTCGATCTCTATGAAGAATTGTTCGAGCTGGGCGAGGCAACGCAGGGTGCGGCGCGTTTTGTCAGCCTGGCGGCGGAGCGGGCCGGAATCATCCTGAAGGTGTCCGTCACGCCGCAGGCGAAGCTGGCCTTTGCCGACAAGCGCGCGGTCAAGCAGATTCTTGTCAATCTTCTGTCCAACGCCATCAAATTCACGCCGCCCGGCGGCGAAGTCGCGGTGCGCGCCATGACCGAGGGCGCCGCCGTGCTGCTGATCGTGGCCGATACCGGCACCGGCATCGCGGCGGAAGATCTGGCCCGGCTGGGCAAGCCCTATGAACAGGCGGCATCGCCGGGCAAAGGCGGCACCGGCCTGGGCCTGTCGCTGGTCAAGGCGCTGGCGGGGCTGCATGGCGGCGAGGCGATGCTGGCCTCGGTGCTGGGCGAAGGCACCGCCGTGACAGTCAGGCTGCCGCATGCGGCGGTGGCGGCCGACGGCACCAGGCTGGATCAAGGCGCTACGGTGTTGCCGTTTCGCGGCGCGGCGTAGCGCCCTGTACTGTTATTCGTCTCGAAATTTAGCCCAACTTGTCATGGCCCACTTTACGTGGGCCATCCAGGGATCGTAGAGCGCACTGGTTGCCCTGGATGGCCCGCCCCTCTTCAACAGATAGAGGGCCGGGCCATGACAATTGAGTTAGAAGAGCGTGATGGAATCAACGCCACGCCTGAAAGCCGGAATATTTGTAAGGGCGCTTATCCGCCGCGCGGAAGTCGCCGGCGCGTCTGCCTTCATTGTCCGCAAGGGCGCGGAGGAAGCCGGCGCCATCCTCCTGCGCCTGTCGCGGCTGGACGGCACGGCGCTGGTGCTCAACCAGGTGCGCATGGGCGACGGCAAGCTGGCCTGGGCGCGGCCCCTCAGCGACTGGGGCCCCGAAGCGCGCGCCGCCGAATGGTGTGACAAACAGGTGAAATTCGATCCCGATCTCTGGATCGTCGAAATCGAGGACCGCCAGGGCCGCGCTTTCGTGGATGAAGAAATCGTGTAATTTCGCGCCATGCCGCCCGATCATCCGCTCGCGCCGTTTCTGCCTTTCCTGCCGTTCCTGATCCTGATTCCGATCCTCTATTTCCGGATGCGCAAACTGGCGCGGCCGCAACCTCTGAAGCTGACGCGCCTCTGGATCCGCCCGGTCGTGCTGGGGCTGGTGGCGGCGCTGGTGCTCTGGTCGCCGGTGCCCGGCGTCTCGCGCACTTTCACCTTGTCCGAATGGGCGATCCTGGTCGTCGCGGGCGTGCTGGGCGCGGTGGCGGGCTGGTATTCCGCGCGTAGCATGAAGATCGAGGTCCATCCCGAAGACGGCACGCTGATGGTGCAGGGCGGCCAGGCGGCGGTCCTGATCATGCTGGCGCTGATCCTGGGACGCAGCGGCCTCAATACCGGCATGCGGCTGGAAGGTTGGCATCTCGACGTACTGCTGATCACCGACGCGCTGATCGTCTTCACCGCCGCCCTGTTCACGGCGCGCAGTACCGAGATGTATTTGCGGGCGCGGCGCGTGATGGACGCGGCGAAGTCATGATTCAGGTCTTCACCATTTTCCTGCGATTGGGCCTGACCAGCTTTGGCGGGCCGGTGGCCCACATCGCCTATTTCCGCACCGAATTCGTGACACGCCGCCGCTGGCTGGACGAGCATGCCTATGCCGCGATTGTCGGCTTCTGCCAGTTCCTGCCCGGTCCCGCCTCCAGCCAGGTGGCGATGGCGCTGGGCCAGATGCGCGCGGGCATGCCCGGCCTGCTGGCCGCCTGGATCGGCTTCGCCTTGCCCTCTGGCCTGGCGATGGTGCTGTTCGCCTTCTTCCTCGCCTCCGGCCAGACCATCGCGAATGCGCCCTGGATACATGGCCTCAAGCTGGCGGCGGTGGCGCTGGTGGCGCAGGCGCTGCTGGGCATGGCCAGAACTTTGACGCCGGATTTTCCCCGTCTGTCGATCGCGGCGCTCTGCGCCACCATCGCGCTATTTCTTCCCAACGCTTTGGGCCAGGTCGGCGCGCTGCTGCTGGCGGCGCTGCTGGGCTTTGCGATGCTGAAGCCGGATGAAGCCGCAGCGGATGCGCTGCCTTCGGTGCCGGGGCGTGCCTGGCTGCCGCTGCTGCTCTTCGCGGCCCTGCTGATCGTCTTACCCGTGCTGGCGGCGTTCGATCCGTCGCTGGCGCGGTTCGACGCCTTCTATCGCGCCGGTTCACTGGTGTTCGGCGGCGGCCATGTCGTGCTGCCGTTGCTGCAGGGCGCGGTGGTGACGCCGGGCTGGATCGGCAACGACACCTTCATGGCGGGCTATGGCGCGGCGCAGGCGATGCCGGGGCCGTTATTCTCCTTTGCCGCCTTTCTCGGCGCCGTGCTGTCGGGGTGGGGCGGAGCGCTGCTCTGCCTCTTCGCGATCTATCTGCCGTCGCTGCTGCTGGTGTCGGGCGGCTGGCCGCTCTGGCGCATGGCGCTGGCGCGTCCGGGCCTGCGCGCCGCCTTCCTGGGAACCAATGCCGGCGTCACCGGCCTGCTGGCCGCGGCGCTTTATTCACCCGTGCTGACCAGCGCGGTTTTTTCACCCGTCGATGCCGGCATCGCGCTGGCGGCACTGGGGCTGCTGCTCTGGTCGCGGGCTCCGGCCTGGGCGGTGGTCGTGCTGTGTGCGGGTTGGACCAGCGCGGCCGCGTTTGTTCTAGGTGTTTAGTCCCGAAGAGTCATGGTTCATTGTACCACGATCTGCGGAGGGACGAGTTATGGGACAGATACTTCACGGCAGCGCCACGACGACTGAGGCGGTCCGTCGAGCAATACAAAATAGTCAAGCGAGCCTGAG
>DATFFI010000098.1:0-5026 GCA_035250225.1 Rhizomicrobium sp. | reverse complement strand
ATCATTACTTGATGCGGGCTTGAATCTTGGCGATGGCGGCGCGAGCGCAGACTTCGTCAGCCTGACCCGAGGGCGCACCCGAGACCGCGATGGCCCCGACCACATCGGCGCCGGCCATCAGCGGGAAGCCGCCCGGACGGGCGACGCCCAGCGGACCCGTGATCGCGGCATCAACCTTGCCGGCGATAGCGGGATCGGAAGCCCCCTTGGTCTTGAGCGCGATCATCGCCTTGCCCTGCGCGATACGCTGGGTGATGGCGCGGGCGCCATCATTGGAAATGACGACGATCGGCGTGCCTTCGCTGTCCACGACCACAGTGGTCGTGATGTTGCCATTGGTCTTGCAGGTGTCGTTGGCGGTGGTCGCGGCTTCGATGGCCAGCGCCGTGGGGATGCCGCGGCCACGTTCCGGACGCGGCGCAGTGCCTTCGGCCTGGGTGGGATTGGGCAGGATGGTGGGAATGGGTTGCGCCAGGACAGGGGTGGCGGCCAGAATGGCGGCAGCGATCAAAATCTTCTTCATGGGGCCAATCCTCCGGTGTTTGCGCCACTTTCATGGTGCGGCTGGGAATTGTCCAGACGGATTATTTTGGGTCGCGCCGGAAGGCCCTCGCGCGCCTCGCTTCGCTCGGGTTTCCGGTCGCTCTCTATTTGGTCGCGCCGGAAGGCCCTCGCTGCGCTCGGGTTTCCGGTCGCTCCTGGTTAGGCCAGCAAGGGATCGAGCTTGCCTTCGCGCTCCAGCGCATAGAGTTCGTCGCAGCCGCCGACATGGGTGTCGCCGATGAAAATCTGCGGCACCGTGCGGGCGCCGCCGGACTGGGCCATCATCTCCTGGCGCGCGGCCGGATCGACCGAGATATCGATCTCCTCGAACGCGGCGCCCTTCTTTTTCAAAAGCGTCTTGGCCCGCACGCAATAGGGGCAAATCTGGCTGGTGTAGACACGAATCCGCTTCATGGGGCTTACTCTAATGGTCGCGCGGCCCCTTTTGAACTAAAGGCGCGAACCGCTTCACACTTCGTGGGGCCGACGCTCCCCTATATAAGAGCCTCTGACGCCTTAACAACGCGCGCCAGGGTCAAAACCGCTATGTCGACCGCGCCGGCGCGCCGCAACGCCCGGGCACAGGCCTCCACGGTGGCTCCCGTGGTCAGGACATCGTCCACCAGCAGAATCTTCCGGCCCCGGACACGAGCGGGATCGGGAACCTGGAAAGCCGCCAGGACATTGCGCCGCCGCGCCCGCGCCGAAGGCATTTCGCCCTGGCTGGCGGTGCGGCGGCTGCGCACCAAAGCCAGAGGTTCGAAGCCGCGGTTCCAGTCCCGCGCAAGACGCCGGGCCAGTTCCGCCGATTGGTTGTAGCGCCGCAGCCAAAGACGGCTGCGATGCAGCGGCACCGGCACAATCATCTCGCAATCCTCGAGCAGTGGACGCCCCACCCGGCCCAGCCAGCGGGAAAAGCCCGGCACCAGTTCAAGGCGGTCGGCATGCTTGAGCGCCAGGATCGCGCTCTTGCTCTCCTCGTCATAGGACAGGATGGCGCGTGCCCGGGAGAATGACGGCGGCCGCGCCAGGCAGGCGGCGCAAAGACTGCCGATGCCGGGATCGATCGCGAAGGGGGTGCCGCAACAGACGCAGGAAGGACCGTCGAGAAAATGCAGCCCACCCCAGCAGGCAGCGCAGAAGCCGCCCTCTCCCCCCACCGGCTCCCGGCAATTGGCGCATGCTTGCGGGAACAGAAGCTCCAGCATGCCGCCACCCACGCTTTTCCCGATGCTTTTCAAAGTCCCCGTCATGTGGGCTAGTTTAGCGCAATGACGTCGCTTTTCGATTTCGCCGCCGCCGCTCGCGCACAGGAACGTGCGGCCCGCCTCCAGGGCGACCGCTTTCTCCACGCCGCGGCGCTGGAAGGCCTGGTTGACCGGCTATCGGCGGTGACCCGGCGGTTCGCACAGGGGCTTTGGATCGGCCCCCCCGCGAGCGGAGGCGAGCAAACAAGCCATACGAGCGGAGGCGAGCAAACAAACAATTTGATTCCGGAGGCCGTGCGGCCTTTCGCGGCCCATTGGAGCCTGGGCCGCTACAACGCGATGGAACAGTTGGAGGCGCCCGGCGAGTATGACCTGGCGGTCAGCCTCTATTCCCTGCAGGCGATCAATGACCTGCCGGGCGCGCTGACGCAGATCCGCCACGCGCTCAAGCCCGACGGGCTGTTCCTGGGGGCGCTGCTGGGCGGCGGCACGCTGAAGGAATTGCGCGAGGCTTTTGCGTATGGCGAAAGCCAGACAAGGGGGGGCATCAGCCCACGGGTCTCGCCCTTTGCCGATGTCCGCGACCTGGGGGCCCTGCTCTCACGCGCCGGCTTCGCTCTGCCGGTGGCGGATGTCGAGCGCCTGACCGTGCGTTACAGCGACTTTCCGGCGCTGGCGCGCGACCTGCGCGCGCACGGCCTGACCAATGTGCTGTCCGGACGGGCGCGAAATATCCTACGCCGCGACACGCTGGCGGCGACGCTGGCGCATTACACCGCGGCGCATGGCACAGAGGGCAAATTGGTCGCCACGTTTGAAACGATATTCCTCACCGGCTGGTCGCCGCATGCCAGCCAGCAACAGCCGCTCAAACCGGGCAGCGCCAAGGCGCGCCTGGCGGATGCGTTGGATACAAAGGAAATATCTGCGGGCGAAAAGCCCGGCTAGCGCAGGCCGGTCGCAACGGACGTGAAGAAGCTCGCAAGATTGGTGCCGATCGACGTCACCGAAGTGACGATCACGATCGAGATGATGGTACCGATCAGGGCATACTCTATCGCCGTTGCGCCGGAGGTATCGGCTACAAAAGATCGCGCAACATGGGCAAAAGCGGCAGATCGGCTTCGGGCATGGGAAATTCGTCCCGCTTTGCGACCAGGTCTTTGGCCCGGACCCATTTGAGCGCGGCGTGGTGCAGCGGTGTTGGCATCCCGTCCCACCGCCGGCAGACAAAGAGCGGCATCAAAAGGCGAAAGCTTTCGTATGTATGCGAGGCAAAGGTGAACGGCGCGAGACAGGGTGGCTTCACCGCGATGCCAAGCTCCTCCTGGAGTTCGCGCACCAGCGCCTCCTCCGGAGACTCCCCGTCCTCGATCTTGCCGCCCGGAAATTCCCATAACCCCGCCATCGCCTTGCCCGGGGGACGTTGCGCAATCAGCACGCGGCCATCCGGGTCGAGCAACGCCACCGCCGCCACAAGGACAAGAGGATGCGTTGCGGCCATGGTGGCGTCTCTCCGGTTCCATCGGGGTTAAGGGACAGGGTTAAGGAGTTCTTGCCATATAGGGGATTTGCGGCGACTCTTCCACCAATCGGAGCGACGGCCAGGATAAAGTGCGAGGGCGTCTCGTTCAGCGAGATGACCGAGCGGTTTTCCGTCTGGCCGCGCGACCACGAAAACGTCGAATGGGCTTTTTTATCAGGGAGAATTTTGCATGAGCACGTATGGCACCGCCACCTGGAAAGGCGGCCTCAAGGACGGCATCGGCGCACTTTCGACCAAGAGCGGCGCGCTGAAGGACCATCCTTACGGCTTCGTGGCCCGCTTTGAAGGCGGTCCCGGCACCAATCCGGAAGAATTGCTGGGCGCGGCCCATGCCGGCTGCTTCACCATGGCGCTGTCGGCGATCCTGGGTGAAGCCGGCATGACCGCCGAGCGGATGGACACCAAGGCCGACGTGAACCTGGTGAAAGATGGTGACGGCTTTTCGATCACCAAGATCCATCTGACATTGAAGGCGAAAATTCCCGGCGCCGACAAGGCCAAGTTCGACGAATGCGCCGCCAAAGCCAAGGCCGGCTGCCCGGTCTCCAAGCTCTTCAAGGGCGCCGAGATCACCCTGGACGCTTCGCTCGCATGACGGATTGCTCAGCTAAGGCGGCGACACCATCACGGGAGCCAATTTGCAAGGCTGGCTAAGCCGACGCCAAGGCGCAAAAGGATCGCGCGTCTAGCTTCTGTAAGAGCCGTTGATATCGATGTAGCCGTGCGTGAGGTCGCAGGTCCACACGCGGGCTGCACCCTTGCCGATTCCCAGATCGACGGCGATCTCGACCTCGCGTCCGGACACGGCCTTGGTGGCGGTGGCTTCGTTGTATTTGGCGGCGCGCACGCCCTTCTCGGCCACCACATGCCCGCCGAAGGAAATCTTCAGCCGGTCGCGGTCGGCCTTCTCGCCGGCCTTACCCACCGCCATCACCACCCGGCCCCAATTGGCGTCGTTGCCGGCCACCGCCGTCTTCACCAGCGGCGAATTGGCGATGCTGAGCGCGATGCGCTTGGCGGCCTTGTCCGTCTCAGCGCCGGTGACGTCGATACGGATCAGCTTCTGCGCGCCCTCGCCGTCCTTGACCACCTGCAGCGCCAGGTCGAGCAGCAGCGCATCGAGCTGCCTGCGGAAATCGACCAGCTTCCTGTCCGACGCCTTGGTAATGGCCGCATGCCTGGCGCCCTTGCCGGTGGCGAACAGCATCAGCGTGTCACTGGTCGAGGTGTCGGAATCCACCGTGATGGCATTGAAGCTGGGACCGACACCGGCGTTGAGGCATTCCTGCAGCACGCCGGCCGGCAGGTTGGCATCGGTGAAGACGAAGGACAGCATGGTCGCCATGTCGGGCGCGATCATGCCCGAGCCCTTGGCGATGCCGTTGATCGTCACTTTGACGCCGTCGATGTTCGCGGTGGCGGTGGCAGCCTTGGGGAAAGTATCGGTGGTCATGATCGCGTCAGCGGCGGCGCGCCAGTTGCCGGCCGCGCCCTGCTCCACCAGCCTGGATAACACCGCAGTGATCTTGGCGGTCGGCAGCGGCTCGCCGATGACGCCGGTCGAAGCCATGAAGACCTCAGACGGCCTGCAACCCACGATGGCGGCGGCGCTGTCGGCAATCTCGGTGACACCTTCGAAGCCGACCCGGCCGGTAAAGGCGTTGGCGTTGCCGCTATTGACCACCAGGCAACGGGCGTTCTGCCCCGCAAGGTGCTTCTGGCACCACAG
>DATFFI010000097.1:0-12660 GCA_035250225.1 Rhizomicrobium sp. | reverse complement strand
TCGGTTGGCGGATTCTCTGCGCGAAACGGGCTCGCGCGCCGCCGTGCTCGACAGCAGCGCCGCCGACCAGGATGCCGAATGGTTCAACACCTTCGAGCAGGCGCATGACGTGGTTTTCTATCGCGGCGATGCGCCCGAAAGCGCCTGGACGCAGCTTTGCCTGCGCCAGGCCGACCGCATCTATTTGCTGGCCCGCGCCGATCGGCCCTTGCCGCCGCGGCCGCTCGACTTGCCGGCCTTCAAGGAGCGCGCCTCAGGCCTGCCGGAGTTGCTGCTGCTGCAACCCGACAAGGGACCCTTGCGCCTGCCGGAGCATTTTTCCACCCGCACCGGCCTGTTCGACACCCATCATCACATCCGCAACAACCATTCCAAGGACATTGCCCGCGTCGCGCGTTTCATCTCCGGCCGCGCTGTCGGCCTGGTGCTGGCAGGCGGCGGCGCCCGCGGCTTCGCCCATATCGGCATCATCAAGGCGCTGATGGAGGCGAATGTGCCGTTCGACCGGCTGGGCGGCAGCTCGATGGGCGCCATCATCGCGGCGGGACTGGCCCATGAATGGGGCGTGGAGGAACTGACCGAGCGGATGCGCGCCGTCTTTGTGCGCGACAAGCCGCTGTCCGATTTCACCCTGCCGCTGATCGCCCTGGTCAAGGGCAAGAAGGTTTCGCGCCGGCTCAGGGAGCATTTCGGCGATATCTGCATCGAGGAATTGCCGCGAAGCTTCTTCGCGGTGTCGTCCGATCTCACCTCGGGCCGCATCCATGTCCATCGCCAGGGGCGGCTGTGGCGGGCCTTGCGCGCCTCGGTGGCGCTGCCGGGGATCATGCCGCCGGTGACCTATCACGGCCATCTGCTGGTCGATGGCGGGGTGATGAACAATCTGCCGGTCGATGTGATGCGGGAACAGGCGATGGCGGCCGGTCCGGTGATCGCCTGCGACATTACGGGTGAAATCGACCTGCAGGCCGGCGACGAGCGTTATGGCGAACGGCCCTGGTGGCGGCTGCTCTGGCAGGGCATGCGCGGCAATCCGTCGATCATTTCCATCCTGATGCGCTCGGGCACGGTGGGGTCGGAAGCGCAGCGCCGCATCGTGCGCGAGCAATGCGACTATCTGATCGAACCGCCGATGCCGTCGATCGGGCTGGGCGACTGGGCCAAATTCGACCAGGCGATTGCGGAAGGCTATGACGCGGCCCGCCGCTGCCTGGAAAAAAATCCGCTGCCGCTCACCCATGCCGACGCGGAAGCGCGGCGCATTCGGGCTTCATAAAGACTATTTCGCGCTGACGGCCGCCACGGCGGCGTCCACGGGCGTGTCTCATGGCATTTCCTCAGATGCTGCCGTCCGGTGCGGACAGGATTTTGTCGGCCAGCAGATCATAGCGGCTTCCGTCGGGCCCGGTGAGGATCATGCTGTCGATTTTCAGCGCCGCGCCGCGGCCATGCGAAGTCACTTCCAGCGTGCCGCGCCCCTTGGCGCCGGACAGTTCCAGCAAATAACCGTTGCGCATGCCCATGCCCGGCATGAAGGAGAAGATGCTGTTGGCCACGCCGACCACCGCGATGTCCGGGCCCAGCGCCTGCTGCGCCAGGCCGTCGCGCTGCGCCATCTCGACCGCGGTGCGCATCATCGGGTTTTCGCGGAAGCCGGTATAGACGATCCAGGCGGTATAGCCCCAGGCGAACAGCAGCGGCATCAGGACGATCGCCGCCACGCCCAGGCAGCCCCAGAGACAGCCGCGGCCGCCGCGCGCCGGTGGTCGAGTATCGCTCATGGGCCGATCCAAGCACGCCAGATAGCTTTGTGCCAAGGCGGCGAAACGCGGGAGCGCAATCCGAAAAATGTGGAGCGGTTATCGGATAAATTGCGCGACAAAGCAAAGGACTGGAGCATGATCACGCTTCAACGAAGCGCGATCATGCTCTAGGGTCGCTGCGACAAACATGAGGCGGCCATGCCCATCGATTATGACGACATGATGCAGTCCGGCGCCACCGGCCTGGCCGTGCGCTATGACGAAAAGGACGTCATGCTCTATGCGCTGGGCGTGGGCTTCGGCCGCGATCCGCTCGACGCCAATGAACTGCCTTTTGTCTATGAGAATGCCGGCCTGAAAGTGCCGCCGACCTTCGCCTCGGTGATCGGCCGCGGCGAAGCGCCGCCGGAACGCCAGCGCATGCCGCAAAAATCCAGCATCAATTTCATGATGGTGGTGGATGGCGAGCGCCGCATCACCATCCACAAGCCGCTTCCCGCCGCCGCCGAGATCCTGGCCGATGAACGTTATCTCGACATTCTCGACAAGGGCGAAGGCAAGGGCGCGGTGCTGATCCAGGAGCGGGTGGCGCGCGAGGCGAAAAGCGGCGAGAAGCTTTTCACCATCGTCAGCTCGATCTTCGCCCGCGGCGATGGCGGCTTCGGCGGCAAGCCGCAGGGCGGGCCGCCATTGCATGAAATCCCCGAACGCACGCCGGACCTGGTGAAGGACTGCGACACCCGTGCCGACCAGGCGCTGCTCTATGCCCTGTCGGGCGATCGCAATCCATTGCACCGCGATCCCCAACTGGCGCAGGCGGTGGGTTTTCCCCGGCCGATCCTGCACGGGCTCTGCTCCTACGGCACGGCCTGCCGCGCTGTTCTTTCCACCGTTGCGGGCTATGCGCCTGAACGGATCCGGCAATTCGATGTGCGCTTTTCAAGGCCGGTTTTTCCCGGCGAAACCCTGGCGGTGGAAATCTGGGCCGACGGCAACACGATTTCCTTCCGCGCCACGGTGAAGGAACGGCCCGGCACGGTGGTGCTGAACAACGGGCTCTGTCTGCTTGCTTGACGTTTTTGAAATGGAAGGTGGGGATCCCATTGAAGCCGCCGAAGCGCTGATCGCCTCCGGCCGCGCGGCGCAAGCCGCTGCCGCCTTGCGTGCAAGGCTGGCGGCCGGACGCGGCGGCGCGCTGGCGCTGGTCACGCTGGTCAAGGCGCTGCTGGCGGCGAAGGATATACCGGGCGCATTGAGCGAAGCGCGCGAAGCGGCATCGCTGTATCCGCATGTGGCGCCGGTGCTGGTGGCGCTGGGCGAAGCATTGCTGGCGGCGCAACTGCTTCCCACCGCCATTGCCGAATTCCAGCGCGCCTTGCGCCTGGATCCCGACAATGAACGCGCCCGCCTGTTGACGGCCCAGGCCTGGCTTGAAGCCGGCGAGGCCGGCAAGGCGCTGGAGATGCTGGATACGCTGGAAGAGACGCCCCAAAGCGACGCTTTGCGGCAATGGGCAGATGCGATCGCGCAGGCCAACCGGTCCGATCCCGGTTATGTCCGTCACCTCTTCGATCAGTTCTCCGCCGATTATGACACGCGCATGCGCCAGCATCTGGGTTACGCCGCGCCGGAAATCCTGCTGGGGCTGGCGATGATGGTGCTTCCCGGTCGCGAACAGATGCGCATCCTGGATCTGGGCTGCGGCACCGGGCTGGCCGGTGAAGTCTTCAAGCCGCTCGCCGCGCATCTTGCCGGCATCGATTTGTCACCTTCCATGATCGAAAAGGCGCGGGCGCGGGGCATCTATGACCAGTTGGCGGTCGCCGACCTGGAAACAACCCTGGCGGAAGCGGGGCCGCTCCATGACCTGATCCTGGCGGCCGACACGCTGGTCTATCTGGGCGATCTGGCGGCGGTCTTCCGGGCTGCGGCGCGGCGGCTGGCGCCGGACGGCTTCTTCCTGTTCACGGTGGAAAAGGCAGTGCGCGGCTTTGAGCTGGGCCCCAAGCGGCGCTGGCGCCACAGCGAAGCCTATCTGCGCGAAACCGCACGAGCCGCCGGGCTGGATATCGCCGGCCTGCTGGAAGCGGCGCCGCGGCGGGAATCCGGTGTTCCGGTTGAGGGTTTCGCTGTAGCGCTCAGGAAATAGGACTCGAGCGGCGCATTTCGCGCCGCGACCCGCAGCATCCGCCAACTTCCTTCCCCCTTCGATGCGAAGCATCAGGAAGGGGGAAGGTGTCGCAGCGAGGGTGAGGAGCGGTTCGCGAAGCGAACGAAATGGTCCAGTGGACCATTTCGAGCGAGGAACGCCGCGAGCTTGGGCGAGCGGCCGGGCGTAGGCGACCCGAGCTGTGACGGATAGGGGTAAATCAATAAAAGGCACTTTTGGGCCGCATTTGCGTTGAGTCCGGTAACCCTCGAACCGGATCACCATGGTCGTCCTCGACAGCAGCGCGCATGTTCCCACCCATCCCGTCCGCCTGACGGCGCCGCTGGTGATGGCGCTGGCGGCGCTTTGCGTCGGTCTGGCGGGCCTGGTGCTGAACTATTCGGACGGCAACGCGCTTGGCCTGGCCACCCAGCTGGTCTGGCGCTTCAACAGCCTGTTGTTCTTCGCGGCGCTGGTTGCCGGGCCGCTGGGCCGGCTGGTCCCGCTCTTCCATGTTCTGGCCGACAAGAGCCGTCCGCTGCTGCAGGGATTCTGCGGCGCCATGGGCGTCTACTTCGCCTTCATCCTGCTTCCCAACCTGTTCGCGGTGCCCGATGGTGTACGTCCGGCGGGCATCACGGCAGGCACGACCATGTTCGTGTTTTTCACCGGCAGCGTGACACTGGTAATGGCGGCTTCCGTCAGCCGCGGTCTTTGCGAAAAGATTGGGCCCAGGGCCTGCCGCACCATGCTGGGCGTGGCGGCCATCTACTTCTGGCTCTGCTACAGCCTGATCGGCCTGGCGCACATCTCGGGCCCGCATCGTCCGGACCTGTTTTATGAATTGAGTTTGATCCTTATGCTGACAGGGCTTTTCGCGCGTTTTACCGACCGATTTTTTGAGCGCAGGGACCCCATCCAGGCCGCCTGAACGCTGGCCTGCTTTCTGGGGTTCTGCTTCACTCCCGGCGTTGGGGTTCGGGAAGAGGAAGCAATGTTGAAGAAATGGATTGCGGCTTGTCTACTGGCCGGCGCAGCGCCCGCGCTGACGCCCGCCTGGGCGCAAGGCGCGGTCTGCACGGAGCCCGCGCCGCCGGGCCCGATCAACGGCGCCACCACCATGCAGCAGATCGTGGCGCTCCGGACCCAGGTCGTCGCATTCCGTGACCAGTCGGATGTCTACCAGACCTGCATCGCGAGCGATCTCGAGGCCAAGACCAAGGCGGCCACGCCCGCGGCGCCGCTCGATCCGGGCGTGCGCCAGGTGGCGCTGGCGAAGGTGGCCGCCAGCCAGGCCGCCAAGGAGAAGGCGATCGCCGAGTTGAACGCACTGATCAAGGTCTACCGGGGGGCGCACCCGCGATAGTTGAGTATTCCAGTCTTTTACGGAAAGCGCGTCGCTGCGCGACCTGCCGGCGGACATCTCCCCCCGTTGGTCGCTTCGCTCGCGGGGGGAGAAAGCCGGCGGATGCTGAAGGTCGCCCGGCGAAAGTGCCGGGCTCGAGATTTCTCGAACTACCGGATTCAGTGCTGTGCACGAATCACCTATGCTGCCGTCATGGCGGAGGCGGCACAGAAAATACCGGGTACCAGCCGCGCGGCGGCCCGGGCCGCGTCGCGCACAGCCATTCTTGAAGCTGCCCGCCGTGTTGCCGCCAAGGCCGGTGCCCGCGATCTGTCGCTGCGCGGCGTCGCCGCCGAAGCCGGCTTCGCCCCCGCCGCGCTCTATGGCTATTTCCGTTCCAAGGATGAATTGCTGCTGGCGCTGGCGGCGGACGATCTTGGCCGCCTGGCGCGGGTGATGCGGGAGGCGCAGGGTCTGCCCGCCGCCAGCGCCGCTGCGCTTTCCCTGCTCAAGGGCACCGAAACCATCGCCGCCGCCTCCGGCGCCCTGACCGAGGGCGGCAACAGCGAGGCCGAACGCCTGTTCAATGGCCGCCTGATCGCCGCGCTGAAGGCGCTATCCGATGCCAGCGGCCTGCCGTCCGATAGCCGCCAGAGCCAGTGCGATGTCGTGCTGATGGCGGCCGCGCTGTCGGGCCTGGCCATGTTCTCGCGCTGCGGAAGATTGTCGGCACTGGGCTTCACGCCCGAGGAAATCCTCGGCCGCCTCGACAAGCGATTTGGCTAGCACCAAGGCCCGCAATTCCGGAACGCGCAAGCGCCGCATTGCGCGGCGCGACATGAAGCATCCGCCGTGCGGTGGGCGAAAGGTCGATGCGAAGCATCAACGGCCCGCTGCGTTACGCACCGCAAAATTCGCAGTCAGCTTCTCGCCGCTCTGGAACAGCAGCGTTACCGCCACGCTGGCGCCGGGTTTCATCTCGGGCTTCGGCTCCGCGCACATCAGGTGATAGCCGTTGGGCGCGAAAGCGACGCTGCCGCCGGCCGGGACATCGACCGAGGTCACATGCGCCATGGAAGATGTGCCGCCGCTGTTGCTGCTCTGGTGGAGCATCAGCATGCCGCAGGCCGCGCTTTGTGCGCCGGTGAGCACGACGCGTTGCGCGCCATTGTTGCGCAAGGTGAAATAGCCGCCGGCGGGAAGACCCGCGGGCAGGGCGCGGAACCAGGCGTTCTGCAACACCACGCGCGCCTCGGCCATCGCGGGCAGGGCCAGAAGGCAGAACGCCAGGGCGGCCGGGAGATTGCGCGTCATGGGTGCTTTGTCCGCCAGCTTCGCCGCAGGGGCAAGAGCAGGAATGTCGCGCTGTGAGCCGAGCGGCCCGGGGGCCAGAAACACTGCCGTCAGGGCATATCCGGCCTGCCATTTTTCTATGAATGGGACGGAAATAAGAAAATTCAGGATGTTGAGCGTCAGGTTGTCCCGGATCGCGAACCCCGCCAGAAGTTCCAGCCCCAGCCCCAGGGCGATGCTGACACCAGCAGGCGCCCGGCTGGCGAAGAGAAAGCCCAGCGCCATCATCAGCGTGTCCATCAGGGAATTGAGGATGCTGTCGCCGGTATAGCCGATCGCCAATGCCTGCTTGCGATAGGCCTCGATCACCATCGGCGTGTTTTCGGCGATCTCCCACGCGATCTCCAGTCCCATCGCCAGCAGCAGCCAGACGCCCAGCTTCAGCCGCGGGCAGCAGAGGCGAAGCAGCGCATAGAAGAGCAGCCCATGCACGATATGCGAAAGGCTGTACCAGTCGGCGAATTGCTGCGAGGTCTCGGGGCTGAGCGGGCTGTTCGCCCAGATCAGGATCTGCCCGCTGGCCGACATCCAGGGCTGGCCCAGCAGATGCAGCGTCAGCACCTGCGTGGCGAGCAGCACCAGTGCGATGGCAAGATAGCGTGTGTTGATGACCGGCATGATGCCTTCAATTGTCCCGGACAGGATCGGACTATTGCCGACTGGGTCCCCCGGTCAAGCCGGAGTGGCATCAACTCCCGCGGATCGGGTGAGCCAGAATGAAAGACGTCACCGTCCTGCCGGAAATGGGCCCTTGGACCATGCTGCGTCGCAGCAGACTTTGTTGGCACGGCTCTCCTGAACAGTCGGGGACATGCTTAATCCTAATAAAGGGCGCGAAGCGCACTACGGGTAAGTATGCTTTGACGTGCTATCGCCACGGGACTAGCGTTGGCAAAAGACCAGACGGAATCGTCGTTACGGGGGGGCGTTCTTGCGATTGGCATTGGTTGTGTTTCTGCTTCTGAGTGTCGGCGCCCAGGCGCAGGACATTCCCGCCCCCTATGGCGCCGCCCAAAACCAGTGGGCCAAACCGGAGAGCGGCGAGTGGGGCTCTTCGGCGGGCATCGAGCGCGGTCCCAAAGGCGAGATCTGGGCCATCGATCGCTGCGGCGCCAATAATTGCGACGGCTCCGACAGGAATCCGATCCTGCTGCTCGATCCCAAGACCGGCCGGAGCATCCGTGGCATCGGCGCCGGCCTTTTTGTCTTCCCGCACGGCCTGCATGTCGACCGTGCCGGCAATGTCTGGGTGACCGATGGCGGCGTCAGCAAGGACGCCAGCAAAGGCGTGCAGGTCATCAAGCTGTCGCCCGACGGCAAGGTGCTGCTGCGGTTGGGCACGGCCGGCCAGCGCGGCAATGATGAAAGCCGCTTCGGTTCGCCCAGTGACGTCGTCACTGCCCCCAATGGCGACATCTTCGTCGCCGATGGCCATGGCCCCTCCAGTATGATCCCGGCCAATCTGAACATGCGGGTGCTGAAATTCGACCGCACCGGCAAATTCATCAAGCAATGGGGCAAGGCCGGCGCCGGCAAAGGCGAGTTCAACGTGCCGCATGCGCTGGCGTTGGACCGGGCCGGCCGCCTGTTTGTCGCCGACCGCAACAACAGCCGCATCCAGATCTTCACCCAGGACGGAGCCTTCGTCGATGACTGGCGTCAATTCGGCCGACCCTCCGGCGTCTACATTGCCGGCGACCGGCTGCATGCCATCGATGCCGATTCCAGCCCCGCCAATCATCCCGGCTGGAAAAAGGGCATCTGGATCGGCAGCATCGCCAAGGCGCTGCCCGACGGCTTTGTGCCGGACGATCGGGCGGGCGAGGGCGTCGTTGTGACGCCGGACGGCACGCTGCTGGCGGCGCTCAATGTCGCGCCGCGCGGCATCACGAAGTACAGCAAGAAATAGGATCGCCGTTACGGCGGACGCAAGGAGGCGTGCATGAGTGACAGCAGACGGAGTTTCCTTCTCAGGTCCTTCAGCGCCTCCAGCGCGGCCTGGCTGGTGGCCAACTGGCCCGCGCAGGTCGCCGCCGCGGAAGCGGCCCAGAAACTGGGCAACTTCACCTTCTTCACCCGATCCCAGGCGGCGGAGATCGACGCCATGGCGGCGCAGATCTATCCCACCACCGACACGCCCGGCGCCCGCGAGGCGCAGGTGGTCTATTTCATCGATCTGGCATTGGTGACCTTCGCAGCCGACCGGCAGGCGATCTACACCAAGGGCTTTGACGAGCTGGCGGTGAAGACCGCTCGCAGGCCGCTGGGTTCGCTGCCGGTGGCCGAGCAGCTTGCGATCCTGACCGGCATCGAGACCACGCCGTTTTTCCGCAATGTGCGCGACCATACCATCATGGGCATGTTCAGCGCCCCGCAGCATGGCGGCAATTTCGGCAAACTCGGCTGGAAACAGATCGGCTTCGACGACAGTTTGAATTTCCGCGCCCCGTTCGGCGCCTATGACAAGGCGTAAGGGAGGCCGCGATGAAAAAATTCCGTCCCACGGATGAAGTCGATTTCGTGATCATCGGCTCGGGCGCCGCCGGCGCCGTCATGGCCAAACAACTGTCCCTGGCCGGCTTTTCGGTCGTCGTGATGGAGCAGGGCGGCTGGGGCTGCTATGGCCATGACCGGGACTATAGCAAGGATGAACTCGTCAACCGCTTCCCCACTGACGACAACCGGATGATTTCCGATTCCCGGCTGCATGTGAACACCTTCCGCCGCAACGCGAGCGAAAAGGCCATGCCCGGCACCCATAGTTACGGCTGCGTGGTCGGCGGCGGCACCGTCACCTATGGCGCTTCGTCCTGGCGGCATTTGCCCTGGGAATTCGACGAGGCATCGCGCTTCGGCACCATGGCCGGCACCGGCGTCGCCGATTGGCCGATCTCCTATGACGAGCTTGAGCCCTATTACACCCAGGCCGAATGGGAAATCGGCGTCAGCGGGCCCAATTTGAACACGCCCCTGATCGCGCCCATGTCCAAGCCCTATCCCTGCGAGCCGCTGCCGCTGAAAAGCTCGGGCGCACTGCTGCAGCGGGCGGCCGCCAAGCTCAATCTCACCGTCACGCCCAATGTTGCGGCCATTATCACCACGCCCCTGAACGGGCGCAGCGGCTGCATCAATTGCGGCATGTGCTCGGGCTATGGCTGCCAGGTGCAGGCGCGGTCTTCCTCGGCGGTGGCGCTGTTGCCCAATGCCGTCGCCACCGGCAATTGCGAGATCCGCGTCCGGTCCTATGTCCGCGAGATCAATGTCGATGCCGCCGGCCGCTGCACCGGCGTCACCTATTTCGAAACCCGGAACGGCAATCGCGAAGTCTTCCAGAAGGCCAAATGCGTCGTGCTGTCGGCCAACGGCACCGAGACGCCGCGCCTGCTGCTGATGTCCAAATCCAACCGCTTCCCGCAGGGCCTGGCCAATTCCAGCGGTATCGTCGGCAAATATCTGATGACCGGCAATGGCGGCGGCGCCTCGGCGCTCTTTTCCGAGCCGCTCAACGAGTATAAGGGCTGCGTCACCGGCGCGGCGATGCTGTCCTATGTACCCAATGACGTGAAGGGCCGCGGCTTTTATGGCGGCGGCCGCATGACGGCGCGGGGCCAGATGTCGCCGATCCAGTATGGCCTGGCCGGGCCGCGCGGCGGGCCCAGCTGGGGCGCCGGCTACAAGAAGGCGCTGATCGAACAGGCCAATCGGCGCATGACGCTGAACAACTTCATCACCCAGCTGCCGCTGGAAACCAACATGGTCGACCTGGATCCCGATACGAAGGATGCCTGGGGCCTGCCGGCGCTGCGCATCACCAGCACCAGCCATGAGAATGACTTCCGGGCGATGCGCTTCTTCATCGACCGCTCGGTGGAAATCCTGCAGGCGGCGGGCGCGACCCAGGTCTGGGCCGACCAGCTCAACGATAGCCGGGGCGGCTCGCATTCCCGCGGCACCTGCCGCATGGGCAATGACCCCAAATCGTCGGTGGTGAACAAGAATCACCGCGCCCATGACGTGCCGAACCTGATCGTGGTCGATGGATCGAGCCTGGTCACCGGCGGGCGCAACCATCCCACCATGACCATTTCGGCCCTGGCCTATCGCTGCGCCGAGCATCTGGTGAAGGCGGCGAAGACGGGCGATATCGCGCGGTTGTGAGGGGATTCTTTAACTGGGTCCCCCGGTCAAGCCGGGGGACAGCCGCTACGTAAAGCGCGCGCGGAGCGCGCGTTTACGTTGGCGGCTGGCTGGGGCGGGAGGGGTGAGCCGCGTTGGCCGAAGGCCACGAAATGGTCCTGCGGACCATTTCGAGCGGCGAACGCCGCGAGCGTAAGCGAACGGCGGGGGATCCCGACCAAACTCCGGCGATGAAGGATAAAACTGGCTGGGGCGGGAGGGATCGAACCTCCGAATGCCGGAATCAAAATCCGGTGCCTTACCGCTTGGCGACGCCCCAGTATGGCGGCCTGCTGCGCCGCGGGCAGGTCATAGCGGCATCCTTGCCGGGATTCAACGCGTCGCGAGCGCGGGTTGGAGCGGGGCCGGAACCGCGCCGGCAACACGCTTGCCCCAGGCCACGGTGCGGCTGCTCAGCCAGACGGCGGCGATGGTGATGGCGATGCCGCCGAACATGTCGACCAGGTGATGGCCGCCCTGCACCGGGATGGCGACCAGCACCACCAGATTCAGCGCCAGCGACGGCCAGCGCAGCCAGGGTTCCTGGCGTGCATACCAGAACAGCACCAGCGCCTGCAGCGTGTGATAGGAGGGGAAGCCCACCAATCCGCGGATTTCGGTCGGCGTGATGAAGCCCGGGCCATGTTCCAGCATATGGGTCAGGATGACGCCGTAATCGGCGGCCAGCACCAGTCCCAGCCTGGCTTCCACCGCATCGGGCAGGTCGAAGACCGAGAAGGCGCCGAAGGAGGGGAAGGCGGTCCAGACCGCTATCGCCATCATGGCGCCGAAGGCCAGCGTGAAGGCGAGGCCATACAGCGCCTCCAGACGCCCACGCAGCCCCAGGACAAACAGCAACAGCAGCGTCTGCGGCATCACCGAAAGATAGGCGGCGTTCAGGATGGCGTTGAGAAAGGAATGCTCCGAGGCCCAGACCATTATCGCGGTCCAATGGAATCCCAGCGCCAAATCTGCTTCTGCCAGCAGATTGTCGATGCGCGGGCCGGTGACGGTGAGCGCGAGATAGGACAGCAGGCTGGCCGCGGCCGGGAAAACCACCAGGAAGGCGGCGACGCCCAGTAGGGCCGACAGGTTCGGTTCATGGCGGTGACGGTCGTACCAGAGCGCGGCGCCGGCCAGCGGCAGCATCAGCAGGGCCACCAGGGCATAATTGTGGGCGTCGATGGCGAAACGGCCGAGCCCGATCCAGGCTGCGTCCAGCAGGACGAAGCTGAGGCCGATGGCCAGGAGCAGGCGGTTGAGTGGCCGGTGCATGTCCCAGCCTCCCACGGGGTCGGTTAAGGAGGCGGAAATCCGCCTTTTTGCCCGGAATTTGGGCCGGTTGCGGGGGCGGGGGCGCATGGCTATAAGGGCCGCCCGCGCGGGGGGCGTGCCCCCCATGACATGGCATCGGAGAGTAGCTCAGCCTGGTAGAGCACTACGTTCGGGACGTAGGGGCCGGAGGTTCGAATCCTCTCTCTCCGACCAATCTATCCCTTTGCACCACTAATCTTTTTCAGATCGGTGCGCCGCCCCGACGCCGGGACGAATTGTTGGGTAAGGAAATCTTGTAAGGGACTTTCATTTTCTGCGCGCGCGCGTTTTTGCCGATCCGCGCCGAACAACTACTTTGTCCCCCATCGGAACCCCTGTATCTTTCGTCAACATTTTCCGGGGGCGCCTTTATAGGGCGGAAAATCATGCAGCTTCGTTCTCGCCGTGCCGCGTTCTTCGCGGGCGCCAGCACCTTCATTCTCGCCACCGTCGCCAGTCTGACACCGGCACAGGCCGGACCCGGCGGCGCGGGTGGTACGGGCGTCTACGCGAACGGCGGCAACGGCGGCAGCACGGGCCAAGCCGGTGGTGTATCGAGC
>DATFFI010000096.1:0-2518 GCA_035250225.1 Rhizomicrobium sp. | reverse complement strand
AGCGCTGGCGCAAATCCGCGAAGGTGCCGCCCTGCACGATGCCGAAACAGGCGCGTCCGGGCTGTTCTCCGAAGGCGGCCTTCGACCGGGCCGCCCAGCGCATCGACATGGCCAGCGATTTTTCGATCGCCGGCTTTTCGGCCGGAAGGGCGGGGCACTCATCCAGCACCATCTGGATATCCGATCCCAGCAACCGCTGGATTTCCATCGCGCGCTCCGGCGACAGAAATTCATGATGGCCATCGATATGCGACTGAAAGCGGACACCCTCCTCGGTGACCTTCCGCAGCCCGGCCAGCGACATCACTTGAAAACCGCCAGAGTCAGTGAGAATGGGACGGGACCAGCCCATGAATTTGTGCAAGCCGCCCAGCCGCCCAATGCGTTCGGCGCCCGGCCGCAACATCAGGTGATACGTGTTGCCGAGAAGAATATCGGCGCCGGTTTCGCGGATGCTTTCAGGCAACATCGCCTTGACCGTGGCGGCGGTGCCGACCGGCATGAAGGCAGGCGTGCGGATCTCGCCCCGCGCCGTATGGATGACGCCGGTTCGCGCGGCGCCGTCGGTGGCCGCGAGTTCGAGACGGAATTCGCTCATGCGGGCCTGCATAGCAGGCAAGCATCGCCATAGGAATAGAAGCGATACTCTTCCCGGATGGCCGCTGCATAAGCAGCAAGCATTATCTCGCGCCCCATGTAGGCGCAGGCTAGCATGAAAAGAGTCGAGCGCGGCAGGTGAAAATTGGTGAGGAGCAGATCGGCGCTACGAAAGACATGACCCGGCGTGATGAAGATGGTGGTGTCGCCTTCATAGGCCTGGAGCCTGCCGTCCGTGCCAACTGCGCTTTCCAGCGTCCGAAGGGATGTCGTCCCGACCGCCAGGACGCGTTTGCCTGCCTGATGGACGGCGTTGAGGCCCGCCGCAGCCGCGGCCGTCAGCACGGCGCGCTCGGCATGCATGCGATGCTCTGCCGTATCGCGCACCGACACCGGCAGGAAAGTGCCCAGGCCGACATGCAGGGTTATGGTTTCCCGCGCCACGCCCTTGGCTGCAAGCGCCTTTAAGAGCGCTGGCGTGAAATGCAATCCCGCCGTCGGCGCCGCCGCCGATCCGGCATGCCGGGCGAAGATCGTCTGGTAGTCGTTGCTGTCGCGCGCATCAGTGGCCCGCTTGCCGGCGATATAGGGCGGCAGTGGCATCTCGCCCTGCTCCGCAATCGCGGCATCCAGCGCGACGCCGGATGCCGCGAAGATGATCTCCACCTCACCCGCCTCGCCCCGCGCCGCCACCTGGGCGCACAAATCCCCGAATTCCAGCGCGTCTCCCACCGCCAGCTTCTTGGCTGGGCGCGCCAGTGCGGCATAATGGTCATCGCCCAGGCGCCGATGCAGCAGCAACTCGATCCTGGCGACCGTTTCGCCGCGCCGGCGCAAGCCATGCAGCCGCGCCGGGATCACACGCGTGTCATTCACCACCAGGGCGTCGCCGGGCTCCAGATATTCCGGCAGATCGCGGACCCGACGATGCTCCAGCCGCCCATCGCCATGCACCACCAGCAGCCTGGCGCTGTCGCGCGGACTGGCGGGGCGCAGCGCGATCCTCTCGTCCGGCAGGTCGAAGTCGAAAAGGGAAACATCCATCGGCCTGGCTCAGCCGGCGCTAGCCAGCACCTCGGCGACGATACGGTCCTGGGAAGCTTCTTTCAGATAAGGATGCATGGGCAGGCTGACCACGGTCGCGCTTAACGCTTCGCTGACCGGCGTGGGCGCGGCAGGATAGTGTGCATAGGCCTTCTGCTTCGACAGGGGGATGGGATAGTAAACCGCCGTCGGCACGCCGACGGCCTTCAGGTCGGCCTGGAACTTGGCGCGGTCTTCCACCTGCAAGGTGTATTGCGCCCAGGTCGACGTGGCACCGTCGATCACGGCCGGCACTTTCATGCGGTTCGATCCGGCGAAGGCATCATTGTAGCGCCTGGCCACCGCGTTGCGCTTGTCGATCTCGTCTTCGAAGATCTTCAGCTTCTCGATCAGGATGGCCGCCTGGATGGTGTCGAGGCGCGAATTGTAGCCGACATGGACATGCTCATAGCGGTCGCTGCCTTGCCCGTGCATACGCAGGGAGAGCAACAGTTCCTTCAGGCCATCATCATTGGTGAACATGGCACCGCCATCGCCGTAACAGCCCAGCGGCTTGGCGGGAAAGAAGCTGGTCGCGGCGGCATCGCCTATCGCGCCCGTCCGCTTGCCGTCCAGCAGGCCGCCAAAGCCCTGCGCTGTGTCGCAGAACAGCTTCAGGCCTTCGCGGCGCGCGATGGGCTCGATGGCGCGATAATCGGCCGGCTGGCCGAACAGGTCGACGGGCATCACCACCTTGGGCGTCAGCGTGCCGTCACGCTTCATCAGTGCAATGGCGGCTTCCAGGCTGGCCGGGTCCATGTTGAACGTATCAGGCAGCACATCGACAAAAACGGGAGTGGCGCCGGCCAGCGCCACGACTTCAGCAGTGGCGGCAAAG
>DATFFI010000095.1:0-3933 GCA_035250225.1 Rhizomicrobium sp. | reverse complement strand
GTTCGAGAAGCGGGTGAACTGGCCCTCGAACATCAGTTCGATGGAGCGGGTGGCGCCATGGCGGTGCTTTTCCACCATCACCTCGGCGCGATTGGTGGCACGCTCCATCTTTTGCTGCCATTTGATGAATTCGGCATGGTCGCCTTCTTCCGGCTTTCTGGAGTGCAGATAATACTCTTCGCGATAGACGAACATCACCACGTCGGCGTCCTGCTCGATCGAGCCGGATTCACGCAGGTCCGACAGCACCGGGCGCTTGTCGTCGCGGGAATCGACGCCGCGCGAGAGCTGCGACAGCGCCAGGATGGGAATATCGAGCTCCTTGGCCAGGGTCTTGAGGCCCTTGGTGACTTCGGTGATTTCCTGCACCCGGTTCTCATGATTGCGCGACGGCGCCACCAGCTGGAGATAGTCGATGATGATCAGCCCGATATTCTTTTCGCGCTTCATGCGGCGGGCGCGGGCGGCGATCTGGGCGATGGAGATGCCGCCGGTATCGTCGATATAGAGCGGCAGGGTGGAAAGATCCTGCATGGTGAGGACGAACTTTTCCCATTCGGTGTCGTTCATCTTCCCGTTGCGGATTTTCCAGACTTCCAGCTCGCACTGCTCGGACAGGATACGACCCGAGAGTTGCTGCGCCGCCATTTCCAGGGAAAAGAACAGCACGGGGGCGCCGGCGGGGAATTCTGCGCCCGCCTCAACGTCGCGGACATATTGCCGGGCGGCATGGAAAGCCATGTTGGTGCCCAAGGCGGTCTTGCCCATGCCGGGACGGCCGGCAAGGATCAGCAGGTCGGAAGGCTGCAGCCCGCCCAACAGATTGTCGATCCCGATAAAGCCGGACGTGACGCCCGAAATGCGGCCGCCCCGCGCCTGGGCCTTGCTCGCCAGCTCCACCGTCTTCTGCATCGCCTGGTGGAAGTCGAGGGCGCCTTCGCCATATTTGTTGTTTTCGGCGACGGCGTAGAGCGCCTTTTCCGCTTCCTCGATCTGGGCCTTGGAATTCTTGTCCAGCGGCGCTTCATAGGCGGTGTTGACGATATCCTCGCCGATGCGGATCAGGCTGCGGCGGATGGCGAGATCGCGCAGGATATTGGCATAGTCGCGCAGATTGGGGATGGCCGGCGCGGCATTCTTCAGCGCGTCGAAATAGGCCTGGCCGCCCACTTCGATCACGCCGGGATCGGCCTTCATGGCGGCGTGCAGGGTCAGCGGCGTCACCACCACGCCGCCACGCTCGATCATCGCCGACATGGCGTCATAGATGCGGCCATGCAGCGGGTCGTAGAAATCTTCGGCCTTCAGATTGCCGGAAACGCGTTCGATGGCGCGGTTGTCCTGCAACACCGACCCCAGCAGCGCCTGCTCGATATCGATGTCATAGGGGACGTGGCGATAGGCTTCGTGTTCCATGGCGCTCTTCAAGTTCCGCCTGATCGCGGGACCAGCAATGAACCCAGCGGCGGGAGTGTGAACAAGCGCGATTCACAAGGCGGCGAAGTTGCTCACAGCTTCGAATCGCGCGGTTGCGACGCGGCATCTAGCCTTAGTAGTGTCCAGCCGACCCGACAACAATTCAAGCATTTTCCTGTGCGCCAAAGCGGCTTTTGCGCCTTGCCGCGCGGGTGAAGCTGGCCGCACTCAGGCCAGCGCCGCGATGATCGCCTGGGCAGCAGCCGGGTTCCGCGCCTTGAAGCCGGAAATCACGAACAGGAAGACATCGCGCTTTTTCTTCGCCGCCGCTTTTGCGACAAGTTCCAGGTCAGCGGGCGCGCCGCCGGCTTCCCAGGCCTTCGCCCGCGCCGCCCATTTGGCGATGGCGGCTTTGGAATAGCCCAGCTTCTCCTTTTCCACCGTGCCCATGGCGCGGACATAGACGAAATCGGCACTGATATCGGCGATGCAGGGAAAATCGCCGTCGCAGCCGGCAATGATGGCGACATTGTATTTGCGGCAGAGCGCGACGAATTCGGGCACGGCGAAACTGTCATGCCGCACCTCGACGGCATGGCGCAGGGCCGGGCCGTCGGCGCTTTTGGGCAGCAGCGCCAGGAAGGCCTCGAAATCCGCCGGATCGAATTTCTTGGTCGCCATGAATTGCCAGTTGATGGGCCCCAGTTTCCTTTTCAACCGGCTGATGCCGCTGCCGATGAAGCGGTCGATGGACTCGCCGGCCTCGGCCAGGACACGCCGGTTGGTGGCAAAGCGCGGGCCTTTGAGGGTGAAGATGAAATCCTCCGGCACCTCGTCATGCCATCGGGCGAAGCTTTCCGGCTTCTGCGAGCCGTAATAGGTGCCGTTGACCTCGATTGCGGTCAGGATCTTGGCGGCATACTCCAGCTCGCGCTTCTGGGACAGGCCTTTCGGATAGAAATTGTCGCGCCACTCCTCGAACACCCAGCCGCCGATACCAACGTAAACGCTCATGCTTGTCTCGCCTGAAAGCCTTGCCTAGATTGCCCCTTCGTCCGGAACATTCCCATGGTTTTTACCACGGCCCGCCTGCGCGACAGGCTCCAGCAGGTCCATCAGTTGCGCCAGAGCGGCCAGGGCGCCATGGCCGACCTGGTGACGCGTGAGATCCTGGCGGCGCCGGCCGCTAGCCAGGACGATTGTTACTGCCAGGCCATGCTGCTGATGGATCTGGGCCGCTTCACCGAAGCCCAGGCCCGTTTCGACCTGGCCTTAAGCCGCGGCGCGCCGACGCCGGAATTGCTGGTCGACCGCGCCGTGGCGCTGATCGAAGACGAGCGCTTCACCGACGCCATTGCGTCTTGTGAGGCGGCGTTGAAGCTGAATCCCCGCTTTGCCCCCGCCTTCCTGATCCAAGGCGACTGTCTGCGCGACATGGGAAAGCCTGAAGAGGCGCTGCAATTCTATGGCCAGGCGCTGGCGCACAACCGCGATTTCACGCCGGCGCTGCGCAATCGCGCCGACCTCAACAAGGCGCTGAAGAATTTCGAGGCGGCGCTGGCCGATTTCGACAAGCTGGCGCGGTTGGAGGCCAATGACCCCAATATCCACAATGCCCGCGGCTCGGTGCTGGGCGAACTGCATCGCTTCGAGGACGCCCTGCGCAGTTTCGACAGGGCGCTGGCGCTCAATCCGCGCCATGCCGGCACCTGGCACAATCGCGGCGTGACGCTGTGGAACCTGGAACGCTTCGAGGACGCTATTGCCAGCTATGACCGCGCGCTGGCGCTGGCGCCCAATCCCATCACGCTCTCCACCAAGGCCAACACGCTGCAGGAATTGCTGCGGCTGGACGAAGCCATGGCGGTGCATGACCGGGCGATTGCCATGCAGCCCGACAATGCTTCGTGCCACTGGAACCGCAGCCAGGGAGACCTGCTGCGCGGAAACTGGAAGGACGGGCTGCGCGAATTCGAATGGCGCAAGAAAAGACCCGACAGCATTGCCGACTATGACATGGGTGACCGCAAGGAATGGCTTGGCGAGGAAAACCTGGCGGGCAAGACGCTCCTTATCCGCGCGGAGCAGGGTTTCGGCGACACGATCCAGTTTGTCCGTTACGCGGCACTGGCCCGGCAACGCGGCGCCCGTGTCATCCTGTCGGTGCAGCCGCCATTGGTGCGGATGTTACGCGATGCCCTGGTTCCGGCCGCGGCTTCGGTGATCGCCAACACCGAAAAGCCGCCGGACTTCGATTTTCACATTGCGGCGATGAGCCTGCCGCTGGCGTTCGGCGCCGACGTAGATAACGTGTACGCACCCGTGCCCTATCTGGAAGCCGATGCCGGCCGCAAGGCGGCATGGGCCGGGAAGCTGGGCAACCATGGTTTCAGGATCGGATTTTCCTGGCGGGGCGGCGGACGAGGCCCCAACGATGTCGGTCGCGCCTTCAGCCCGCGCCACCTGGCGCCGTTGGCCGGCCTGCCGGGTGTGCGCCTGATCAGCCTGCAGAAGGAC
>DATFFI010000094.1:0-41826 GCA_035250225.1 Rhizomicrobium sp. | reverse complement strand
GATCACCACCGAGAGCGTGGACCCGTCGAGCGCCGCGGTCAGCGACAGGGTGTCGCCGTCCTCGACCTGTGCGGTGGCCTCGGACGGACTGCCCGTGATCCGCACGTGGTCGGTGCGGGTGGGCGAGGACAACCGGATGCTGGTGGGTGCCGGCATCGGGCTTTTCCTGCCCGGTGAGCATGCGGAACAGGGTGGTCTTGCCGGCGCCATTGGCACCGATGACGCCGACAATGCCGCCCGGCGGCAGCTTGAAATTCACATTTTCATAAAGCAGGCGGTCGCCATAGCCCTTGGCCAGGTCGGCGGCCTCGATCACCAGCCCGCCCAGCCGCTCGGCCACCGGGATCATGATGGTGGCGGTGCCGGCGCGCTGCTCCTGCGACTTGGCCACCAGCTCATCATAGCGGTTGATGCGCGCCTGGCTCTTGGCCTGGCGGGCCTTGGGCGATTGCCTGATCCATTCGCGCTCGCGGGCAATGGTGCGCTGCTGCGCGGCTTCTTCGTTGGATTCCTGCTTCAGGCGCTTTTCCTGGATTTCCAGGAAACTGGAATAATTGCCTTCATGCGGGATGCCCTTGCCGCGATCCAGCTCCAGGATCCAGCCGGTGACATTGTCGAGGAAATAGCGGTCATGGGTGACCAGGATGATGCAGCCCTTATAGTCGCGCAGCGTCGATTCCAGCCATTGCACGGACTCGGCATCGAGATGGTTGGTGGGTTCGTCCAGCAGCAATATGTCGGGCGCGTCCAGCAGCAACTTGCAAAGCGCGACGCGGCGGCGTTCGCCGCCTGACAGGGTTTCGACCGCGGCATCGCCATCGGGGCAACGCAACGCGTCCATCGCCTGGTCGACCTGGCTGTCCAGGTCCCACAGGCCCTGGGCCTCGATCTCGTCCTGCAGCTTGGCCATCTCGTCGGCGGTTTCGTCGGAATAGTTCGCCGCGATCTCATTGTAGCGGTCGACCAGCGCCTGCTTCTTGGCGACGCCTTCCATCACGTTCTCACGGACATTCTTGCCGGGATCGAGCTGCGGCTCCTGCGACAGATAGCCGGTGCGCACGCCGTCGGCGGCCCAGGCTTCGCCGGTATACTCCTTGTCCATGCCGGCCATGATCTTCATCAGGGTGGACTTGCCGGCGCCGTTGACGCCGACAATGCCGATCTTGGCCCCCGGATAGAAGGACAGATAGATATTCTTGAGGACCTGCTTGCCGCCCGGATAGGTCTTGGACAGATCCTTCATGTAGTACACAAACTGGGGGCCGGCCATGATCTATCCTTCGAACGAATGGTGAGGTTTTTAGTGGGCCGGAAGGCCCGTCGCTACTGGATTTTCAGCAGCGAAATTTCCGGCGTCACGCCCAGCCTTATGGGCAGATGGGTGGTGCCGATGCCGCTGCTGACGAACAGGGTCTTGCCGCCTTCCCGCACCTGGCCCTGCGCATAGCGCTGACCATAGCGGGAGGGGACGATCGGCCGCCCCACAAATGGCAACGCCACCTGGCCGCCATGGGTGTGGCCGGCAATGGTGAGGGCACAAGCTGGCGGCAGATCGGGAAAGATGTCGGGCGAATGAGTGAAGCACAGCGCCTTCATGCCGGCCGGAACGCGGCCCAGCGCGCGGCGGATGTCGTCGTCGCCCTTGTCCCGGTCGCCGATGCCGGCCAGCAGCAGCGGCCCGTTTTCCGTGCCGATCACGGCCTGGAAGTTGCGCATGACGAAAATGCCCGACTGCTCCAGCGCCTGCGCGGCCTCGCTCTTGTCCGCAGCCTCGTGGTTGCCCAGCACCGCATAGACGCCCATCGGCGCCTCCAGCCTCGCCAGGTGGCGCGCCACGTCCTTGTAAGCCATGCCCGTGTACAGGACATTGTCGTCCGCCGAATAATCGCCGGTGAGCAGGATCAGGTCGGGCCTGGCAGCGTTGGTCATCGCCACCACCTGGTCGATCTTGTCCCCATCGATATAAGGCGCGCCGGCATGGAGGTCGGAAATGACCGCGATACGCCGCCCTTTCAGCACCGGCAGATTGGCGGCAACGTCATACTCCCGCAGGATCAGGCTGGACGGCACGATCCAGAAGGCAGCCGCAGCCAGGACGACGACAGACGCCGCCACAAGGACAAGAAGAATGCGTTTCAGAATTTGAACTTCGCGCTCGACAGTACCGAGACGGCGGAGACGCCGCTCTGGCCCTGCAGGTTCATCTGGTAGCCGGCATTGGCCTGCAGCGCCAGCCTGCCGCCCATGAAGCTGGTGACATAACCCAGCTGGAATTTGGTTTCGCGTTCACCGGTGCGGCTGCCCGGCAGCATGATCGGGGGCAGATCGCCCGCGCTGGAGAAGGCCGAGAAGCTGCCGATCATGCCCGGGGCAGGACGGCTGAGCGAGAAGGCCACCGCGTCATCGCCGAATACGCCATGCTTGGCGACGGTGATGGCGTAGGCCTGGCTGTCGAAATTCTCGAGCCCGGTGCGCTGGTTGAGTTGGGTGAAGCCCTGCGAGAAATGCGTCGTGGTCACCCAATTGTCGGGCAGGTTCAGGCTGGCGGTGACTTCCACCGCATTGGTAGTGGCGGTCTGTCCCAGCGGCGCGACGGCGCTATAGCCCAGCGGCGTATTGCGCCGGACGCTGGAGATGGCATTGACGCCGAGACTGGCCCATTCACTGGCGCTCCAGGAAAGGCCGGCCACCACCGATGTCACCGAGCCGCGGTCGAAGGCGACAGGCAAGCCGGTCGCACCCACCGGATCGAAGCTGACATTGTCGAGGCGGCCGTTCCAGGCGCTGGCGCCCAGGCGAAACTTTAGATCGGGCCGCGGCACATAGGTGACGCCGCCATAGCGGCCGGCATTGGCAAGCGCCAGGAACGAGGATCCGTCCGGCAGCAGCGGGCTGGCGCCGCCGTTGAAACTGCGCAAGCGCGACGACAGGTCGAGGCGATAGCCGGTATCGAGCGCCAGGTTTCCCGACAAAGCGGTGCTGCTGGCAAAGCTGCCGGGCGGCACCAGCGCACTATTCTCAAGGGTGGAGAGCCGCTCTGTGATGGTGGCGAGGTCGTCTCCCGTCAGGGAACGGGATGCACCGAAAGACGTCACGGCGGATGAAACGAGTTCGGGCGCGGCATGACTCGGCCCGGCCGCAAAAGCAGCAAGGATCGCGCAGGCGACAGTGACGCGCACGGCGGATTTCATGGACTCAAGCCCTAACGTCCTAACGGAGAGGGAAATTACCAGAGCGGGGGGATCGCTCCAAGGAAAGCCTGGGATTTTCCTGAGGCTTTCCAGTCACAGAATGACGCGCTCCACCTCTTACCGACCCTTTCGGGGGAGGGTTTGAAATAAAATTTCAATCCTGTCTGGTTTCCGCTTAGGGAAGCTTCATGCTCCAGGAGCAGACCAAACCCTCGGCCGGCAGGGCCAGATCGACATTGCCGCCGATTTCATGGGCCAGCCCCTCCCGGATCAGACGCAGCCCGAAGCCCGGCGGCGCCGGCGCCGTAATGCGGGGGCCACCGGTTTCGCGCCAGGTCAGATCCAACGCCTTGCCGTCCGCCGCCAGCACCCAGCGGACCTGCACCTGTCCTTCTGCGTTGGCCCGCCCTTCCACACCAGAAAGAGCGCCATGGCGCGCCGCATTGGTCGCCAGTTCGTGAAAGGCCATACCCAGCGCCAGCGCCCGCTTGGGCGCCAGATGCACTGGCGGGCCCGCCACGACGACCCGCTCCCGCTCGTCATCCCTCCCCTCCTGCATCCAAGGCCGCAAGGCGCGGCGCACCACCCCTTCCAGCGACGCGCCCTCCCAATTGCCGAGCGTCAGCAGGTCGTGCTGGCTCGACAGCGCGAACAGCCGGGCCAGGAAAGCGTCCCGCGCCGGGCTGTCGGCGCCCTTCAGGGTCTGCATGGCAATGGCCTGCACCGTCGCCAGCGTATTGCGCACGCGATGATTGAGTTCGTCCAGCAGCAGATTCTGCTGCCGCTCGATGCGGCGGCGATGCGCGATCTCCTGGGCCAGCATGTCGGCGGATTTGGCGCGCTCGCGCTCGACGTCCAATGCTTCCACCGACAAAAGCGCCATAGCGATGCGGTGGGCAATTTCCCGCGCAAACTGCTCAAACGCGTCATCGCGCGGCCGCCGCGGATCGACGCCCAGCACCAGCACGCCGCGCGGCGCGGCGCCGGGAGCCGGCGTCAGCGGCAGCAGCAGCGCTTCGGACGGCGCCTGCTTCCAGGGACCGGCGGCGAGATCGGAAAACATCTCGTCCAGCGGTCCCACGCTGCGCATCACGCCGGTGCGTACCACATCCGCCACCGGCCACAGATGCGGTGCGTCCGGAGAAATCCGTTCGGGTGCCAGCTTATGTCCGCGCGCGATGGTGCTGACGCCATCCAGCAGGGCGCGCTGGCCATCGGCGCTGAAGCTGTAGAGAAGGGCGAAAGGAATATCGCCGGGATCGCCGCCAAGACTTTGCGCGGCCGCTTCATACACCGCCAGCCTGTTGCCGGCGCCCTGCAGGCGCGTCACCAGGTCATAGAGCAACCCCAGACGCCGCAGATCGCCGTCCGGCCCAAGGGCGGGCGGCGCGGAAGAAGCAGGAAGCGGACGAACAACACGCATCGGCAGAATGCCCCAAGATCGGCCCCTGTTGGGAAACGTCGCCTGGGGCCCCAAGGTTCCAGACCGCGCGCCGCTCGGAGGGAACTTTCCCGGCGGTCGCGGCTTATGTGTCCGGCGGGCAGATATTTGTTGCCGCTATTCCAACAAGCGGACACGCCATGAAGTTGATGGACGCCTCAACGGTCAGCCCGCATCCGCGGAGCGCCGCCGATCTGCGCCGCATCGGCCTGCATCCCGATCACTGGTATCCACTGGCATGGTCCGATGAGATCAAGCCTGGAAACGTCATCGGCCGCGAATTCGCCGGTGCCGCGATTGCGCTGTATCGCGGCAAGAGCGGCCGCATCTTTGCCCTGGAAGACCGCTGTGCCCATCGCCAGGTCCCGCTGCATCTGGGCGCGGTGGAGGGCGATACATTGCGCTGCGGCTATCATGGCTGGCGCTATGACTGCGCCGGCGCCTGCGTGGATGTGCCCTATCTGGGCCGCGCCAGGCTTCCCAATGGCGTGCGTGCCTATCCGGCGCAGGAAAAGAATGGACTCATTTTTGTCTTTCCCGGCGCGCCGCATCTGGCTGCGTCGCGCGCCCTGCCGGTGCCGGCCATGGCGGCGGATTCGCGTTATCGCAGCCGCCGCCTGAAACGCGATGTCGGCTGCCATTACAGTTTCATGCACGAAAATCTCTTCGACATGAATCACCAGTTCCTGCACCGCAGGCAGATGGGCCTGATCAAGGCGACCTGCCTGGAGCGGCGCATGGGCGAAAGCTGGTGCGAGGTCGACTACACGTTCGGCCGCACCGGCGGCAGCCAATCGTTGGGCGAAGCCGCGATCCTGGGCGCAATCCGTCCCGGCGCCAACACAAAGGCGCGTGACCTGATGACCATCCGCACCGGTTACCCCTATCAGACACTGCGGGTCTGGGTCGGCGGCGGCGAGCCCGTGCTCAGCGTCTGGCTCTGCTACACACCGCTGGGCAAGGATCAGCGCCGCAACCGGACCTTCGGCTTCCTGTCGGTGAAGAAGGCGAAATGGGCCTTGCTCACCCACATGGCCTGGCCGTTCATCGCCTGGTTCACGGAACGGATTTTCCGCGAAGACAAGGACATTGTGGAACAGGAACAGGCGGCGTGGGACGCGCAGGGCGCCGACCGGAACAATGAAGTGTTTCCCGCGCTGCTGGATTTACGCGCCCTGCTGCGGCGTAACGGCTTGCCGATAAATTGAGCGGCCGGCACCCGCTCGGTTTATAGCCCTGCCAGACACAGTCCAGCCGCCCAGGGGAACGGGAAGGGGACGGCGCGGCCGCAACCAGTCCCAAACACCCACAGACCAACAGCCAGATACTTTTTCATGGCATTTCTCCCCAGAGCCGGACTGAAGAGCGGGACGGGCCGGCGATTTTTTGCAGCATGGTAAAAAGTCACGGCTGACAACGATGGACTTACGGCATATGACTGCGCCCGGGCCGCCGGCCTTCTTCGGCACTGCAACAAAGAACAGGGGCATTCCGTGTCAGCCAACGCTTCGAAAATTCTGGTCGCCCAGGGCGGCGGCCCCACCGCCGTCATCAACCAGTCGCTGGTGGGCGTGGCGCTGGAAGCCCGCAAATTCGCCGGCATCAGCAAGGTCTATGGCGCCTTTCACGGCGTGCGCGGTATCGTCAATGAAGACTTTGCCGACCTGACGCAGGAAACCGTCGCCAATCTGGAGCGGGTGGCGCTGACGCCCTCGGCGGCGCTGGGTTCGACCCGCGACAAGCCCGATCTGAAATATTGCCAGGAAATCTTCAAAAGCGTGAAGGCGCACGGCATCGGCAGCTTCTTCTATATCGGCGGCAATGACAGTTCCGACACGGTGCGCATCGTCTCGGAAGAAGCGCAGAAGGCGAACTATTCCCTGCGCTGCATCCACATTCCCAAGACCATCGACAATGACCTGATGGTCAATGACCACACGCCCGGCTTTCCGTCAGCCGCGCGCTTCGTCGCCCAGGCTTTCGCCGGCGCCAATCTCGACAACCGCGCCCTGCCCGGCGTCTATATCGGCGTGGTGATGGGACGCCATGCCGGCTTCCTCACCGCCGCCGCGGCGCTGGGCGCCACCTATCCCGATGACGGCCCGCATTTGATCTACCTGCCCGAACGCGTCTTCGATTTCGACAAATTCCTGGGCGATGTGAAGAGCGTGATGGACCGCCACGGCCGCTGCGTCATCGCCGTCTCGGAAGGCATCGCCGACAAGGACCATGCCCCCATCGCCACCAAGCTGGCCACCCATGTCGAAAAGGACCCGCATGGCAATGTCGAACTGGGCGGCGGCGCCCTGGCCGACCTTCTCACCAAGCTGGTGAAGGACAAGCTCGGCCTCAAGCGCGTCCGCGGCGACACCTTCGGCTATGTCCAGCGCAGCTTCCTGGGCTGTGTTTCGGATGTCGACCAGCGCGAGGCACGCGAGGTCGGCGAAAAGGCGGTGCAGTATGCGATGTGGGAAGGCCGCGACGGCTCGGTCTCAATCCATCGCGCCGGCAATTACGCTTCCGAGTATCGCCTGTCGCAGCTGGAGCTGATCGCCGGCAAGACCAAGGTCATGCCCGACGAATTCATCGGCAGCGCCGGCAACGGCGTCACCGAAGCCTTCCACCGCTATCTGGCGCCCCTGCTGGGCTCGGACATGCCGGTGGCGGCGCGCCTGGCGGGCGCGCGTGTTGCGAAGATTCTCAAAGCATAAGGGCGGAGGGGTTCATTTAAGAAGCCGGCGGACCCACGGAGACCTTGATCGCCCTTGCGTCGGTCAGGTATTTGCGCGCCGCCGCAACGATGTCGGCGGCGGCAATCTCCCGCAGCGTGGATTCATACTTGCGCGCCAGGTCGAGCTTGGCCGGATTCTGCTGGGTGTCGTCCAGCACCGAGAGCCAATATTCATTGGTCTCGCGCGATTTGCGCAGCTGCTCCAGGGTTGGGACGCGTGCCCGCGTCAGGTCATCCTCGGTCAGCCGGCCGGCCTGCAGGTCGGCGATGATCTTGCCCAGCTCCTCGTGGAATTTCTGCGCCGAGACCGGCTCCAGCTGCGCCAGCGCCTGGATATAACCATAGTCGAACACCTTGGACGAGGTGCTGCCCACCTGCGCCACATAGCCCGTGCCCAGTCCGCGCATCCGGTCGAACAGCCGCTCCTGCATGATGGCGGCCAGCATGGACAGGGTGACGGTGGATTTGAGGTCGGGGAAACGGCCATGGGTGGGCCAGGCCGTGGTGACGATCTCCTGCCCCTTCTGATCGCTGGTGATGAGGCGCTGCAGCGCGGCGCCGTCCGGGAAGCGCGTGCTGTTGGCGGCGCTGGTGGCCAGCCGCGCCGTGGTGCGGGGTGCGAAGGCGCCGAAGGTCGCCGCCGTCACCGCGATGGCGCGGTCGACCGTGATGTCTCCTACAATGATGACGTCGATGGCGCCTTTTTCAAAGGCGGGCAGAAGCAGCGCGCTCAGCTCCTCGGGCTTCGCCGATTCGACATCGGCCTGCATCGCCGAGGCCCAGCGCTTGTCGCCGGCATGCAGGATTTCCGGCAGCTTCAGGCTCATGGTGGCGTTCGGACTGATTCCGGAATTGCGCA
This sequence comes from Rhizomicrobium sp., assembly GCA_035250225.1. Classification (GTDB taxonomy): domain Bacteria; phylum Pseudomonadota; class Alphaproteobacteria; order Micropepsales; family Micropepsaceae; genus Rhizomicrobium. Next base: position 33,604 of record DATFFI010000094.1, on the reverse strand, counting down.
AGCGCTCGAGATAGGCGGTGCGATAGCGCTCAAAGGCGTCGGCGCGGAAAGCCGGCGTCGTGACGAAGGCCGCCAGCACCTGCATCTGCAGGTCGACATCGGCGGGCGTGGTGCCGCCCGAGAAGGTGAAGCCATCCTCGGATACGCCGAAATCGATGCCATACTGGCGTCCCGACAGAGCGCGGGAGATTTCGGTCGAAGTCATGTCCTTGAGGCCACCGGAAACCACCACCCCCGCCGCCCAGGTGGCGGAAAGCCGATCGCGCGACATGCCCAGCCGGCCGTCGCCGACTTTCACCGAGACCTGGATCTGGTTGGCGCGCAGCCTGGACGGGCGTACCGTCAGGCGCACGCCGTTGGCGAAGCGCACAAAGGTGGCGCCGACATCGGCGACCTCTTGCCGGGCCGCCACGGTGCCGCGCGGGCCGAAATTGGTATAAGTCCAGGGCTTCGCCGCGCCCTGCTCGCGCGCCGCCAGGGTGCCCTCATCCTTCTGGGCTTCAAGATAGGCGGAACGGATGGCGGCCTCGCCGCCTTCGAATTCATTTTCGCCGCCGGCGAAAATCAGCGGGCCGCCGCCGGTAAAGACCTCGCGCAGCGCCCTGTTGACCTCATCCAGGGTGAGGCCTTTCACATAGGCTTCGAAAGCGGCAAGATTGCGCTCGTCGCTGGTGGAAACCTCATTCTCGCCCATGTCGCGAATGATGGAATTGGCGATGGCGCGCGACGGGCGCGTTGCGGCGCTGGCGGCGTGCTGCTCGAAGCCGGAACGCATTTCCCGTATGGCGCGATCCAGCTCGGCCTGGGTGGCGCCGCTTTGCAGGATGGCGCGCCGCATCCGCTCGGCGGTGACCAGTGCCGTTTTCCACTGACCCGGCCGGTAGCCCACCGACAGGCTGGCCATGCGCACCGCATGATAGCTCTGGCCGCGCGAAACGCCGGCGCGGGTGAAAGGCCGCTCGGGCGTGACGGATTCCTCCTGGTAGCGGCGATTGAGCACTTGCATGGCGAGCGCTTCGATCAGACCGGCGCGCTCGGCCACCGTGTCGCCGGGGCGCTTTTCCGGCGCCGCCGTCCAGGTCAGCGAAATACTGTTGGCGACGCCCTTGGCGGTAAAACTGCTGACTTCCAGGCCACGGCCCAGCGGGATATTGAGCGGAGGATCGGCAATCGCCCGCCCCTGCCCTTTCCAGTCGCCGAAGATCTGGCGGATCCTGGCTTCGATGCGAGCCGGATCGATATCGCCCACCACGATCAGGGTGGCGCGCTCGGGCCGGTAATAGGCGTGATAATAGGCGCGCATAGCCAGGACCGAACCCCTGGCAATCACCGACGCCTCGCCATTGGGCAACTGGATGGCACGCTTGTCCTTGAGAAGGAATTCCAGCCGCGCCTGCAGCGCTTTGAAGGACGGCAATTCGCGCAATTGTAGCTCCGACAGCACCACGCCGGACTCGGTTTTGGCGGCGTCCGGAGCGATGGTGAGGTTGCTGGCAATTTCGCGCGACAGGGTCAGGGCGGTGTCGACCGAGGCGTCGTCGGAGCGCGGCAAATCGAACTGGTAGATGGTTTCTTCCTGGGTGGTCGAGGCATTGGTGTCGGAGCCAAAGCGCAGACCGATGCGCTCGAGCATGCGGGTATATTCGCCATCCTTGACATTGGTCGAGCCATGGAACGCCATATGCTCCAGGAAATGCGCCAGGCCCCGCTGGTCCTCGGCTTCCTGGATCGCGCCGGCGGCGATGTGGAAGCGCACCGAGACCTCGCCCGTGGGCGTCGCATTCCGGCGGATGGCATAACGCATGCCGTTGGGCAGGGTGCTGAAATTGATGCTGGGATCGCGCGGGATGTCGCTCTGGGGCCATTCGGCGGCAAAGGCCGGAGCGGCGAGCAGCAGGAGGGCGACAAGAGCGGCGCGCGTGTTGAAACGATCAAGCACAGCATTTCTCCAACCATGGACGGCGCTCCGGCAAGATAGTGCCAGAACACCGGACGCCGTCAAATATGACCGGCCGAAAGGTAAGAAAAAGGCCGGGGGCGGAAGCCGCCCCCGGCCGATTTCTTCAACCTGCGGATTTCCTATTTGAAGATTCTGGTGCGGTTGGCCTTGGCCCAGGCATGGGCTTCCGGCGACGCCGCCCAGCGGATCGCGTTGCGGATCAGGAGCTGATACTCCGCCACGCGCCAGGGCGAGTTGTTATGACCCACCTGGGTGTAGAAGACCGGGCTGATTTCCGAAGCCTTGTACCAGGCCGCCAGGTTGCTGTAGGGGCGCTTGGGGTTCAGGTTCACCAGCGGATCCGGCGGGCTGAACGAGGTGGTGAGGATCGGCTTCACCGACTCCGGGAACCAGGCGCAGGCATAGGCTTCGTCCGTGACGTTGAAGCCCGTGCCCAGATTGCGCGAGACCGGATGGTTCGGGTCCATGATCGTCAGGCGCTGCGGGGTGTTGGGGTAATAGCCGTGATGCGGGTCGAGGATCCCGCGCACGCTGACACGCGAATACCAATCGCAGGCGCCGCCCACCACTTCCGAATATTCCGGCCAGACATGAGCCCAGGCAGCCGCGGCGTGATGGATGAAGACCATGCCCTTGCCCGACTTCACCAGGGCTTCGAAGCCCCGCTTCATGCGCGGGGACGGGTCCGGATAGAAACGGCCCCGGCCACCGCCCGGCAGCGTCGTGCCGACGCCCGGACCACCCAGATCGTAGAACAGGTAGACATCGAACTGACGGCCTGCTTCCGGATTCATCAGATATTCGGCGGCCGGATATTCGACATGGGCCCAGGTGATGTCGTCACCGAGGCAGTCCAGCATCTGCGCCAGTTGCTCGCGCTCATACGAGTGACCGCGGGTGACGAACAGCACGCGGAGCGGGCCATTGCCGTTTTGCGGCCGGTTGGCCGGCGGGGTCGTACCGGCCGGCGCATAGGGATTGGGACCGCAGGCCACGGGCGGCTGCGGGGCGGCAGCCTGGCCGCCACCGCCGGGCGACGGCGGATTGGCGGCGAGATAAGCGGCGCGCTGGGCGCGCAGTTGAGCCTGGATCTCCGGCGTGCCGGTCTGGATCGAGGGTTCGCAGATCACGCCCGGCGCGGGCGTGGTGGTGCGCTGGCAAGGACGCCAATTGGCGGGATTGATATCCAGCGGCTCCTTCGAAATGGAGACGCTGGGCGGATTGACCAGCGGCTGTTGCGCGGTTGCAGCGCCGAAAAAGGCAACGCCGGCGACGGCGCCGAGCGTGGAAACGATTGTCAGGACGCGCGTGGACGCGCGGCTCAAATGAAACATGGACGCCCCTTATATTTGTTTGTGTGGGGCATCATACACCCGTCCCAAGGGCCTTCAATCTCCATCCGGTTGCATCCAAGCCGTTTATTTGTCTAGGAGTTTCTCCAGCGCGGGCAGGTGCTAATTGGGGATCCTGACCCGCTTCTTGGCGGCCTCGAACTCGGCATGCATCTTTTCGCGCTGCTCCAGCGAGAAATTTTCGCGCACATCGCTCCAGATGTCGCGCTCCTCTTCTCCGACATGATGCGCGATCAGCTCTTTCAACACCTTGGCGGCGGCGGTGAATTCCGGGGAGGCCAGCTTTTCGATCTTTCCCAGATTGGCCAGCATGCGATCGGCCGCCTCATGCTCGAAATAGCCTTCATGGGCATCGACCTTGCTTTTCTTGCCCTTGAGCGCCAGGACGCGGTCATAGACCACCTTCTCCTCGGCCTTGGCATGGGGCACCAGCGCCTCCTTTATCTGCTGCAGCAGCCCGCGGCGCTCGGGGGCGCTTTCGCTGTCGACCAGTTTTCCGAGCAGCGCCTGAACCTCGTCATGTTCCTTGTGCAGGGTGGCAAGAATGTCGTCGGACGGCTGCGGCGCCAGCGCGCCCTTCAGGGTCTTGCTGATGTTTTGACCGGCCTTTTCGATGGTGGTTTTGAGGCTCATGGGCATATCCGGTTGGAATCGCCCTGACGGAACGTCCCTGCCCGGGCTCGGGTTGCTTTGGAGCTTGCGCAAAGCCTGCAACTTCCGGGCTTTTCAGGGGTTTTCAGTGTGGAACCTGCCGGAAAACCTGTATGGCTGCTGCCCGCAAGAAAACTGCGAAGAAGCGCACGGTTTCGCACCACAAGAAGTCGGGTGCACGCCGCGCCCCGGCACATCATCATGCGCCCGCCAATGACGATGGCCCCGCCCTGTCGCGTCGTCCGCTCTGGCAGGGCAATCTGCGCCTGTCGTTGGTGAGCTGCCCCATCGCACTCTACAGCGCCACCAGCAAGCGCAGCGATGTCTCCTTTCACCTGCTCAATCCCAAGACCAACAACCGCATCCGCATGATTCCGACCGACCCGGACGCCGGCCCGGTGGAACGCGCCGACCTGGTCAAGGGGTACGAAATTTCCAAGAACCATTATGTCAAGGTGACGCCGGAAGAGTTGGAGTCGGTGCGGCTGGAAAGCACCCGCACGCTGGACATCGAGCGCTTCGTCGATGCCGGCAGCATCGACCGGCTCTACTGGAACGATCCTTTCTACATCCTGCCCGCCGATGACAGCGGCCTGGACGCCTATATGGTGATCCGGGATGCGATGGCCGAGGCCGGCCGCATCGCGCTGGGCCGGGTGGTGATGCACACCCGCGAGCGGCTGATGGCGGTGGAAGCCCGCGGCAAGGGCCTTATCGCGTGGTCGCTGCGCATGGCCGATGAGGTGATCGACACCGATACCGCCTTTGACGACCTTCCCGCGAAAAAGGGCGAGCGCAAGATGATTGAGATCGCCGAAAAGATCATCGAACAGCAGGAAGCCGCCTTCGAGCCCAAGAGCTTCGAAGACCGCTATGAAAAAGCCCTGCGCGAACTGATCCGCCGCAAGGAAAAGGGCGAGAAGATCGTCACCGCCGAGCCGGTGGAGGACAGCAATGTCATCGACCTGATGGCGGCGCTGCGACAGAGCCTGAAGGGCGGCGGCCGCGCTCCGGTGGGCAAAAAACGCAAGGCCGGCTAGGGAGATTTCATGCTGCGGACCGTATTGCTGATCATTTTGATTCTACTGCTGCTGGGTTCCTTCCCGCTCTGGCCCTATAGCGCCGGCTGGGGTTACGGCCCGTCCGGCGGCCTGGGCCTGGTACTGCTGATCCTGATCATCCTGATCGTGATGGGACGACTCTAGAGGCGGGAGCATGGCCGCCACGAAGAATGCTGCGCGCAGCAAACGCAAGGCGCCGCTGGCCAGATACCGGGCGATGCGCGATTTCAGCGTCACCGCCGAGCCCAGTGGCCGGGAAAAAGTCGCACCCTCGCAGCGCCTGCGCTTTGTGATCCAGAAGCACGCAGCGACCCGGCTGCATTACGACTTCCGGCTGGAGCTCGACGGTACCTTCCGGTCCTGGGCGGTGACGCGGGGACCTTCGCGCGATCCGGCCGAAAAGCGCCTGGCGGTGGAAGTCGAAGATCATCCGCTCGACTATGGCGACTTCGAAGGCACCATCCCCAAGGGCCAGTATGGCGGCGGCACTGTGATGCTGTGGGACCGGGGGACATGGGCGCCGGAAGGCGATGCCGAAAAGATGCTGGCCAAGGGCGATCTCAAATTCACCCTGGACGGCGAAAAGCTCAAGGGCAGCTGGGTGCTGGTACGGATGCGCGGCGACAAGTATGCCCGTGGCAGCCCCACCGGCAAAAGCAAGGCAAAGCGCAACAACTGGCTTCTGATCAAGCATCGCGACCGCTACGCAAAAGACGGCGATGGCGAGAACATTCTGAAGAAGGACAAATCGGTCGCTTCAAACCGCACCATGGCCGCAATTGCCGAGGGCACCGGCGCCATGCCCAAGCCCTTCATGCGCGCAAGGAAATTCAAGGCAAATGCCGTTTGGCAGTCAAAGCCGCGGGGTGGCGAAAAGCCCGAAACTGTCGCGAGGACGTCCATTCCGTCATTCGTCGAGCCACAGCTCTGCCGGCTGGTCGACCAGCCGCCGGGCGGCGCCGGCTGGGTCCATGAGGTCAAGTTCGATGGCTATCGCGTGCAGCTGCGGGTGGTGGACGGCAAACCCGCCTTGCGCACCCGCAAGGGCCTGGACTGGACCGGAAAATTTCCCGCTATCGCCCAAGCGGCGTCAAAGCTGCCCGATTGCCTGATCGATGGTGAAGTCTGCGCCCTGGATCACAATGGCGCGCCCGATTTCGCCGTCCTCCAGGCCGCGCTGTCCGACGACAAGACCGACCCACTGATCTTTTTTGCCTTCGACCTGTTGTTTGCCGAAGGGCAGGATCTGCGATCCCTGCCCCTTGCCGCGCGCAAGCAAAAGCTCGAAACCCTGCTGAAAAAGCATGACGTGCATCTGCGTTATGTCGAGCATTTCACCAGTGGCGGCGAAGCGGTGATGCAATCCGCCTGCCGGATGAACCTGGAGGGCATCGTTTCCAAGAAGCCCGACGAATCTTATCGGTCCGGCCGCAGCGATAGCTGGACCAAGGCCAAGTGCCGCGCCGGCCATGAAGTGGTGATCGGCGGCTGGAGCACCACGAACGGGAAGTTCCGCTCGTTGCTGGTGGGCGTCAATCGCGGCGATCATTTGATTTATGTCGGGCGCGTCGGCACCGGCTATTCCGCCGGCACCGTGGAAAAGCTGCTGCCGCGGCTGAAGGCGGTGACGGCGAAGCAAAGCCCTTTCACCGGCAAGGGCGCGCCGCGCCGGGAACGCGGCGCCCATTGGCTGAAACCCGAACTGGTGGCGGAAATCGAATTCGCCGGCTGGACCGGCGGCGGCATGGTGCGTCAGGCCGCCTTCAAGGGCCTGCGCCTGGACAAACCGGCGGAAGATGTCCAGGCCGAGACGCCGAAGAAAGACAAGGACCTGGCCGAGCCGGCGCCCGCGAAGAAAGCCGCGGCCCGGGCCCGCAAGCCCGCCGGCGATGCGGTGGTGCGCAATATCCCGATTTCTCACCCGGACAAACCGCTCTGGCCCGCGGCCGGCGACGGCAAGCCGGTGACCAAACTGGAGCTGGCGCGCTATTACGAGGCCATCGGCGACTGGATGCTGCCGCACATCAAGGGCCGGCCTTGCTCGCTGGTACGGGCACCCGACGGCATCACCGGCGAACAGCGCTTCTTCCAGCGCCATGCCGGCCAGGGCCAATCCAGCCTCTTCACCCAGGTCAAGGTTTCGGGCGATCGCAAGCCCTATCTGCAGATCGACCGCGTCGAAGCGCTGGTGGCGGCGGCGCAGTCGGGCGCACTGGAATTGCATCCCTGGAATTGCGCGCCGGGCGATCCCGACGAACCCGGCCGCTTTGTCTTCGACCTCGATCCCGATCCGGGGGTGACCTTTGAAGCTGTTATCGCCGCGACCAGGGAACTGAAGAAGCGGCTGGAAGCGCTGGGCTTGGCCACCTTCGCCAAGACCACGGGCGGCAAGGGCCTGCATATCGTTACGCCGTTCCAGGCGGGCGGTCTGGACTGGAAGGCGGCGAAAGCGATTGCGCGCGAAATCTGCGTCCGCATGGCGGCGGACAGCCCGGACAAATATCTCGTCAACATGTCCAAGGCCCAGCGCAAGGGCCGCATCTTCCTGGACTATCTGCGCAACGACCGTATGGCGACGGCGGTCGCGCCACTCAGTCCCCGTGCCCGCGAAGGCGCGACCGTCTCGATGCCCTTGAGGTGGACGCAGGTGAAGCGGGGCCTGGATCCCAGGGCCTATACGGTGCGCACCGCACCGGGCCTGATCGGCAAAAGCAGCGTCTGGGCGGAATACGACAAGGCGCGGCCGTCACTGACGGCGGTGGCGAAAAAGCTGCGCCTTTAGTGGTTTTCGCTGACGATGCCCCTGGAGCGGAGAAAATTGATGTAGAATTCACGTATCTTCTGGTCGCCGCCGCTATTGAGCGCGTCACCCGGCGTGTTGTCGCGGTCGTCGGCGATGGCGAGCGGCGCGCCCTTGTCGATCAGGAACTGGATCACGTCCAGCGGCTGCGGCGTGCCGCGCGCCGCCACGGCGACATGCATCAGGCTGCGGCCACCGCGCATGATCACATCGAGCTTGGGATCCAGCTCATAGGCAAACTGCATGGCATCCAGCTTGCCGCTGCCGGCCGCCGCCGCCGCCAGCGTCATACCGTCGGGGCCCTTGATGTCGGGCTTGGCGCCGGCCGCGACCAGCGCCTTCATTGCATCGACCGAACCGGCGCGGGCGGCGAATTGCAGCGGCGTCGCCGGCACCGGCATGGGGACGGAACCTGAACCACGGCCCGTCGTCGGCGCATAGGTCATACTGGTCAGGATATTGGCGTCGGCACCCTTGGCCAGCACTGCCTTGACCAGGGCCGCATCGCCGGTGGAGGCGGCCAGATGAATGAACTGCTTGCCGTCCTTGTCGACACGCCGGACATCGGCGCCATGGGTGATGGCCTGGATGGCGAACGGCAGATTGCCGACCAGCACCGCCGCCTGCAGCACCGAGGTGCCGTCGGCCAGCCCGGCATTGACGTTGGCGCCATTGTCGAGCAGCGCCATGGCGGCGTCATGCTTCTTGCTGCGCAAAGCGAAGAAAAGCGGCGTGAAGCCCCGCTTGTCCGCCACATTGACGCGGGCGCCACGCTTGATCAGCCAGTTGATGTTGGCGGTATTGCCGTACATGGAAGCCCACATCAGCGGCGTCTGGCCTTCCGCGTCGGTGGCGTTGAGAACGGCGCCTTTGGCCGCCATGGCGGTCAGAGCCGCCGGCGTGGAAGCCGCGGCACAGAGCGAGAAGGCCGAAGCACCGTCGGGACGCGCCTGTTTGGCGTCGGCGCCGGCCGCGATCAGGCGGCTGACGATGCCGGGATGGCCGAGTTCGCAGGCCAGCGCCAGGGGCTGGGCGCCACCCGCTGCCAGCGGGCGCGGCTGGGCGCCGGCGGCCAGCAGCAGCCGCACGGCTTCCTCATTCTGGCGGTCGACGGCCCAGGCGAGCATTGTGGACTTGTCGGGCAGCACGGCATTGACATTGGCCTTGGCCGCGATGGCGGCACGGATGCCGGCAAGATTGTTGGCGCGCACCGCCTGCGCCAGACGATCCTCCGCCGGTCCCGCGAAGGCGGGCATGGCGGAAAACAGCAACAGGCCGAGCGCCAGCTTCTTCATCCTGCAATCCGTCCCGATCAGACCAAGCCGGCCATGCGGCCAGTGCTGTCACCCAGTTTTTCCTCATTGACGCCCATCTGATCCATCATGGTGAGCAGGAGGTTGGTCATCGGGATGCTCTTGGCATCGATGTGGCGATTGCCCTTGAGGCCACCGCCGCCGACGATAATGGGCAGGTCGCGATGCTCGTGGCGGTTGGGATCGGCGAGCGAGGCGCCAGCCAGCACCAGCGTGCTGTCGAGCAGGCTGGCTTCGCCATCCCTGGTCTCGGACATGCGCTTGAAGTAATAGGCCACCTGTTCCATGTGATAGGTGTTGATCTTGGTAAGATCCGCCAGCTTGTCCGGATTGTTCTGATGGTGGCTGAGCGGATGGTGGCCATCCGGAACGCCGGTCTCCGGATAGGACGTGGCGCCATTCTCGCGCCCGAACATGAAGGTCGCGACGCGGGTCAGGTCGGTCTGCATCGCCAGCACCTGCAGGTCGATCATCATGCGGGCATAGGCGGAGAAGGATTCCGGAATGCCGGAGGGACGCACCATCTTGGGCAGCGCCACCGCATTCTGACTTTCCGCCATCTGGATGCGGCGTTCCACGTCGCGCACCGAGGTCATATATTCGTCGAGCTTCTGCTTGTCGCGGGCGCCCAGATTGACGGAGAAACGCCTGGCGTCCTCGGCGATGAAGTCCAGCAGGCTGGCCTGGCGCAGCAGCTGGCGGCGGCGGGTATGGGCATCGACCTGATCGCCATCGCCGAACAGGCGCTCGAACACTTCGCGCGGATTGACGGTGATGGGCAGCGGCGTCTTGGGGTCGGTCCAGGACATGGTGTTGTTGTAGGCGCAGCTATAGCCGGCGTCGCAGGACCCGACCATGCTGGGCTGGTTCAGGCCCAGCTCCAGCGAGGCGATCTGGGTGTACTGGCCGGTCTTCCTGGCCACCAACTGGTCCATCGAGGGACCGTTCAGCAGCACCGAGTCGCTTTTGTAGATATGCACGCCGGTGAGGAAGGTGGCGCAGCAGCGGGCATGGTCGCCGGCGCCGTCGCCCATGGCTTCGGCCATGACATGATCGAGATTCTTGATGACCGCGAATTTGTCGCGGAAGGGCGCCATCGGCTTGAGGATGGGCGAAAGGGTGTAATTCTCGCCCAGCTCGGCCGGGGTCCAGTTCTGCATGACCATGCCGTTGGGCAGGTAGATCACCTGGAAGCGCTTGCATGCGGCAGCGGCCGCTTCCGCCGCCTTCGCCGAGGAACTCATGCCTTCCATCAGGGGCAGCGCCAGGCAGGCGCCCAAACCGCGCAACAGGGTACGGCGGCCGATCGGTTTACGTGCGATCATCATTTTGCGAAGTCCTTCTCATCGAAAAAGGTACGCTCTGGACGATACCCATGATTATGGAGTGGATGCGGTAATCGTCTTTCGCCGCCGCGGCGCGCACCGCGCGGATCGCCGGCATGTCGTAAGCTTCGACGCCGCGGCCCAGGGCATAGATCATCAGCCGCTCGGTGAAAGCCTCGATGAACTCATCCTTGTGGTTCATCAGCACGCCGGACAGGCCCTTGGGGCCATCGAATTTCGTGCCGTCGGGCATGGTCGCCGAAGCGTTGATCAGCTTGCCGCCGGCATCCTTGCGCCAGCCGCCAATGGCGTCGAAATTTTCCATCGCAAAGCCCAGCGGATCCATCTTGGAATGGCAGGAGGCGCAGACCGGGTTGGCGCGGTGCGCTTCCATCAGCTCGCGAGCGCTGAGGCTGTTGGCGTTCTTGACCTCTTCCAGGGCCGGCACATTGGCGGGCGGCGGCGGCGGCGGCGCGGCCAGGAGGTTGTCCAGGATCCACTTGCCGCGCAGCACGATGGAGGTGCGGTCATTGTAGGAGGTAACAGTGAGGATACTGCCCTGGCCCAAAAGGCCGCCGCGGTTGAAGGCGGGATCCAGCTTCACCTTGCGGAAGGTCGTGCCATAGACGCCGCCGATACCGTAATGCTCGGCCAGGCGCTGGTTCAGGAAGGTGTAGTCGGCGCCGATGAAATCCAGCGCGCTGCGATTTTCCCGCACCACCGAGTCGAAGAACATATTGGTTTCGGTCAGCATCGCCGCGCGCAGGCGATTGTCGAAACCGGGGAAGGCGTTGCGGTCGGGGGTCTGGAATTCCAGGCGGCGCAGATAGAGCCACTGGCCGGCGAAATTGTCGGTCAGCGCCGAAGCCCTGGGATCGGCCAGCATGCGCGTGACTTCGCGCTGGAGGACCGCCGGCCTGCTGAGCTGGCCCTTCTCGGCCAACTGCAGCAATTGCGCATCGGGGATGCTGCTCCACAGGAAGAGCGACAGGCGCGTCGCCAGTTCCAGGTCGCTGAGCTTCGACACCGCGCCGGGCCTGGCACCGGCGGCATCATTTTCGCGCACAAAGAGGAAGTGCGGCGAGATCAGCACCATTTCGATCGCCGCCTGGATGCCGGGCTCGAAGCCGCCATCCTTGCGGCCTTCGGCATACATCTTCATCAGCGGCGCCATGTCGGCGTCGGTGACGGGGCGGCGATAGGCCTGTCGCGCCAGGCGCGACAGGATGGAGCGGGCGCAGGCGGTTTCGGCCTGCGCGGCCGACGGCCGGCAGGTGAAGATCTTGCGGCGGCTGGGCGTGTTGCCCGGGCCTTTGATGCCAAAGGGACCCTGGACCGAGATCTGGGTGAGGTCACGGCCATAGATCACCGTCGGCGCAAGCTCGCCCGTGTCGATCACGCCGGAAGAGAAAGGCGCCACCATCTGGCGCTTCACGCGCACGCCGTCGACATGGATGTCCAGTGCGGTATCGGGCCGCTTGCCGGTGGGCTTGGGCCCGCGCATGGTCTGCGGCGTCAACGGCACCAACGACTGTTCCAGGACCATGTTGCGCGGGAAGGACGCGCCGATCGTGTGCAGGCCCGCGGTCAGCGGCACCGAAAGCTGGATGCGATTTTCCGCCAGCCGGCGCGTTTCGGTCCTTTGCGCCTGATTGATATCCACCGTCAGCCGGTAGGTGGCGTCATAAGGCGCATAGAATTCAAAGGCGCCGCCGGCGCGTGAATCCAGCGGCAGGGAATCGTGGGCGCGCTGGTTCACCAACTCGTCCTGCGTCGGCTTGAAGTCGGTGGTGGCGGGCGAGCGCGGCGCCTGGCCGGTGGCCATACGGCTGACCTTGCCGGCGACGCGGATATAGCGGTCCATCAAGGTCGGCGAGAAGGTCAGCACTTCGGCGATATTGTCGAAGCCGTGGCCGGAATCGTCGGCCGGCAGACCCTTGCTGACATCGATCTTCAGATCGAGCAGGTCGCGCACGGCATTGGCATATTCGACGCGGTTGAGGCGGCGCAGCACGGCGCGGCCCGGATTGGGGCTGGCGGCGGCGTTGCGGTCCAGCGTGGTCGAAAGATAGGAGGTAAATTCGGTCAGCGTCTGCTTCGGCGGCGCGGGCATGCCGCGCGGCGGCATCTCTCCCAGCTTGATCTTGCGCAGCACTTTTTCGAACGCCGCGTCATTGGCGGCCAGATTGTCGGTGCGCAATTGCTGCACCGAGAAATTGCCGATCCTGGTCTTGTCGTTATGGCAACCCTGGCAATATTGGGTGAGAACGCGCTGGTGATCGGGCACCGGCGTCTGCGCCGTGGCCGCGCCCTGGCCCAGCAGGGCGAAGCCGCCGGCCGCGACAGCGACAGCACCGGCAGACAGCAACAGCGCCTTGCCAAGTCCCAACGTGCCAAGTCCCAACATGCCAAGTCCCAACATGTGAGTGTGATGCGATGCCGACAACTGGAACGTCTCCATCCCGGCGCGATGATGCCGCGCCCAGTTTATATGCACTCTAAAAGGGTACTACCATATACCTGAAGAGACAGTATCCGGCTTTTATCCAAAGAAAACAACGCGGTAATTGCGCACCGTTGGGCGCTGAATGTTGCAAGCGCGAAGGGATTTGTCCGGCTGGATGAATTGCCCAACCCGTAAAGCCTCGCATAGGCTCCGTCCCCAAACAGAGGGATCTCATGCGGAAATTTGCAAGGTTTGCGGCCATTTTCATCTTGGTGGCGCTACCGCTCACCTTGGCGGCGTTACCGCTGGCCGCCCAGCAAGCCGATCAATCGGAGGTCGTGATCGGCCCCGACTACACGCCGGCGCCGGAGCTGGCGATCCCACGCGGAACCCTCACCGGCTATGTGATGGAGTCGACCGACAGCAAGATCTATCCCGGCATCGCCCGCGTCGAGAACGAAACCATGGCGCGCCGCGACCAGTGGGGTAACCGCCTGGCGGCTCCGCTGGAAGGCAATTCCCGTCCCCAGGCCTATAGCCGCCGTGTCATGGTTTATGTTCCGCCCGGACTGGTGCGCACGCCCGGCGCGCCGCCGCCCACCGTGCCCTTCATGGTCTGGCAGGACGGCATGAGCTATGTCGCGCGCGTCGTGCCGGTGCTGGACAGCCTGATCGCGCAGAAGAAGATCCCACCCGTCGCCGTGGTGTTCATCAATTCCGGCGGTGGCGATGCGCAGAATTCGCAGCGCGGCCTGGAGTATGACTCGATGGACGGCAAATACGCCGAATTCATCCAGACGGAAGTGCTGCCCCGCGCCGCGCGCGAAGCCAATATCACTTTCGCCACCGACCGCGAGGCCCGCGCCGCCGCGGGCTGCAGCTCCGGCGCGGCGGCCGCCCTGAGCATGGCCTGGTACCATCCCGAATGGTACAGCCGGGTGCTGAGCTATTCCGGCACCTTCGTGAACCAGGCTTCGCCGGAAATGGCGGCGACGCCGCGCGGCGCCTGGGAGTATCACGCCACCCTGATCCCCAATTCGCCGAAAAAGCCGATCCGCATCTGGCTGCAGGTGGGCGAACGGGACAATCATGCCACCGACCCGGAGCAGAGCTGGCACAATTGGCCGATGGCCAATCAGCGCATGGCGGCGGCGCTGAAGGCCAAGGGTTACGACTATCGCTATGTCTTCTCGCGCGATGCGGGCCACTGCGATGCCCGCGCCATCGCGCAGACCCTGCCGGAAGCGCTGGAATGGACCTGGAAGGGCTATCCACGCTAACGCCGACTTCTCGCCATGGCCGGGCTTGACCCGGATATGGTGAGTGTAGTTTCAAATTGAATATCTACTGCGCCGCAGTCGACGCCGGCGCGTCTTTCCGAACATTCAGCGACTTGCGCAGGATGGCGCGCACCTGATGTGCGCCGGGCTGCAGCAGGATGCCCGCCTTGGCATCGACAACAACGCCGTCGATGGTCAGTTCCAGCACCCCGCTGGAGAGCCGATCCGGATTTTCGATGCTGATGCGGTATTCGCCGCCATTCTTGCGCACCACCGCCTCGAAATCCGGCCAGTGCGACGGGATCACGGGCTGGAGGAACAAGTGGCTGCCCCGGAAGCGCAGGCCCAATATGTATTCCACCGCGACGCGGTACATCCAGGCGGCCGAGCCGGTGTACCAAGTCCAGCCGCCCCGGCCGACATGTGGCGGCACCGAATAGACATCGGCACAGGCGACATAAGGCTCGACCCGATAGCGTTGCGCCAGCGCCTTTGAACGGCCGTGATTGACGGGATTGAGCATGGCGAAGAGTTCGCCGGCGCGGTCGCCATCGCCCATCATGGCGAAGGCCACGATCGCCCAGAGCACGCCATGGGTATACTGGCCGCCATTTTCGCGGATGCCGGCGGGATAGCCCTTGATATAGCCGGGATCGTGCGGCGCATTGACGAAAGGCGGCGCGAACAGGGTCATGATCCGGTCTTCCGGCCGCACCAGATATTTGAGCAGCGCATCCATGGCGCGGCGGCGGCGGTCGGGCGCGGCGACGCCGGAAATCACGCCCCAGGACTGGGCGATGGAATCGATGCGGCATTCGCGGTTGGCGGCCGAGCCCAGCGCGAAGCCGTCATCGAAATAGGCGCGCCGGTACCAGGCGCCGTCCCAGCCGTGACTTTCCAGGGCTTCCTGCAGCGTGTCCATCTGCATCAGCCAGCGCGCCACCCGCTCGGCGTCGTTGCGCTTTTCGGCATGGGGCAGGAAGCGCGCCAGCGCCGTGTGCAGGAACCAGCCCAGCCAGACGCTTTCGCCCTTGCCCTGCTCGCCAACCCGGTTCATGCCGTCATTCCAGTCGCCCGTGCCCATCAGCGGCAACCCATGCCCGCCCACCGCCAGCGAAGCATCCAGCGCGCGGGCACAATGCTCATAAAGACTGACGCTTTCTTCCGTCGTTCCCGGCTGGAAGAAGGTATCATGCTGTTCGGGCTTGACCGGTTCGCCGGTGAGGAAAGGCAATCCTTCCTCCAGCACGGCTTCATCGCCCGTGGTCTCGATATAATGGGCGGTGACATAGGCCAGCCAGCTCTTGTCGTCGGAGATTTTGGTGCGGATGCCCTTGCCGCTTTCCGGCAACCACCAATGCTGGACATCACCTTCGGGGAATTGCCGTCCCGCCGCGCGCAAAAGCTGCGCCCGCGCCAGGTCCGGCCGTGTGACGCATACGGCCATGGAATCCTGAAGCTGATCGCGGAAGCCATAAGCGCCCGAGACCTGGTAGAAGCCGGCCCGCGCCCACATGCGGCAGGAGATCGTCTGGTAGAGCAGCCAGTGATTGACGATGCGGTCCATCGCCGGATCGGGGGTGCGGATTTCCACCGTGCCCAGGATTGCCTCCCAGGCGCGTGTGATCCGCTGCAGCAGTTCCTGCGGATCGGCGGCGCGGTATTTGGCGATCAGGGCGCGCGCGTCCTCCAGGTCGCGGCCCTGCCCCAGCAGCAGCACAAGCTCGCGCGCCTCGCCCGGCGCGAGAAGAAGTTCGGTCTGAAGCGCGCCGCAGGCGCCCGGCACAAGCCCGGTCTTGCCCGAAAGCGGCGCGGTACGGCGCAACGCCGCCGGCTGCGCCATGCCGCCATTGCGGCCGAAAAATTCCGTGCGGTCGGCGGTGAGGCTGGTCTGGGCCCCAGCCATGTCGAGGAAGGCGGTCCGCGCGCTGAAATCGGTATGGAAGGGGTTGCGCGCCATGAGCGCCCCGCTCTCGTCGCGCGTGATCGCCAGCGGCGTCACGGTCGGCCGCGCCGGGCCCAGGCGCCAATCGACATAGTGGCTGACGGCAAGGCGGCGGGGCGTCGGCCCGTCATTGCGCACCGACAGGATCGCCAGCTTCACCGGATCGTCCGGCGCCATGAACTGGGTCAGGATGGTGCGGATCGCACCGGACGCGCTTTCGAAGCGTGAATAGCCCTGGCCATGGGCGGCGCGATAGTCGGCGCCCGGCGCGGCGGCCGGGAATGGCGTGGGCGACCACAGCGCGCCATTGTCCAGGTCCTTGAGATAGATCGCTTCGCCGCCGCGATTTTCCACCGCATCGTTCGACCAGGGCGTGAGCTGGTTCTGCTGGCTGTTGAGCGACCAGGCGAAGCCCGCCCCTTCCGCCGACACCTGGAAACCCATCTGCGCATTGGCAATCACATTGACCCAGGGGGCCGGTGTCGGCTGTTCAGGATTGTACGGCATCACATATTCGCGGCCTTTCTGGGCAAAGCCGCCAAAGCCGTTGAAGAATTCGAGTTCCGGACGCACCAGCGGCTTGACCGGCGCCAGGCTGGGGCGCGGGCTGACGGCAAGCGGCGGCACGCTCTGGGCATCGGCCTGCATGATCGGCGCAAGCTGCTGGGCAAGGTCGCCGCGGCGGGCGTTCAGCTCCACCCGCGCCGCGGCGCGCAACATGCGGCAGCCATCCGGGCCGATCAGGTCGGCGCGGACGCAGGCGACGCGGCCCAGTCCGGCATCCTGCGGCCGGTCGCTGGTGCTGACCAGCGCGTCCAGCGCCTGCTGCAAATTCTGGGCATAGGAGGCGGGACGCTCATTGAGGATCACCAGGTCGGCGGGCAGATGCTTGCTGCGGAAATAGTCATGGGCCCGCACCAACTCACGCACCAGCGCCACATCTTCTTCCTCGGCCACGCGGACCAGCAGGATCGGCAGGTCACCGGAAATGCCGTGCGGCCACAGCGCGGTGTGCGGCGGCGCGGCGGCGGCCAGGATATCCGCCGGCGGCCGCAAGGCTTCGCCGGCATAGACCAGGTGATTGGCCAGAAGCTGGAAGAAATGCGGCTCGTCCGGCGCCAGGCCCAGATATTGCAGCTGGGTCTGGCTGTAGCTGGTAGCCAGCCGGCTGGCGCGTTCGAACCCGCGGGCATCGTGATGCCGGTCGACCAGGTCCAGTATGGCCTCGCGCGACGAAGCCGCCATGGTCCAGAAGGCGATGGTGACGGTCTTGCCCCGCGGGATCGCCACCCGCCGCCTTATGCTGAAAACCGGATCGAGCACCGCGCCCACCGTGTTGGACAGGGGCCAGCCTTCGAATATCGCCTGCGCATTGCGGGGGCCGCGGTTTCGACCCAGGAATTTCCCGCGATCGGTTTCATACTGGATGTCGCTGTCGGGACCGCCTTCCAGCACGCTGACATGGGCGGCCCAGACCGGCGTTTCCTTGTCCGAGCGCGGCCGGCGTCCCGCCAGCAAGGCGCCGGTTTCGCGCATATACTCGGTTTCGACGAACATCTTGGAAAAGGCAGGGTGGGCGGCCTCATCCATCGGGCGGGCCAGCGCCAGCTCGATATAGGACGTGACTTCGATCTCGCGCAGGCGCGAGCCGGTATTGGTGATGGAGATGCGCCGCACCTCGGCATCCTCTTCCGGCGAGACGCAGATTTCCGTCAGTGTCACCAGCGAGCCGTTGGTGCGTTTGAAGCTGGCGCGGTCTTCCGCGAAGGCGGCCTCGTAATTCTCGCCCTTTTCGCCGATGGGATTGTGGGTGGCGGACCAGATCGAGCCGGTGCGGATATCGCGCAGGTAGAGGAAGCTGCCCCAGGGATCGAGGGCCGCATCCTCGCGCCAGCGGCTGATGGCAAGCCCCTTCCACTGGCTGTAGCCGCCGCCCGCCGCGGTCAGCATCACGCTGTAATTGGCGTTGGCCAGCAAATGCGTGCGTGGCAGCACGGTATGGGGATCGTGGAAGATGCGCGGCCCTTGCGACGCCTCTTCGTGATGGGTGATGGCGCCGGTCTTGAGCGCCGGCGGCGGCTCGGCCAAGGCAGCGTCGCGCGGCATGCGCTCCTGCAGCAACAGCTCCGCCGCCTTGACCATCGGTTCGGCATGCAGGCGCGTGCGCATCAGTCCATCATGCAGCACATCGGCGATGCCCAGGATCGCCATGCCCTGGTGATGGGCCATGTAGGCCTTGATCACCGCATGGGTCATGCCCACGGGCAGGCGCTGGCGGGTATAGTCGATGGCCTCATACCAGCCGTAAGAGCCCAGCGCGCCGATTCCCGTGAGCCGCTCCAGATTGGCACGCGCCTGGCATGGCGCAATCATCGCCGCCAGGCTGGACGCGTAAGGCGCGATCACCAGATTCTCGGCCAGGCCGCGCTTCAGGCCAAGCACCGGAACGCCAAAGCCGGAATATTGATAGTTCAGATGCCGGTCGCGGGCGTTGTATTGCGACTCTGAAATACCCCAGGGCACGCCTTTGCTGTTGCCATAGCGGATCTGCTGGCGCACCGCGGCGCGATTGCTCTGGGCCAGCAGGCTGCCCGGTGGCTCATGCATCAGCAAAGCGGGCATCAGATATTCGAACATCGAGCCAGACCAGGATTGCAGCGCCACGCTGCGTCCCAGCGGCATCAAAGTGCGGCCCAGCCGGAACCAGTGGCGGGTGGGAATGTCGCCCTTGGCGATGGCCAGGAAACTGGCCAGCCGGGCTTCCGATGCCAGCAGGTCGTAGGCATTGCCGTCCAGCGTCTGGTCATCGACGCGATAGCCAATGGACAGAAGCTGGCGGCGCTCATGGAAGAGGAAGCGAAAGTCCATCTCCAGGGCGAGACGGTTGCAGATCTCCGCGATCGCCGCGGCGCGGCCGGTACGGGCTTCCACGGTCAGGCCGGCATCGCGGGCGTGGCTGTCGAGACAATGTTTCAACGACAGCGCAGCCGGGACCAAAGTCGCCAGCGCCGCGACTTCCTGGATGAGGGCGCCAAACCCGTCGATATCCACCGGCGCGGAATCGAGTTTGGCGCAAAGCACATCGGTGCGTTCGCGGGCGCCGTCGGGAACAAGCCGGGAGCGCCCCAGTTCGGCGCGCAGCAGCAGCACGGCGTCATGGACGCCGTCGCGCCAATGACCGCCGCCACGGCCGGAGACGATCTCTTCCATCGCATTCTTCACCACCAGCAGATTGCCGGCCAGATTGCCGCTATCGACGGTGGAGACATAAGGCGGATCGAGCGGCGCCAGGGTCTCCGTATCGTACCAGTTGAGGAAATGGCCGCGATAGCGCGACAATTTTTGCATCGCGGCCAGCGTATTCTCCAGCCGCTCCAGGCTTTCCGCCGCTCCGATCCAGCCGAAATCCCGCGCCGCCAGGATGGCGCAGAGATAGACACCGATATTGGTGGGCGAGGTACGGCGCGCCAAAAAGGGCTGCGGATCTTCCTGGAAATTGTCCGGTGGCAGGCAATTGTCTTCCACCGTGACGAAGGCTTCGAAATAGAGCCAGGTGCGGCGCGCCGCCAGCCGCAGCGCATCGCGATCCTCGGGCGCCACTTCGCGATGCGGCCGCGCCGTCGGAGCATGGCTGGCCCAGCGCGCGATCAGCGGCGAGAAGCCCCACAGCGCCAGGAAGGGCGCGGCCAACCCAAGATTTTCCGGCGCGCGCCATTCGATGCCGGCCACCACCAGCGCCACCAGGGTGAAGCTGCCGGCCAACTGGAAGACCAGGGGCCGCCAGCCGGAATGACGGCGATAGGCGGTTTGCGCGAAGGTCACCCATTCCAGCATGCGCCGATGGGTGATGGCCAGGCGGAACAGCGTACGCAGCACGGCATCCAGCGACAGGAAGGCCAGCCGCGCCAGGAAGGCGAAGCTGAACAGCAGTTGCAGGCCGGCAAGGAGGGAGTCATTGCCCAGGCCCCGGAAGTGCGACAGGCCATAGATCCGCCAGGCGCGGAAAAGGAACAGGCCGGTGATGATGGGCAGGAAGGGTGGCACCGCAATCGCCGCCAGCAGGAACAGGGTCCAGCCCAGGGCGTCGGGCATGGGCAGCGTCCAGCCCAGCAGGAAGGCCAGCAGCAGGGCCGGTGCGCCCAGCGAGCGGCGCAGATTGTCGAGCAGCTTCCAGCGGCCGAGTGCCGAGATGCCGTCGCGCAAGCCCAGAATCCAGGGCAGGAGCTGCCAATCGCCGCGCATCCAGCGATGCTGCCGCGCCGCTTCGACGTCATAGCGGGAGGGAAATTCCTCGACCAGCTCGATGTCGGAGACCAGGGCCGAACGTGCGAAGACCCCTTCCAGCAGATCGTGGCTGAGCACGGTATTTTCGGGAATGCGCGCATCCAGCGCGCTTTCGAAGATATCGAGATCGTAAATACCCTTGCCGACGAAGGAGCCTTCGTCGAACAGGTCCTGGTAAACGTCGGAGACCGCGAAGGCGTAAGGATCCAGGCCATTGGGTCCGGAGAAGGCATACTGGAAGAGCGAACTTTCCGATCCCACCGGCAGCGATGGGGTGACCCGCGGCTGCAAAATGCCGTGACCATGCACCACCCGGCCGCTGCGTTGGTCCATCAGCGGCTGGTTGAGGGGATGGGCCATCTTGCCGATCAGCCGCTTGGCGGCACCGCGCGGCATGCGGGTGTCGGCATCCAGGGTGATGATGTAGCGGACATCCTTGGGTATGCCCTCTACGGCAAGGAAACTCGTGTCGGCGGCGCCGCGCAGCAGACGGTTGAGTTCATGCAGCTTGCCGCGTTTGCGCTCCCAGCCCATCCAGCAATTCTGCGCCCGGTTGAACAGCCGGCGGCGATGCAGCAGAAGGAAGATCGGCTCCTTGCCGCGGGCATGGCGCGCATTCAACGCGGCGATACTCTTTCTTGCCACGTCCAGCAGCTTTTCATCGTCTTCGCGATGCTCGGTGGCGCTGTCGGTAAAGTCCGACAGCAGGGCGAAACTCATGCCGGCGTCCTCATTGGCGAGGTAATGGACCTCGAGCCGCTCGATCTGCTCGGCAATGTCTTCTTCCCGGACCAGCAGTGTCGGCACCACCAGCATGGTGCGCAGGTTCGCGGGCACACCATCCTTCAGCGACAGGGCCGGCAGGGCCTGCGGCTGGCGCTGCTTGGTGACCAGGCGGTTGATCAATGCAATCGCCAGGTCGGACGCCGGCAGCAACGCCAGAATGGCGGCCACGGCCAGCAGCCAATCCGGCACGTCCTCGCCCGCCTGGGTCAGCAGCACGGCGGTGACGATCATCAGGCAGAGAATGGCAATGGCGCCGATATAGCCGGTCAGCCCCGTGGCCCTAAGGGTGCGCACGAAGCGTCCCGTGAGGGAGGGACGGCAGCCGGCGCTGCGGGCGAAGTCATGCCGGCCTTCGGCGATCAGATAGTAACCGACATCGCGGCGGCGCTGGTCTTCGCCCGCCAGGGCGCGGGCGACCGCATTCTCCGCCAATGCGATTTCATCGCCGCCGCTGGCACGGGCCATCACCTCGATGGCACGGCGATAGCGGTCGCGGGTGGCGAAATCATTCTGGCGATAGCCGGGCGCCTGACAGAGCGCCTTGTCCACCAGGCTGACATCCTCGAATAGATCAGCCCAGTCGATATTCGAAACCAGGCGCATGGTGGTGATGACATTGCGCACCGAAATATCGTCGGCGCCTTGCGCCTGATACTCCTCCTGCACCAAGGCATGGACATCCTTGCCGCGCCCTTCCAGGTGAAGGGCAATCTCGCGCACGGCCTGGTCCGTACCGTCGCCCAGATTGCGCAGGCGCTGTTCCAGCCGCGCCAGAAAAGCGGAAGACGGCGCATCACCCAGGATTTGCGGCACCGAGGCGCCGTCGCCGGCAAGAACGGTACGCGCCGCCGCGGCGCCGGCATCGGCATCGGCGACACGCGCCAGCACGATCTGGGTGAGGCGGCGCAGATTCTCCACCAGGGCGATACGCAGCGTGATCGGCACGGCCCACAATTCGCCGATGGTGAGCGGCGTCACCTCCTGGTAGGCATTGAGAAAGCGCAACAGCTTTTCATGGTCGAAGGCGCTGTCGGTGTGGGCCAGCAGCGCCCAGGCAATGCCATAGACGCGGGGATAGCCCGCCAACGGCCCATCGCGCAGGCGCGGCAATTCACGATAGAAGCTGGGCGGCAGGTCACGTTGCGCCTGGCGGGTCTGCTCCTCGACAATGTGGAAGTTGTCCAGAAACCATTCGCCGGCCGAGGTTATCGGCTTTTCGGCCTTGGCCGCCTCCGCCAGCAGGCGGAAATGGGCCACCAGGGCGGCGTAATTTTCCTTCAATCGGCGGGGCAGCGGAGGCGCGGTTTTCCCGGCCCGCCCCACAATCTGCGCCTTGGCGAGGCTGCGGGCATGCTGTTCCAGCCGGTCCAAGCCGAACAATTCCGAACGGATAGGCCGGGGGTCGCCCCTAAGCGGCCTCGGGCTTTTGGAAATCACGGGAAAATCAAAATTTTGCGCCACGGAGGTAAGCGCTTGGGGGCCGTTCCGGTTCCCAGGACGGAACCGAATTCGCTGTCACCAAGCGGGGTTGGCGCAAAAGCCGCTGACCCGGGATGGGACGTTTACGCTGCGCGCGCCCTGCAGATACTTGTTCAACGGCACACCAGCACCAGACCGAGATCGCAACCCTAGAAGCGCCAGGTCAGGCCGCCACGAACGGCATGGGACTGGCTGCGGCCCGAGAAAGTTGCGTCATAGCCGGCCGAGAGAGTGGCGCCTGGAACAAGCGTCAGGTCGAAGCCCAGCTGCAGAGCGGCGGTATCGCTGCCGATGGGTGTGCCAAGCACCGTGAAGCCTTGCAGCGTCGGGAAACTGACGCGCTGCAAGGGCACTGCGGCGTCGAAGGCATGGCTCCAGCCGATATCGATACGCGGGGTGAGTGACATGCCGTGGATATCGAAGCTGCCCACCGGGGCGCGGAAGCCCAGCATGGAATAGGTTTGCGCATCGCTGCTGGCGGCGCCGCTGAGGGCGGCGATGCCGCCGGTCTCGGCAAAGGCGCCGTGGCTGAGTGAGACATGGGTGATGCCGGCATAGGGAATGACCGGCAAGCCAAAGTCATACGAAGCCTGGGCGAAGACGCTGCCGGCTTCGACACTGCGGTCGGCGGTGGCGGTCCCGGCCGGCACAGCCAGGGTGCGCACCGTTCCGGTCTCGCCCCAGCCATAGTCGCCGCCCAGGTTGAGGCTGAGAGCGCCGCTCTGATAGCTCACATAGGCCAGCAGCGAACCCAGATGACCATGAGCGACGCTGGCGCGCGAGGCGATGGCGAGCTTGTTCTCGGCATAGGCGCCGCCAAGGCCCAGGCGCAGGCCTTCACCGATCATGAAATCGACACCGGCGATCAGGCCGGCATTCTGGCGTGTGCCCTCACCCGCATTGCCGTCACTGTCCAGGGTGCCGGAGTCGGCAAAGCCATAGGCCCAGGCGCCGGTGCCTTCCGGACTGGACGCCAGGCGCGCCCGCACCGTGTTGCGGATGATGCGGCTGTCTTCCAGTGCGGCACTGCGGATGCTGGCATGGATCTCGCCCGACAGGCCATCCAGCGTCGCGCCGATACTGGATGCGGTATAGCCGCCGGCGATGGCGGCATAGAGCGCCGAGCCGGCGCCGCCTGCCGAAACACCGCCGCCGGCCGCTATCTGGTTGGGCGTCGTGCCGTAATCCGTGCCGAACTGCACGTCGGTACGCCGCAGAGTCAGATCCACGGCCGTCGCACTATAGCTGAGTGACGGAGCCAGGCTGGCGATATTGCTGGTGACCGACGCGAAGGTGCCGCTGATGCTGCCGGCATTGAGGATGCGATAGGTCGTCACGGGCGCATAGGTGCCCGTCGCCGCCACCACCTGCACGGTGCCGTTGAGGCTGGCGGTGCCGCTGGCGTTGAGCAAGTCGGACTGGCCCACCGAGTTGACTTCGGTCTCATAGAAGGAGCCGGCCGCGAATGTGACCGAACCGACATTGAGGGTACCGATGGAATTGCCCGGCGCCACCGTCGAGCCCGCACCGGCGGTGAGGCCACCGATGCTGCCGGTGCCTTTCAATGCACCGCCGGCCAGGATCACGTTGGACGTTATGGAGCCGTTCACCACCAACGTGCCGGCATTGACGGTGGTGGCACCGCCATAGGTGCTGACGCCGGTCAGGGTGGTGGTGCCGGTCCCGTTCTGCTGCACACTACCGCTACCACTGATACTGCCGGCCAGCAGCAGATCGTTGGAGCGATTGAAAGCCAGGATGGCGTCGTTGACAATATTGCCGGTGATCGAACCGGCCGTACCGCCATTGCCCAGCTGCAGCATGCCGGCGCTGATGGTGGTGCCGCCCGTATAGGTGCCCGCGCCGGCGAGGATGAGGGTGCCGGCACCGGATTTGGCAACTGCGCCCGCCCCGTTGACGGCGCCGCCATAGGTCACATTGTCCGAGCGATTGAAGGCCAGAACGGCGTTGCTGCTGACTGTGGCGTTGCCGGCAATCGCCCCCGCCGTGCCGCCACTGCCGATCTGCAGCGTACCTTCCTGCACCAGCGTGGCGCCCGCATAGGTGTTTGCGGCCGTAAGGGTTGCGATGCCTGCTCCCGACTTGACCACCGCGCCCGTGCCGGAAATCACGCCGGCAAAGGTGAAATTGTCCGTGCGATTGAAATTCAAGGTGAAGTTGTTGAGAATGTCGCCCAGGACGGAGCCGCCATCGGCAATGTGCAGGTTGCCGTTCGTGATGGTCGTGCCGCCGGCATAGGTCTGGGCGGAGGTGATGAACAAGTGGCCGCTACCGTCCTTGACGAGACGGCCGGTGCCGGAAATCACGCCGTTGAAGGTGACATTGTCGGTGCGGTTGAAGGTCATCGTAGCGTTGTTGACGATGTTGCCGGCGACGGAGCCGGCGCTACCGCCATTGCCGATCTGCAGCTTGCCCGCATTGACGGTGGTGCCGCCGGTATAGGTGTTGGCGCCGGTCAGGATGGTGGTGCCGGTCCCGTTTTGCTGGACCGCGCCGGTGCCACTGATGACCGTGGCAATGGTCATTTCGTTGGAGCGATTGAAGGCCAGGATGGCGTTGTTGACAATGTTGCCGCCCAGTGCGCCGTCCGTCCCGCCATTGCCCAGCTGCAGGATGCCGGCGGAAATGGTGGTCACGCCTCTGAAGGGACCGCTGTCGCCGGTGAGGATCAGGGTGCCGCCGCCGGTCTTGGTGATGGTTCCGGCCCCGATGATGCCGCCGCCAAAGGTGACGGCGTCGGAGCGATTGAACACCAGCGCGCCATTGTTGAGCACCTCGCTGCTGGCGATACTGCCGCTGGTGCCGCCATTGCCGATTTGCAGCGTGCCCGCCGAAATGCTGGTGAAGTCGGTATAGGTGTTGGCGCCGGTCAGGATCAGGGTGCCGGCGCCAAGCTGGGTCAGGCTGCCGGAGCCGCTGATGACGCCACTGAAGGTGACGCTGTCGGACCGGTTGAACCGCAGGAACCCGTTACTGACGATATTGCCGGCGACCGAGCCGGCGGCGCCGCCATTGCCGAGCTGCAAGTTGCTGCCCGCCACGGTAGTGCCGCCGGTATAGCTGTTGTTGGCAGTCAGGATTATCTCACCGGAATCTATCCGGACACCGCCCGTGCCGCTGATGACGCCGGCATAGGTTACCGTATTGCCGGGATTGAAGACGAGCGTCGCATTGTTGACGATATTGCCGGTGACGGAGCCGGCAATGTTTCCGTTGCCGAGCTGCAAAGTGCCGGCGGAAATGGTGGTGCCGCCGGTATAGGTGTTGGCGCCGGACAATATCAATGTCCCGTTGCCGGTCTTGACCAGGCCGCCAGTGCCGCTGATGACGCCACCGAATGTTGTCGAGCTGTTGAGGGCGCCTGTGGTCAGGGTATTGGCCCCGAGCAGGATTCGGCCACCGGAAATACCAGAAATGCTGCCGGTGGTGACCTGGTTGTTGCCGGCAGCGCCCGTCGTCGAGCGGAAATCCACGGTTGCGAATTCATTGACAAACAGTTTCGCTCCCGCCCCGGCATCGGCAGTGCCCGCGAAGGTGATGGTGCCGAAGGAATCGGCGGTCAGGAACAGATTGGCCGCGTTGCCGGCGGCGGTGAAGGCCACCGTGCCGCCACTCGATGCCGTAAGGCTGGAAGCGGCGGTGTTGAACTGGACGATGCCGTTCGATAGCGACAGCGTGGCGTTGCCGACAACGAAGTGGTAGCCCGGGGCCGTGGAATTGAGCTGGATGGTGCCGACGCTGGCATTGGTGCTGATGGTGACGAAGAGCATGGACGAGGCGCCGAATTCCGCCGTCGTCCCTGCCACCGGCACCAGGCCGTTTTCCCAGTTGCTCGCCGTGTTCCAGTCCGAATGGGCGGGATTGGCCTTCCAGAGGAAGTCGGCATAGCCCAGGTCGAGCACGACGCTGCTGGCGCCATAAATCACATTGGCGCGGTAACCGGTGGGAATACCCAGCGTGTTGAAACTGGAGAAGGCGCCGCTGACCGTACCGGTGGTGCTGATCAGCGTATAGGTGGTTGGCGTATAGGTGACGCCGGTTTCGAAAATGGCGAACAGGCTGCCGCCCAGGCTGGCATTGCCGTTCACAGTGATCAGGTCGGCGCTGCCGGGACTGACTTCCACCCCCATGGCGGAACCGGACGCCAGTGTCAGGTTGCCGTTGACCGTCAGCGCGCCGATACCATTGTTGCCGGCGGAGAGCATGCCGCCCGACTGGATCGTCGTCGCACCCACCGTGCCGTTGCCGCCCAAGGTGGCGCCCGACGCCACCGTGACGCTGGACGAGCCGATGGAGCCCTGCACAAAAAGGGTGCCGGCATTGATGCTGGTGGCCCCGTTGTAGGTACTGGTGCCCGTCAGGGTGAGCGTTCCGGCGCCGGATTTGGTCACCGCGCCGGTTCCCGAAATTGCGCCGGTGAAGCTGATATTGTCGGAGCGATTGAAAGCCAGCGTGCCGTTGTTGATGACGTTGCCGGTAATGGAGCCGGTGGTGCCGCCATTGCCGATCTGCAGCGTGCCGGACGTGATGGCGGTGCCGCCGCTATAGAAGCTGGCCCCGGTGAGAATCAGCGTACCGGTCCCCGTCTTGGTCATCGTGCCGCTGCCGAAGATGACGCCACCATAGGTCAGGGTTCCGCTGCGATTGAAGACCAGGGATGCCTGGGTAACGATGTTGCCGGCGACCGAACCGGTGGCGCCGCCATTGCCGACCTGCAGAATGCCGGCATTGATGGCGGTCTCGCCCGTGTAGGTATTTTCGCCGGTCAGGGTCAGGGTGCCGGCGCCCGTCTTGGTCAACCTTATGCCGGGGCCGCTGCCGTTCTGGATCACGCCCGAAAACGTCGCGCTGCCGCTGCTGTTGACCTGCAGCAGCGAGCCGAAGAACGGGTTGCTGTTGGTGACCGTGCCGGCGCCGGACAGTGATTTGACGACGCCATTCAGGCCCATGAGGTCGAGCGTGCCGCCGGCCGCGATGGTGAAATCCGACTGGCTGTTCAGGCCATTATTGCCCGCCCGGAAGGTGCCCGCATTAATCAGGGTGGCGCCGGTATAGCTATTGAAGCCATGCAGGGTCAGGGTTCCGGAACCGTTCTTGACTACCGAGCCGCTGCCCGAAATCTGTCCGAAGAAAAAGACGTCATCGGAACGGTTATAGACCAGGGTGGCGTCGTTCTGGATCAGCGAACTGCCGAGACTGCCCCCGGTGCCGCCATTGCCGAGTTGCAACGTGCCGGCCGTGATGGTGGTAATCCCGGTATTGGCGGCAGTCGTGGTCAGGATCAGGGTGCCGGCGCCGATCTTTTCCAGCGGACGCGAGCCGCCACTTTCCGAGATAAACCCGGCCTGGGTCGCCGTGCCGGTCAGAACCTGAAGCTGCGTGCTGTTGCTGGCGATGGTGATGCCGATACTGAGGGTGACGCCGTCGGCATAATCAATCACCGAACCGGTGGTGGTGATGGTGCCGGTGCCCGCCGCGTTGCTGTTGGCGAAACTGATAGTGCCCCCGGCGATGGTGATGTTGCCGCTGAAGCCGCTATTGTCACCCGACAGGGTCATGATGCCGGCGCCATCCTTGTTCAGGCTGCCGGTGCCGGTGATGTTGCTGGCCAGGGTGCCGTTGGCGGCGTTATTGACGTTGAGGGTGCCCGAGCCAAGATTGAGCGTGCCGCCGCCGCCCGACAGGGTGGTGAGGGTAAGCGTACCGCCATTGAGGTCGAATTCGCCGCCATCGATGATCAGGCCGCCGCCGCCCAGGCTGGCGCCGGATCCCAGCCGCAACACACCGTCCGTCACGGTGGTATCGCCGGTATAGCTATTGTTGCCGGTCAGAATCAGGGTGCCGGTTCCGGTCTTTTCCAGCGGACGAGCGCCGCCGGTTTCCGAAATGTCGCCGCCCTGGGTCGCGGTCACGGCGCCCGGGACCTGGAGCTGGGTCGTGTCGCTGCTGAGGATGATGGCGTTGCCAAGGACCATCCCATCTGCGGCATAGTCGATCACCGATCCGGTGGTGGTGATGGCGCCGGTGCCGAGGGCGGCGGGATCGACCACGCTCAGCGTACCGCTCGCCACAATGGTGCCGCCGGAATAATTGTTGGCTCCTGTCAGGATGAGGATGCCGCTGCCGGCCTGGGTGACGCTGCCGCTGCCGGTGATGGCGCCGCTGAAAGTCACAGTATCGGACCGATTGAACGCCAGCGCGCCGTCATTGGCGACGTCACCAACAATCGAACCGGTGAGACCGCCGCCGCCGATCTGCAGCGTACCGGCGCTGATGGTGGTACCGCCGGTATAGGTATTGGCGCCCTCGAGAACTGTGACGCCTGTGCCGATCTGCTTTACGATGCCACCAAAGCAACCGCAGAAATCGGTGATGGCAGCGCCGACGATCAACGTGTCGCTGCGATTGAATGCCAGCGTGTCGCCATTGACGATCGAGGCGCTGTTGCCCAGCGCACCGGCGGTGCCGCCATCGCCGAGCTGCAGGGTGCCGACAGCGATTTCGACATCGCCGCTGAAGCTGGCATTGTCGTTGGTCAGGATCAGGGTGCCGTAAGAAGCGCCGAAGGTGCTGTCGATGCCCAGGCCGCCATCTCCGATGAGGTCGCCCGCAATGGTGACGGTGTACTCGCTTACGTCGAAGACAGCGCCCAATCCGGTCCGGACATAGATGGAGCGACTGACATTGAGGGTGACATTGTCCTCGAAATAGATGCCCCCGGTATCGATATCGATGTCGCCGCCGACGGCGCCCAGATTGCGGTCATCGGAGATGACGATGGCGCCGGGCGCGAAAGAGCCGGGATCGCCCCGCAGGATGGTGCCGCCGCTATAGTCATTGATGCCGGTGAGATAGAGAACCCCGCCGCCGATGGAATATGTTGAATCTACCGTGACGGTCAGGCTGCCGCTGCCGGTGATGGTGCCGGCAATTTCGCTGGCGCTGGCATCGACAATGACGGTGCCGCCGCCACTGCCCAGGGTGACGGTACGGGATGCGCCTACGGTGACGTCATCGAAAAACCAAAGCGCGCCATTGTCGAGCGTGAAGTCGCCGTCGCCATCGCCGAAATTGTCGTCGACTTCCGTGATCAGGGCGGCGCCGCCCGTCACGATGGTGCCGCCTTGATAGGTATTAACACCATAAATCTCAAAAATGCCGCCGGACCCCGTCACCGTCAGCGCACCGGCGCCGCTGATAACGCCGTCAATGACCAGATCGCCGCCTGCGACATCGAACGTGCCGCCGCCGCTGCCCAGAACAACGTTTCTGTCCTCGTCCAGGTCGAAGGTGCTGAAGAATGTTCCGGCCGCGGTCTTGAGCGTACCGCCATCAAGGGTAAGCACGCCGTCATCGTCGCCCAAATTCGCGTCGGTGGTTATCAATATCGTGCCGGCATTGATGAAAGTACCGCCGGCATAGTCGTTACTGCCCGAAAGGGTCAGGATGCCGGTCCCCTCCTGGATCACAACGCCACCGCCGGCGTCGTAAATGTTCCCGGCGAAAGTGTAATCGTCGCTGCGGTTGAAGATCAGCGTGGCGCCATTGCTGACATCGCCCAGGATCGAACCTGTGGTCGTGTCGTTGCCGATCTGCAGCGTCGCACAACTGCAGATGATGGTACCGCCCGTATAGGTGTTGGTTCCGGTGAGGATCAGCTTTCCCCCGGTTTCCACCTCAAGCGTGGTTGCGTTGGTGGCGCCATTCTCGATGACGCCCGAAAAGACCGTGACGCTGGTGTTGGTGCCAAAAGCACCGACATACAGCGTGGCATCGAATGCTCCGCTGTTGGTGACGATGCCGGCACCGGCCAGCGAGCCGATCTCCTGGCTGAAGCCGCCAATATCGAGCGTGGCGCCGGCGGCAATGGTGAAATCGCTGAGAGCGTTGAAGCTGCTGGCGGCACCACCCTGCAGCGTGCCGGCACTTACGGTCGTCGCACCACTATAGGCGTTGAAACCGCTCAGGGTCAGGGTGCCGGAGCCGCGCTTTTCCACCAGCCCGCCGCCAGAAATCACGCCGCCATAGGCGGCGGCATTCGAATGATCGAAAATCAGGAACGAGTCGTCGACGATCGACCCGGTCACAGTTCCCAGATTGCCGCCATCGCCGAGCTGGAGGATGCCGCTCGAGAGCGTGAAGGTCGCGCTCGCGTTGATGTCCAGGACGGTGCTGGCATTGGCAATCGTCAGGTCCTGGAACTCGATACTGCCGGAATTGACGGTGAAGGCCTGAAAACCACCGGCATCGATGGTGATGCCGCCGCCGCCGTTGATCGTGAGCGGCGCGGCGGCTGCGACCCCGTACATCGAGCCGGTCTGGGTTATCGTTGTGGCGCCACCATTCAGATTGAAGGTGATGGTGCCGCCGGTGGCGTTGGCCTGCAGGATGGCATTGGACAGCGTACCCGCTGTACCGCCCGAGCCATCGTCCGTGGTCTCGGTCACGACATATTGCGCGAAGGCCGGCGAGAGGGACGCCAGGCTCATCAACGCGCCGGCGATCACCGAGCGGCCGGAGGTACGGGTTAGTGCGGCCGGCACCAATGCGGTCGAGGCAAGCAGCCGCCCAATCCGGCGTTCCATGCGCATGAAATCCCCACTCGATGCTTATTATATATGTGAAGGCGGATAGTCCCCTACGGGCGCAGGGTTAATCTGGTCCGGAACCGTACGGGATATTACCGCCTGGCGCGCGAGTCGCCATCCCTAAAATGCCGGGAAAACCGTCACAAGCGCGGCGGCACCTCCCATGGATCGTGAGGATAAGGTCTAGTCCCGCTCGGCGGTCATCACCAGGCGCACCAGATCGGAGAGATTGGCCGCCCTGGTCTTGTCCATGATGTGGGCGCGGTGGATTTCCACCGTGCGCGGCGAGATGCCGAGCTCATGCGCCGCCACCTTGTTGGAGCGCGCCGTGACCAGCTTGTCGAGCACCGCCTTTTCGCGCGGCGTCAGCTGCTCCAGCAGGGCGCGCGCCGCCTGGGACTCGCTGGAACGGCTGCGCGTCTTCTGCCCGGTATCCAGGGCGCGGTGGACGCTGGCCAGCATCTGGTCGTCGTCGAAGGGCTTTTCGATGAAGTCGATGGCGCCCGCCTTCATGGCGCGCACCGCCAACGGCACATCGGCATGGCCGGTGATGATGATGACCGGCAGTTCGATGCGGCGGTTGACCAGTTCCTGCTGCAGCTCCAGCCCGCTCATGTCGGGCATGCGGATATCGGCGATCAGGCAGCCCTGCGCTTCGGCGGCATCGGCCAGGAACGTCTTGCCGGAGGAGAAAACACGAACCTTCAGTCCGGCGGATTCCAGGAGAAAGCGGATGGAATCGCGAACGTCCGCATCATCGTCAACAACGAAGACAGTCTGTTCTGTCATGCGGATGCCAAAGCCCGGAGGATACACGACGCAGGCGGGTGAAACGTCAGATGCTTCCATTCTGCCGCGGAAGCTTGCCCTTTTATACCGCGTTCCCTTGAACGTGCCAAATCCTCCGTGTCAGGAGCGTCACCCGTTCACTTGCCCTGGAGGCCATAGCCACGCAGCGTGTTGAGCCAGTCGGCGCGCGCCCAGGGCGACATGGTCTTGATGCTGCCGATATACTCGCGCTCCTGGCGGAAGATGCCCGGCAGCGCGGCGCTGACATCCAGGATATTGGCCTCGCGATGCGGCGTCCGGTGCAGGAAAGCGGGCATTTCCATGGTTATGACGCTGTGCACCAGCCGGTCCGCACCGGGCAGCGCCTGGGCCATTTCGCGGCGCTGATAGACCTCGAACAGGCGTCCAAGTTCCGGCGGCGGCTTCTCCAGCCAGAGGGGAAACACCACCAGCAGCTGGGTCGCCCATGAGATGGCTTCACAGGCCATGTCAAGATCGCCATTCAGGTGATCCTTTGCCAATGTGAGTTTTCCCACATCAAGACGCCGCACCTCCCAGCCGCCGGCGACGGCACCATCCTCGTAGGACTCGCACAGGGCGGCGCAGAAGCGTTCCGGCCGGGGATCGGGATGGCCGTTCACCACCAGGATGCGCCGGGGGATGGTGAGGCGCTGCGCGAAGAAAGACGGGACGAAGCGTTCAAGCTGCAGCATGATGGTCTCCCTGATGGCTTCCTTGGGCAGCCTCTTCCCGCTGCATGGTGCCGAAGCGTTCCAGATCGGTGATGTCGGCGAAGGTGACGATGGTGGCGCCGTTGGGCAGGCGTGACAGCGACAGCGACATGATGCGGCCGTCGGCGCGGCGCGCCCTGCCCCATTCGCCGAAGCGCTCGGGCGACGGCGAATTGATGCCGCAGGAAACGATGCCCCAGATGCCATCATGCCCGATACGGTCGGCGCAGAAATTGGCGATCTCGGTGAAGTGCGGCTGGGGACTTAAGTCCGCCTCGGTCAGCTTCCACATCTTGCCGAACACCGCATTGTGCAGCACCAGCCTTCCGTCGGTGCCGAAGATGGCGACGCCTTCGTCCAGCGTGTCGAGCGTGGCCTTCTGCACCTGGGTAAGCAGGTTGAGGCCCGATTCCAGCCTGATCTTCTCGCTGATATCCTCGCAGGTGACGAAGATGCCGCCCAGCAGATGCGGATAGGTGACGATGCGGACGCTCTTGCCGTGCGGCATGTGCCACATCTGCTCGGTCTTCTGGCCCAGGCTGGAGAAGGCCTTGACCTGGCTCTTCTTCCACTCCACGAAATCGCGCTGCTCCGGCAGGCGGCGTTTGTCGCGCAATTCGCCCAGGATCTGGTCGATCGTCGGGTTGGTGTCCAGCCAGGCCGTGGAGAGGCCCCACAATTTGGCGTAAGCAGAATTGTAGCGCGACAGGCGGCGATCCTCGTCGAAGATCGCCACTGCCACCGGCAGCTGCTCCAGCATGTCGGCATAGCCGTTGATCGCGGCCTGGGCGGC
>DATFFI010000093.1:0-12346 GCA_035250225.1 Rhizomicrobium sp. | reverse complement strand
GCGGCGGCCGACCTGGCTGACGATGCGCTGGCAGATATTCATCAGCTGGGCATTGTCGCGGAAACGGATATTGGTGAGCTGGACCTTGCCGCCGACTTCGATGAAGACGCGGTTGGCGCCATTGACCATGATGTCGGCGATATCGTCGCGGGCCAGCAGCGGTTCGAGCGGGCCATAGCCCAGAACGTCGTTGCAGATGTCCTGCAGCAGGTGTTCCTGCTCGGCAATGGACATCACCACCGCCTTGATCGAAATGATCTCGTTGACGATGTCGCGAATTTCCTCGCGCGCCGATTCCGGATCGAGCTGGGCCAACTGCGCCAGATCGATGGTGTCGATCAGGGCGTTAAAGATGGTCGATTTGATCTGGTAGTAATCGTCGGAGCGGTTTTCGCCCACCCGCACCGCCGGCGCGGCCGAAGGCTTGGGCGCCGACTGTGCCGGCAACGTTGCCTTAAAGGCACCGCCGGCCGCCGGCGCGACCGCCGGAGGATCATTGGCCGGCACGACGCGCGGCGGCGCATTGGCGGGCTCGCGCGACGGCACGGCCGCCGGCTTCATCGGCTTGCCGAAAACAGGCTCGGAAACGGTGCGCTTGCCGAACATATCTTAGGCCGACTTCTTTCCCTTGTTCCCCTTGTTGCCGGTGAGGAACGAGAAGATGGAGCTGCCGCCCTTGGCCTGGGTTTCGGCCTCGCGGCCGGTGAGGCTGCGCGCCAGGCGGCGCACGGATTCGCAGATCGGCGCCTTGGGCGACATTTCCAGCAGCATCTGGCCATTATTGGCGGCCTGGCCGAACAGCGCGGGATCAAAGGGCAGCACCGCGGCCGGTTCAATGCCCATGGTTTCGGCAAAGTCCTTTGGTGGGATTTCCGGCCGCTTGGGCTGGCCGACCTGGTTCAGCACCAGGCGCGGGGCCCGATCATTGGGCCGGGTGTTCTTGACGATCTCGATCAGGTTCTTGGCGTTACGCAGCGAGGTCAGGTCCGGCGTCGCCACCACCACGATCTCGTCGGCAGCCAGCAGCGAGGCGCGGATCCAAGGCGACCAGCCATGCGGCAGGTCCAGGATCACGCAGGGCGTCGATTGGCGCACCGCATCGATCACCGCCTCATAGGATTCCGGCACCGCATCATAGTCGCGTTCCAGCGCCGCGGGCGCTGTGAAGAGGGAGAGATGCTCGCCGCGCTTCAGGAGCAGGCGGTCGAGTAGGACATCGTCCAGGCGTTCGGGCGCGCTGAGCGCATCGCCGACGCCCTGGCTGGATTCGTCGTTGAAATCCAGGCCGCAGGTGCCGAAGGGCAGATCGAGATCGACGATGGTGGTCTCGATATGCATCTCCTCGGCGATGCACCAGGCGACATTGTGCGACAAGGTCGAGGAACCGGAGCCGCCCCGGGCGCCGACAAAGGCCACGACGCGGCCGATCGGGGCGGCGTCGCGGTCGGTATAGAGGCCCGAAATCACCTCGATGAGCTGCAACGGCGCCAACGGCGCCACCAGATATTCGGACGCACCACGGCGCATCAATTCGCGGTAAAGGCTGACGTCATTGACGCGGCCGACCACGATGACCTTGGTGGCGGGGTCGCAGACCTCGGCCAGGGCATCGAGCTCGCCCAGCGCTTCCTGACCGGTGAGGCGGGTTTCCACGATCAGCAAATTGGGCGTGACCTGGCCGGTATAATGCTCCACGGCGGCAGCGATACCGCCCAGTTGCACCTGCAGATGCGCCTTGGAAAGGCGGCGGTCGGCGGCGGCGCGCTGCAAGGCGGCGCCGGTGTCGGGAAATTCGCAGAAGGCGTGAATCGAGATGCGCGGAACCGGCCGTTCATGCGCCGCCGCTCCGAAGCTTTCCGTTTCCATCTCGTGCTTGCTCATATCGTGCCCTGCCGGTTACTGCGATGCCGTCGACAGGCCGGACTGTTCATTGTTCAGGTCGGCCTTGCGCTTGTTGGCGGAGGTGATTTCGCCCTGCTCATACCTGCCCATCACGGTGACGCGGCGGGCGCCATCGGCTTCACCCATGGGACGCGGTCCCATCAGGTCGCGGGGGTCCGCCACCATGGCGGCGATATTCTTCTGCACGGCGCAGCCGAAATTGCGCGGCGTGT
The DNA here is from genome assembly GCA_035250225.1 of Rhizomicrobium sp. Lineage (GTDB taxonomy): Bacteria > Pseudomonadota > Alphaproteobacteria > Micropepsales > Micropepsaceae > Rhizomicrobium. The sequence goes on along the minus strand of DATFFI010000093.1, from coordinate 10,232 downwards.
CGTTATGGGCGGTGAAAGCCAGATTGTCCGACCAGTCGCCGCATTCGCGGGCGGTGCGCGCCTGATAGGAGACGTAGTTGATTTCCACCCGTGTATCGCCGCTGGGCGCATCGTGCGTGGCAACCAGGATCTTGTCGCGCGCGACACCCATGCGGTTGATATGCTCGGCGAAAAAGGCGATGGCGCCCTGTGCCGATGCATTGGCGGGCGCGCTGATGGCGATCGAGCCGGTGCCGCGGTCACGATAGTCGGCCACAAAACCGTCAAGCTGGGCGGAGGTGGCCGGCGTCAGGCCGCCTTGGGCGGGAGCGAAATCGACTTTCAGCGAGCGGTAGGACGGCTCGACGGCGATGGGATGATTGGCGGCGGGATCGGCCATCATCGCGCCCGGATCGCGGTCCGGCGTGACGGAGCAGCTGCCCATCGCCACGAGGCCGCAAAAGCCGGCGATACGGATGATTTTGGTGGAGTTCTGGGTCATGAAAGCGTCCTACTGCACGATGAAGCCGACCGGCGCGTCGGCGCGCATTTCCAGCGGCTTGGTTTCCTTCCGGTAGACGGCGTTGAGCCGGCCCATCAGAAGGGTTTCAGGATCGGAGGGAGCCACGAAGCCATCGGTCGGCGACGAGAAGGCAGATTCGGCATTGGGCTGCACCAGATAGACGCTGACCAGCACCACCAGTTCGGTCTCGTCATTCTGGAAATCGCGGCTGCGGAACAGGGCGCCCAGCACCGGCAGGTCCTTGGCGCCGGGGAAGCCGGTGATGATCTGCTTGATGTTCCTCTGCAGCAGGCCGGCAATGGCGAAGCTGCCGCCCGAGGGCAGCTCGACCACGGTTTCGGTACGCCGCACGCCCAGGGCGGGAATGGTGACGCCCGGGGTGGTGGCCTGCACGCCGTTCACATTGGTGGTGGTGCTGGCCATGACGAAGGCGCCGGTATTGGACAATTCGCTCACTTCGCTGGAGAGCTGGATCGAGATGCGTTCCGGCGAGATCACCACCGGCGTGAAAGACAGGCCGACGCCGAAGGGCTTGAATTCCAGGGTGATGTTGCCGTCGCGGTCGCGGGCGGTGGGCACCGGGAACTCGCCGCCGGCGCGCATTTTCGCGGTTTCGCCATTGACCGAGACCAGGTTCGGTTCGGCCAGCATGTGCACAAGGCCGACCCGTTCCAGGGCGTTGAGCACGCCCTGGGCGTTGTTGGCGCTGGCGCAGCTGGAGGTGTCGGTGATGGTCTGGGTGACGGTCGGCGCCAGGGCGCTGGTGACGGTCTGCACCGCCGCGCCCACCACGGAGGCGGTGTTGGTATTTTGCTGGCCGGTGACGATACCGGGTTGCTGAAGCTGCGGATTGGAGCTGCTGATGGCGGTATCGTAGGTGGTGCTGAGGTTGTTGGTGCCGTTGGTGAGCGTGTTCACCGTCGTATTGCCGGTGACCATCTGCGACGTGGTGGTAGCCGTCCGGTTGGGAATAAAGGCCTGCGGACAGACCGAGCCGATCTGGGCGCCCGAGGCATCGGAGAGGGCGCGGCCCAAAAGGCTGTAAGGATTGTTGGTGGCGGAAATGATCGGCACGCCACCGACATTGACCGCGCCGGCAGCATTGATGCTGAACTGCTTGGCGATGTTGCGGCTCATTTCGGCGATGCGAACCTTGAGCATCACCTGCTCGCCGCCGGCCACCGACAGCATGTTGACGACTTTCTTGGGGTCGCCGGCGAAGGCGGCCGCCAGGTCGGTGGCGCGCTTGGCTTCCAATGCGTTGGCGACATTGCCGGCCAGCACGACATTGTCGTTGAAGGTCGAAACTTTTATGGCGGATTTGGGCAACGTCGCCTGCATCAGGAGGCCCAGATCGGTGACGTCGCGCTCGACGCGGATATCCAGCGTCAGGAGCCGGCGGCCTTCGGCATCGGTGAAGAAGACATTGGTCTGGCCGGCTTTCGCCGCGATCAGGAGGATGCGGCGCGGACTTTTGACCACCGCATCGACAATGTCGGGACTGGCAACATCGACATCCTTGACGTCGCGGTCCAGCTCAATGATCTCGGCCTTGTTGAGGCCCAGTGTGATGCGCTGCTCCCGCGCATTGGCGGCGACGCGGCGCGCGCCTGCCTCGGCGGCGGGCTGGGCGGTAGCGAGCACCGTGGTGATATAGGGCGTCAGCAGCAGCGTGCTGGCGAAAAGGATTTTGCGCATCATCGGCCTATCTCTGCACGTTCTGCTGGGCTTCGCTGCCATCCTTGGCGGCGATGCCGTAACGGATGATCGCCACCAGCGGCCTTGAAGGGCCATTGCTGTCGGGCATGTCGGAAAGCGGGTCGCCCGCCGGCTCGCGCGCCGGGGCGGAGGCGCCATTCGCCGTGGCAACCGCATCTTCGGCGCTCAGGGGGCGCAGCGACAGGGAGATCTGGCCCATGCCCTGGGCCCGCGAGACGGTCTCGGCCTGGGCCGGCGTCAATTCGAGCGTGGCGGTCTTGGCCAGCACCGTCCTCTGATCCTTCTCTTCCTTATAGACCTGGTCCACCGCCAGCACGCGGACACTGCGCATGAAGGTGCGGGCGCGCACACGCGGCGGGTTGTCGTTCGACTTCTGGGTCAGGATGAGATCGACATGATCGTTGGGCAGAATGAAGCCGCCCGCGCCCGCTTCGGTCGAAACCAGGATCGCCACCGCGCGCATGCCCGGCGTCAGGGTCGCGGCCATGAAGCCGGCTTCCTTGCCATGCACGATGGCCGAGGTGGTGACGGGCTGGTCCTTCAGGATGGGCGCGCGCACCACCGTGTCCTTCACCACATCCTCGGCAGAGTCGACGGCATCGCGCGTAACGAAGGTCGAAGAGACCGATGCGGCCGGCCACTTCTCCCAGCGCACCTTGGCGGCATCGAGCGGCTGACCCGGCTGCAGCGGTTCGGCGGCGACCAGAACTTCGCTCATCTTGACGGTCGGTGCTGCGCTGGCGACCACTTGCGGCGTGCCGCCGCCCATCATGCCGCGCACCAGAAATGCAGCACCGCAGGCTGCGACAAGCGCGAGGCCGAGCACGACGAGACGCTGAGTATTCATGGAAGACGGCTCCTTTGACGGTAATCCACCACGTAACCCTTCAAAATTTGCTTAATGAGATACTTCCCAATTACTGGAGCGGCCGGAAAGCCGCGCAAAGCCTGGAACCTTTGCCGGTGCCTTTTTTCGGCGTCAGGCGCCGGCGGCAATCCGGAAGATTTCGCTATAGGGCAGCAGGGCGAAGCCGCCCGCCGCAAGCGCCACGCCATAAGGAATGCCGGAGCGCGCATCGTGCAACCGCAGTGCCCAGGGTTGGGCCGCCAGCAGGCGTGGTACCGGCGCTTGGCGCAACAGCAGCAGAATCAAGGTCAGCAAACCGCCAAACAGCGATGCCACCGCTGCATAGGAAAACAGATCGGAGAAACCCAGCCATAGCGCCACGGCGGCAAACAGCTTGGCGTCGCCGCCGCCGATCCAGCCCAGCGCGAAAAGCCCGAAGCCCAGCGCCAGAGCCGCGAGACCGGCCGCGAGGTGCCAGCCGAACAGCACCGGATCGAGGCCGGCGAAGGCCGCAAAGGCGCAGAATAGCGCCACCAGGGCCGCCGGCAGGATGTTGGGAATGGTGAAGCTCGCCAGATCGTAGAGCGCCGCCGCCGCAAGCAAGGCCGGCAGTACGACAAGAATGGCCAGCTGGGCGATCATGGCATTCCCGATATGCGAACGGCCGCCCCTTTGGGGGCGGCCGTTTCTTGAATTGGCTTCGGTTAGCTGCCGGCCGACAGGATCGCCGCAGCGATCGCTTCGAACTTGGTTACCAGGTTATCGCCGACGGTACCGGCGGCGGTGATGATGACGACGGCGATAAGCGCGGCGATCAGGCCATATTCGATGGCCGTGGCACCGGACTCGTCGCGGACGAAGCGCGAAAAGAGGTTGGTCATGATAGTCTCCACTTTATTGACACCCTAGGATGCCCCCCGGGCGAGGCAGCGCCTTCGACCGATTGACGCGCCCAACCTATGTCAGCGTCGCTTAATATCCCCCTAATCCAAAAGAACAGCGATTTTCAGAGTTGTGTCGCGGCGAAACGGAATCGCGCCTTTTGAGAGGATGCGACGTTTAAAATTGGGCCTTTGTTAACCAGACGCGCAACTGGCGGCAAAAAGCGCTTCGGGAGCGGCCAAAACATACGGCCCCGAGAGAGCAGCCGCGCCGGCGACGTGTTTAAGGCTTCCTTTACGGCGGCCGCCCTACCTTTGGCGCGAAACTTCCGTCCTGCGGATTTCCCCATGCGCCGCTTTCTCCTCGCCGCCCTCCTCGCCGGTCTGGCGCTGCCAGCGCAAGCCGACAGCATCAGCGTGGCCCTGGACGAAGTGCAGACCGTCACCTTCCCGCGGCCGGTGGGGACCGTGAATGTGGGCAATCCCGCCATCGCCGACATCACCATGATCGATGCGCGCCGCGCCTTCGTCCTAGGCAAGGCCTATGGCAGCACGAACATCATCGCGCTCGGCCGCGATGGCGAGCCGGTGTCCAACACTCATGTCAGCGTTTTGAGCCGCCCCCAGGAAGCGACGGTGACGCTGAATCGGGGCACCCAGCGCACCACCTACAACTGCACCCGCAGCCGTTGCGAAGTGGTGCCACAGCCGGGCGACGGCAAGGATGCCTTCGCCAACGCGCTCGGCCAGAACGCGCAGCATCAGGAAGCGGCGAGAACCGCCGCGACCGGATCCGCGGCCGCGGCCGATTAATCCTCCAGCCACAGCAGCACTTTTTCCGGCTTAAGCGGCATCGGCTTGACGTTCCCGCTGAGAGCTCCGGCCCGCCGGGAGCGGCCGCGCCAGGATTCCCAGGCGGATCAGGGGGCGCCCGCCTTTTCTTGCCGGCGCCGGATCCGTCCTTGTTCGTCCGCTCCCGCGCTTTGCGCGCGGGACCCGTGCTTACTGGCTGACCCGAAGGTTGGTGATCTTCTGGGCGATGTCCTTGAAGGCTTCCTTGATCGAGGCCGAACTGGTCAGGTCGTAATATTTATCGGAACTGCTGGCGCAATTCTGAAGCGTCGAGGAATTGCCGCTGCTGCCGATATGGACATAGATGGCGTAGATGACGATGTCGTCATTCTTGGCGGCGGTGCAGGTCGCGGCCGTGCGGGCGTCGATATAGCCGTCCTCGGTGGTGCCTTCGGTCGAGCCGTCACCCCACCAGCGATTTTGGGTATTGAGGCCGTCGGAGAAGAGGATCATCACCCGCGTCACGCTGGGCGGCACCGAAGGCGTGCCATAGGGTGAGCCCGGCGTCAGCATTTGCCAGCCATGGGCGGCACCGATCGCCTGGTTGGTGGAGCCGCCAGGATCCATGTTGGTGACATGGTTCTTTAACGTCGTCCATTGCGAAGCGCTCCAACTGGACGGAATCGCCAATACGGAAGAGGCAACGCAGCTACTGACATTGGCGGCCGGAAAGAGCGTATCGGGCTCGGCATTCACGGGCTGGGTATTGCTGCTGTCGTAGTTCTGGGATGCCGCCACGCGCGGACCGGTCTTGGTCGCCGTCCGCTTGTCCTTGCGTTGACGGTCCACGACACAGTTGGTCCAGGTGTTACGATTGTTGGAAATCCAGGTGTGTGACCACTTCTGTGCGAAGCATTGTCTGTTGCTGCCCGAGCCGCTGCAGCTGCAATTGTCGCTGGAGAATCCGGAACAGGAAGCGCTGCTGTGCTTCTTGGTAACCGGAACGGTTTGGCCCGTCACTTTGGTGCTGGTGAAGCAACCATTGTAATATTGGCCATTATGCGAGGTGTCGGCGGCCCAGCCATAGTCGCGGGCCGGACAGATCAGGCCCTTATCCGATCCGGAGTCGTCGATCTCGTCTATGATACTGGCGCTGTTTGAATAGCCGTCCTTGCAATAGAAGCCGTAGGCGCCACGAAGGTCATTGTCGCTTTCGGTGAAGGGGCAATCGTCACCCGGCCCGAACGCTTCAAAAGGCACGCCCAGATCGGGCGAATAAGTGCGAAATCCGACTATTGTGTGCGCGTCAGGGCTTGTTCCTAGCATGACGGGATAGCCCTCCCACTCGCCCCAGTCGAGATAGAGGCTGTTGCTGACGAAGCCCGGGCGGACCGCGTTGGCAAAGGGCACGATGCCGACTTTGACGTCCCCTTCGCTCGCGGCGGCGGCCTTGAGCGTCTTGAGCAGGCCGTAACTGGTGTTGTTGAGCGCGTCCTTGAGCGCGCTCATCTTGCTGCCGTTCCAGTCGCCCTGGTCCATCGAGCCGGAATTGTCCAGCACCAGCGCCACCCAGAGCTTGGTCTGGCCCCAGACCACGGTGGAGCTGGCTGAGATGTTGGGCGCCGCGGCTTTCTGTATGCCCGGAAGGTCTATGCCCAAAAATGTGAGTTTCAGCTCTCTTTCGGCGCTCAGTCGCACTTCCTGGCCGCTGATGCTGATCGTGACATCGGGTGTCCCCGAGGAGAGACCGTCATCTGCCTGGTAATTCTCGGCAAAGTATTGCTGAGCCAGCTCCTTGAGCTCTCCGCACTGGTTGCCATCGCAGGAGCTGGGCTTGGTGGTGGCGTTGCCCACGGCCAGGGCGGCGGCATCCAACGCCTGCGACAGGCGCTGATGCAGCATCACGGCGCGGGCGAAATCGATGCCCACACTGGTGGTGACCACCAATGGCACCAGGGAGATGGCGAACATGGTCGCGACATTCGCCTTGCGGTCCCGCAACAAGGCCCGGCCGGCGGCGCGGCAGGCATGGGCCAACATCATCGCCCGCCTGCGAAGCGGATGGAACAGGGAACCGGAATTCACGGAACGCCCAATGGGAATGGTTGCCTTCCCACTATCGGCGCAAGATATGAAGAAGCGGTTTCTTTGACCCCCACATGGTTAGCAAAGCATTGCGGCCATGGGACCGGGTTAACGGATCGGTGGGAAAGGTCCTCGCGGAATTTAAGATTTCCTTGAAGGTCGCGGACGTATTCAGACGGCTGGCACGGAAAGCGCGTGCCGGCCGGAGATAGCTTACGTGCTCCCCATGCGCCGCGAGAGTTTAAGGCATCGGATACGGACGCGCTCCCGTAGCGGGTCGGCCGCCATCGAATTCGCGTTTGTGGCGCCGATCTTCCTCATGCTGCTGTTCGGCATGTTTGAATTTGGCATCATGTTCTTTGGCCGCTCCGTCCTCTCCAACGCGGTGCAGGATAGCGCCCGCCTGATACGCACAGGCCAGGCCCAGACCGGCGCCATGCAGGGTGATTTCCCGCAGCAAATCTGCAACCGCATCAGCAAGCTTTTCGACGATTGTGCAAAGCTCACCGTCGATGTGCAGGTCTACCCGGCGGGCTTTTCCCCTCCAACCTCGCCTTTTGACGCAAATGGCAATCTGCAGAGCAATTACGACCCGGGCGCGCCCTGCGATGTGGTTGTGGTACGCGCCTTCTACAAATACACGATCTTCACGCCCCTGATCGCACCCTTGCTGGGGGGAAAGAACTTCACCTATCTTTCCGCCGCGGCCGCATTCCGCAATGAGCCGTTTACGGCGGCGGTCAACGGATGCTGAGAATTCCACAAATCAGATCGCTGCGCCGCTTCCGCCGCGACGCGGAGGGGTTGGCCGCTGTCGAATTCGCCCTGATCCTCCCGGCCATGCTGATCATGCTGTTCGGCATGTTTGAAGTGTCCAACATCGTGGGCTGCCGTGCTCGGGTAGCTCAACTGGCCAGCACCGTAGCCGACCTGATAGCGCAGAAGAGCTCGCTGACCGAGGGAGACATCAACAGCATTTATGCAGCCGCCGGCGCCATTCTCTATCCCTACAATACGGATGAACCGGGCATTCGCATCACGAGCGTGATTTGGGATTCTACCAAGAGTGCCAACGATCAGGGGGCCAAGAAGGCGGGCAAAGTGGCTTGGAGCTGTTCCAAAAATGGGGGTGGCCTCGGCCCACAGCACGCAGAAAACAGCACCTGGACATTTGATCATGAACTGCTTTCCGTGGGAAGCAGCGTCATCATGGTGGAGGTGGATTACAGTTATGATCTGCCCACGAAAGTGGTTACCGGCCCCTTTCCGATGAAGGACAGCTTCCATACCAAGCCCCGGCGCGTGGCGCAGATTCCCAAGCCGGCTTCCTGTCCGTCAGGCTGAGCCGCGCTCCGCGCCTTTATCTCAGGCGTATCAATCCTTCCTGCGCGACGGAAGCGACCAACCTGCCATCGCGAGCGAAAATCAAGCCGCGCGAGAAGCCACGTGCGCCGGAGGCGGACGGACTCTCCTGGCTGTAGAGCAGCCAGTCATCGATCCGGAAAGGCCGGTGAAACCACATGGCGTGGTCGAGGCTGGCCACCTGCAGGTTGGAAAGAATGCCCTTGCCATGCGGCAGCAGCGCCGTGTCCAGCAGCGACATGTCGGACGCGAAAGCCAGGAAAGCCTGGTGCAGGACGACGTCGCCATCCAGCGGCGGCGGGATGCGAAACCAGACATGATCCATTGCCGGCCGCGCCGGCCGGTCGCCGAACCCGCGCGGTATCACCGGCCGGAATTGAAACGGCCGGGAGACCCACCAGCCGGCGGTGACCTCTTCGGCATCGGCGATCATTTCGGGCGCCGGCACGGCCGGCATTTCCGCCTGATGTTCGAAGCCGGCCTCCTCCTTCTGGAAGGAGGCGGCCAGGACGAATATCTGCGCCCCATGCTGCGTGGCCGCCACCCTGCGGACCGAGAAGCTGCCGCCGTCACGGCTGGAATCGATTTCATAGAGAATCGGGACTTCCGGATCGCCCGGCCGCAGGAAATAGGCATGCAAGGAGTGGCAGTGCCGGGTGGGCGGGACCGTCCGGGTGGCAGAGACCAACGCCTGCGCCAGAACCTGACCGCCAAAGACACGTTGTGAGTGCGTCGACGGACTGACGCCGCGAAAAACATTCTCGCCGACCATTTCCAGGTCCAGCAGGCGAATCAGGCCGTCGGCAGCGGCGTTCATGCACTCCTATAAAGCACAACCTCTGGCCGCATACGAAAAAATTGACTAAGAATTTGATATTATTATATAATGCACGAATTGGCGCCGCGCGCGGAAAGTTCGTGGTCCCAATGGGCGTACAAAAGGTAATTCGGGACCTGTTTCTTGCTGGCGCTGTGTCCGAGCAGTCACAGACCCCCACTAAAAGAACCAGATTGCGAGAGCATTCTGCCGCAAAGCAACAATTGCAATGGAGACATTCGGCAGGTTCGTCGTTATAACCGCTACATTAGCTTCGGCATGGCGGGGGCATTTCCTGCCGTCCATTTTCAAGAGGGTAGACAATGAAACTTCGTTTGATCGCCTTGGCAGGCGTGGCCGCTTCGGCGCTTGCCGCCACCCCCGCGATAGCCGCTGTCGAAGGCTGGTACTTGGGTTTTGGCGGAGGCATCTCCGAGCAGAACGGTATCGCCTTCAACTCCACCACCACGCCCGCGATTGCCGGCAAGATTCCGCTGGAGACCGGCGGCTTGGCGCTGGTGAGCGTCGGCTACAAATTCGCCAACAATTTCCGGCTTGAAGTGGAATCCGGATACTCGTGGCGCGATGTGGCCCCCACCGGCGGTTTCACCGGTGGTTACAGCCAGACCAAGACGAGCCTCTTCAACGTCATCTGGGACCTTCCCCTGGATGATCGCTGGACCTTCTCCATCGGCGGCGGTATCGGCGTCGGCAATGCCTATGTCCGCGCCACCACGGTGACCGGCGGCACGACCTTCGACTTCGTCCGCTCTTCGGACGTCAATTTCGCCTATCAGGGCATCGCCGGCCTGACCTTTGCGCTGGCGCCCGATCTCGACCTCTTCCTCGATTATCGCTTCCGTTCCGTCCTGCACGACAATTTGGCCCCGTCGGCCTATCTCGCGCTTTCCCCGATCCGGGTGGGCAACTTCACGGAGCATGCCGGTGTGATCGGTCTGCGTTGGTTCCTGACGCCGCCGCCGCCCCCGCCTCCTCCGCCGCCGCCTCCGCAGGACGCCAGCGCCAATGCGGCCAGGAACGCGGCCGGACGGGCTAGGCGCTTCATCTCAGGGACCTCGCGGCCTGGGCGACCTGGGACAGCGAGGCGCGGAAGGCCTCCGGGCGGTAGGCGTTGGGATCGCGCACCTGGGCGTAGGCGCGGTCGAGGTTCGGGCGGATGCGGTCGACCGCACCGCGGTCGGCCTGGCCCGCGGCGACCAGCGCGTT
>DATFFI010000092.1:0-14961 GCA_035250225.1 Rhizomicrobium sp. | reverse complement strand
AATGCTGGCGCTGGCCGATTACGCCCCGCCTTTTGAATTCTATTCCCATGCGCTGGCGGCCCGGGGCGGCAAGGCGGCGCTGCTGAAGCGGCTGGGGCCGGAAGCCGCCGACGCCATCGACGAATTTCTGTCCCTGTCCCTCGCCTATGAGCGCAGCGCCACGCCGTCGTTGCAGGGCTTCCTGGACTGGCTGGAGCGCGGCGGCACCGAGATCAAGCGCGACATGGAGCGCGGCCGCGACGAAGTCCGGGTGATGACCGTGCACGGCGCCAAGGGGCTCGAAGCCGATATCGTCATCCTGCCCGACACGACCTCGCTGCGTGAACCAGGCGCACGCGAAGGCCATCTGCTCTATCCCGACAATGACGTGCTGTTCCCAGTCCCGGCGGCGCTGGCGCCGGCCCGGGTCAAGGCGGCGCAGGAAGCGGCCAAGGCGGAATGGCGCAAGGAACATCGCCGCCTGCTCTATGTCGCGCTGACGCGGGCACGCGATCGGTTGATCGTCTGCGGCTTCGAAAACCGGCATGGCACCAAGGATGGTTCCTGGTACCGGCTGGCGGAAGAAGCGGCCAGACGCCTGGGCATGCAGCCGTCCGAAGACGGGCTGGGCTTCGGAACTCTGGCAATGGCGGCAGGCAAGCGCACCTCAAAGCGCCAGACCGCTACGCCGTTACCGGCCTGGGTTCATCGTTCTGCGCCAACCGAACCGTCGCGGCCGCGCCTGATCCGCCCGTCCGATGCGGTGGATTCCACACCGTCGCTGTCGCCCCTTGGGCGCGGCGCCCTGCGCTATCGCCGCGGCCTTGTGGTGCATGCGCTGCTGGCGCGGTTACAGGAGATAGAAGCAGAACGGCGCGCGCGCGTGGCCCGCGCCTTCGCCATCGGTCATGGCTTCACGCCCTCCGAGGCCGAGGCGCTGGCCGCCGAAACAATGGGCGTGCTGGAGCATCCCGATTTCGCCGCCGCCTTCGGGCCGCAAAGCCGGGCCGAGGCCGGACTGATCGCGGAGTTGCCGGAACTGGGGCCAGGGGCGCGGATCAATGGCCGCATCGACCGGCTGGCGGTGACGGACGACGAAGTGCTGATCCTGGATTTCAAGACCAACCGTCCCCCGCCCACCAGCGAGGAATTGGTGGCACCCGTCACACTCGGCCAGATGACCCTGTACCGCGCCGGGGCGGCCCGCATTTTCCCGGAGAAGCGAATCGTCTGCGGACTGCTTTTCACCGATGGCCCCAGGCTTCTGCGGCTTTCCGACGCCATTCTGGACCGGCAATGGGCCGATTTGGCGCTGCGTCTTGATCCCGATAAGCTCCGTTCCTAGATATTGGGTCCAGTTTACCGAGGAAATACCATGGCCGATACTGTGAAAGTCACCGACGCTTCCTTCCAGTCCGATGTGCTGGACTCCAAGAAGCCTGTGCTGGTGGATTTCTGGGCGGAATGGTGCGGCCCCTGCCGCATGATCGCCCCGGCCCTGGATGAGCTTTCGGCCGAACTGGGTGAAAAGGTCACCATCGCCAAGCTCAATATCGACGAGAATCCGCATGTGCCGACCAAGTACGGCGTGCGCGGCATTCCCACCATGATGATCTTCGCCCAGGGACAGGTCGCCGCCACCAAGGTCGGCGCGCTGCCGAAATCCAAGATCAAGGAGTGGATTGAAAGCTCAATCTAAGTCGGCCGCTCGCTTAAGCTCGCGGCGTTCGTCACTCGAAATGGTCCACTGGACCATTTCGTTTTCCTTCGGAAAACCGCTCCTCACGGATCGAGAGCTCGATCTGAGCATCGGCTTTCGGTGTGAGGAAGGGCGGCTTCGGCCGCCTTTTTCTTTTTCGGCGCGAGGGATTTTGTGGCGTGAGCAGGAGCGTCGCGCGGAGCGTACTTTAGTACGTGAGCACGCGCGACGCACTCACGACGCAAAAGACCCGCGCCTAGCGGTTCTCGGCCAGTACCTGGCCCGCGAGGTATAGCGAGCCACAGATGAGGATGCGGGGGCTGACCTCGCCGCGATCCATGTGGGCGCGGGCGGCGATCTGCAGCATGGCGTCTTCCACGTCATCGCCCGGCGCCGCATCCAGGCCGGCGGCCCGGGCCATGTCATACAAGGCACCGGCGCCGAATGACGCCGCCTCCCCCGGGATATCGACCGTCACCACATGCCGCGCCAGGCCGCGGAAAGCACCCAGGAAACTCATCGCGTCCTTGGTCCTGAGCATGCCGCAGATCAGATAGAGCGGCCGCTCCCCCCGCTCTTCCAGGTCGGCGATGGCGCGCGACACCGCCGCGGCGCAATGCGGATTGTGCCCGCCATCCAGCCAGACTTCGGCCCCCTTGGGCGCGAAGTCGATAACCGGACCGTGATGGAGACGTTGCAGCCGCGCCGGCCAGTCCACCGTGACAAGACCACGCTCGATGGCGTCATCGGCGCCCCATCGCTCCATTCCTGTTTTTGGGCGCGCATGGCGCAGCGCCGCGATGGCGACACCGGCATTTTCGATCTGGTGGCGGCCGATCAGCTTCGGCAAAGGCAGGTCCAGCAGCCCATCGCCATCCTCATAGACCATGCGGCCATGTTCCTGGCGGGCGGCAAAGTCCTGGCCGAAAACGAACGCGGAAACACCCAGCCGGTCGGCGCGCGACAGGATCTCGTTCAGCGCCACCTCCTCCTGCGGTCCCACCACCAGGGGTGAACCCTTCTTGATGATGCCGGCCTTCTCGCGTGCGATACCGGCCAGGTCGGAACCCAGGAATTCCAGATGATCCAACCCCACCGGCTGGATCACACTCATGGCGGGATGCTTCACCACATTGGTGGCGTCATAGGCGCCGCCCAGTCCGACTTCCAGCACCACCGCATCGGCGCGATGGCGGGAAAAAGTCAGGAACATGGCTGCCGCTGTGATCTCGAAGAAAGTGATGGGGGCGCCGTCATTGATGCGTTCGACCTCCATCAGCGTATCGCAAAGCTCTTCCTCGCTGATCAGTTCGCCACAGAGGCGGATGCGCTCATGGAAGCGCACCAGATGCGGCGAGGTGTGCATGTGGACCTTCAGGCCCTGCGCCTCCAGCATGGCGCGGCTGAAGGCGCAGGCCGAACCCTTGCCGTTGGTGCCGGCGACATGGATGACGGGTGGCAACCGGTCCTGGGGATCACCCAGCGCGGCCAGCAGGCGCCGGATGCGGTCCAGCGCCAGGTCGATCTTCTTGGGATGCAGCGCCAGCAGACGATCGAGAATGACGTCGCTGCGGGTGGCCAGCTTCATTGCGCGGCGGCAGCGTGTCCGTTGCCGTTGCCATTGCCTTTGGGGAAGGCCGGCGGGCTGGGAATCTTCTTCGATTTGGGCCGCGGCTGCTTCATCAGCATGTGCAGCAGGCGCGACAGGGTCTCGCGCATCTCATGGCGGTGCACCACCATGTCCAGCATGCCATGCTGGAGCAGATACTCGGCGCGCTGGAAGCCGTCCGGCAGCTTCTCGCGGATGGTCTGGGCGATGACGCGGGCGCCGGCAAAGCCGATCTGCGCCCCCGGCTCGGCGATCTGGACGTCGCCCAGCATGGCGTAGGAGGCGCTGACGCCGCCAAAGGTGGGATCGGTCAGCACGATCACATAAGGCAGGCCGGCTTCCTTCAGCATCTGCACCGCGATGGTGGTGCGGGGCATCTGCATCAGCGACAACATGCTTTCCTGCATGCGGGCGCCGCCCGAGGCCACGAACAGCACAAAGGGACGCTTGTCGGCGATGGCGGCTTCGATAGCGGCGACGAAGCTGTCACCCACCGCCATGCCCAGGCTGCCGCCCAGGAAATCGAAGGCCTGTACCGCCACCAGCACCGGCAACCCGTCAATGGTACCCCGGGCGGCGCTGAAGGCTTCGGAACGGCCGGTCTTGGCCTTGGCCGCCTTCATCTCGTCGGCATATTTCTTCTCGGCCTTGAAGCGCAGCGGATCGGCCGCGACCGTGGCGGGCGGCAACTCGGTAAAGCTGTGGGCGTCGAAGGTATAGCCGAAGCGCTCGGCCGGCCCGATGCGCAAATGGTGGCTGCACTTGGTGCAGACGTACTGGTTGGCGATCAGGTCGCGGTGAAAGATCATCTCGCCGCAGGACGGGCATTTGCGCCAGAGATTTTCCGGTGTGTTGCTGCCGGGCGCATCCTTGCCCGCCATCAGGCCCTTGATCCGGGGCCGGACCAAATTGGTGATCCAGTTCATGACGCCACCTTAGCAGAATTCCTGGTCGCCTGCGCCAGCGAAGTGCACAGTTCCCGGACGGCTTTAACCACCGTTTCCGGCTTCTGGCCCAGATTGGCGGCGACCGTATTGACGATGGCCGAGCCCACCACCACGCCATCGGCGATGCGGGCGATGGTGGCGGCCTGGTCCGGCGTCTTGATGCCGAAGCCCACCGCCACCGGCAGATTGGTGGCAGCGCGCACGCGTGCCAGCGCCGCGGCGACTTCATTTTCGGAAAAGCTCTTGGTGCCGGTCACGCCCGCCACCGAGACGTAATAGAGATAGCCGCTGGCGGCCCGCAGGATGTTTTTCAGCCGCTCTTCGCCGGTGGTAGGGGTGACGAAGCGCACCAGATCGACACCCTGCGCCGCCGCCGGTACCCGCAGCACTTCATCTTCCTCGATCGGCAGGTCGACGGCGATCAGTCCGTCCACGCCGGCGGCCGCGACATCGCGGGCAAAGCGCGCCGTGCCATAGGCATGGATGGGATTGAAATAGCCCATCAGCACGATCGGTGTCTTGTTGTCCTTGCGGCGGAATTTCTTCACCAGCTCGATCACCTTGGCCAGGGTCGCGCCCGCCGCGATGGCGCGGGTGCTGGACGCCTGCACCGCCGGACCGTCGGCCATGGGATCGGAGAACGGCATGCCCAGTTCGATGATGTCGGCGCCGCAGGCGGGTAACGACTCCAGGATGGCGAACGACGTCTCCATGTCGGGATCGCCGGCGCTGATGAAGGGGATGAAGGCGGAGCGGCCTTCTTTCTTCAGTTCGGCGAATTTCGCAGCAAGTCTACTCATGGGATTTGGGGCTCACAGCTTGGCTCCCAGCGCATCGGCGACCGAGAAGATGTCCTTGTCGCCGCGGCCCGACAGGCAGATGGCGATGGTCTGGTCCTTCTTCATCTGCGACGCGATCTTGGCGACATGGGCGATGGCATGGGCCGATTCCAGCGCCGGAATGATGCCTTCCAGGCGCGACAGCAGTTGGAAGGCTTCCAGCGCCTCTTCATCGGTGACGGAGTGATACTTCACCCGGCCGATATCCTTGAGCCAGGAATGTTCCGGCCCGACGCCGGGATAGTCGAGACCGGCGGAAATGGAATGGGCTTCGGCGATCTGTCCGTCGCTATCCTGCAGCAGATAGGACCGGGCGCCATGCAGCACACCGGGCGTGCCCTTGGACAAGGTGGCGGCATGGCGGGGCGTATTGACGCCATCGCCGGCCGCCTCGACGCCGTGGATTTCGACGCCTTGGTCATCGACGAAGGGATGGAACATGCCGATGGCGTTGGAACCACCACCGACACAGGCCACCACCAGGTCGGGCAACCGCCCTTCCTGTTCCAGCATCTGGCTGCGGGTCTCGTTGCCGATGACGGTCTGGAAGTCGCGCACCATGGCGGGATAGGGATGCGGGCCCGCCGCCGAACCGATGATGTAGAACGTGTCGGTGACATTGGCGACCCAGTCGCGCAGCGCCTCATTCATCGCATCCTTCAGGGTGCGTGAGCCGGAGCTGACGGGGCGCACGTCCGCGCCCAAGAGGCGCATGCGGAAGACATTGGGCTTCTGCCGCTCGGTATCCAGCTCGCCCATATAGACGGTGCAGGGATAGCCGAAGCGCGCCGCCACCGTCGCGGTGGCGACGCCATGCTGGCCGGCGCCGGTTTCGGCGATGATGCGGGTCTTGCCCATGCGGCGCGCCAGCAGGATCTGGCCCAGGCAATTGTTGATCTTGTGCGCGCCGGTGTGATTGAGATCTTCACGCTTGAGATAGATTTTCGCGCCGCCGAAATGCGCCGTCAGCCGCTCGGCAAAATAAAGCGGGCTTTCACGGCCGACATAATTCTTGAGCAGGCCATTCAATTCCGCCTGAAAGGCGGCGTCCTGCTTGGAGGACTCGTAAGCCTGCTCCAGCTCCAGAATCAGCGGCATCAGGGTTTCGGCGACATAGCGGCCGCCATAGGCGCCGAAATGGCCGCTGGCGTCGGGGCCACTTCGCAAAGAATTGGCGTGGAAAGAATTTACAAGTGTCATGCCTGTACCGGTTGCCGCGCCGCGGCGATGAATTGGACGATTTTTTCGGCGCTCTTCACACCCGGCGCGCTTTCCACGCCCGAGGAGACATCCACCATCGTCGCGCCCGACAATGCGATAGCGCGCGCGACATTTTCGGAGGTAAGGCCGCCGGCCAGCAGCCAGGGCTTGGAGAAGCTGCGGTCCTTGAGCAGCGTCCAGTCGAAGGCGGCGCCATGGCCGCCGCCCCGGGCCGCCCCCTTGGGCGGCTTGGCATCGAACAGCAGCATGTCGGCTACGGCGTCATAGGGCGCAATGGCCGCAAGGTCGGCGGCCTCGGCGATCGGCAGCGCCTTGATCACCGCGCCGAAGCGCACGCGGATATCCTGTGTCCGGGCGACGCTCTCATGGCCATGCAACTGGAGGAAATCGGGCCGCACCGCGTCGATGACAGCGGCCAGCATGTCGTTATCGGCATCGGCGACCAGCGCGACGAATTTCAGCTTGCCGCGCAGGGCACTGGCGATACCCCAGGCGGCTTCCAGCGAAAGATTGCGGGGCGAGGCCGGATGAAACACCAGTCCGCCATAGGTGGCGCCGGCGCGCGCCGCGGCGTTCGCCGCTTCGACGCTGGTCAGGCCGCAGATTTTGACGGTGATGGCCATGGCAGCGGGTGTATGGGCTCTGGGAACCCCAAAATCAACAAAGCAGTGGCGGACTGGAGGTTAACCTGTTCAGAACCCTAGGCTTTCGGCAATGACCCGGGCGGCTTCGCCCGGGTCGGCCGCGCCGGTGATGGGGCGGCCGATCACCAGGACCGATGCGCCGGCGCCACGCGCCTCCCGGGGGCTCATGACACGCTGCTGATCCCCCAGGGCGCTGCCGGCGGGGCGGATGCCCGGCACCACCAGCAGGAAGTCCTGGCCAAAGGCGGCGCGCAGCGGCGCGATTTCATGCGCGGAGCAGACCACGCCATCCAGGCCGCAATCGCGCGTCAGCGTCGCCAGCCGCAGCACCTGGTCGCGCGCCGGCGGGATCTGGCCGACCGCGATCAGGTCTTCATCCGAGAGGCTGGTCAGGACCGTCACGGCGATGACTTTGGTTTTGGGACTGACGGACCTGGCGGCGTCGCGCGCCGCCTTCATCATCGCTGCCCCGCCCGCGGCATGGACATTGACAATCTCAACCCCCAGCGCCGCGGTGGCCCGCACCGCGCCGGCCACCGTGTTGGGAATGTCGTGGAACTTGGTATCGGCAAAGATGGGCAGGCCGAATTTCTCGAAGGCGCGGATTCCCTCGGGACCGTTGGCGGCCAGGAATTCCTTGCCGAACTTCAAACCGCCGACATGGGGCGTAACGCGCGCCGCCAGATTCAACGCATACGCAATGTCGGGAGTATCAAGCGCGACGTAGACGGGATTGGAAGTCATCAGGCCAGTCGGATCAGGACTCGCCGGGTTTCCCACCATTCAGGCGTTCGCGCAACTCCTTGCCGGTCCGGAAGAAGGGCGCACGCTTCTGGCCGACCGACACCGGCTCGCCGGTGCGGGGATTGCGGCCCATGCGGCTGGGGCGAACCTTGACGGAGAAAGCGCCGAAACCGCGCAATTCCACGCGATGGCCCGCGGCCAGCGCCTTGCTGATGGAATCCAGCACGGTGGTGACGATGCGTTCCACGTCCCGGTGATAGAGATGCGGATAACGAGCGGTAAGTCGCGCGACCAGTTCGGATTTGATCATCGGAGCCCCACGCCGGTTGACCCCGGCCTGTGAGTAACTTGTCAGAGCGGCCCCGCAGCGTCAACCGGAACCACCTGAAAAATCAGTATTTTTTCCGGGTTCCGGGGTCAAAAGCGGCGCAAAGCACCCTCTTTTGCCGCCTTTTTGGGCGAACCGCCCACCCGGGAAGGGCCGGCCGCAGTCTAAGACCCAGGCCGGATTACCCGATTCGGCCT
Source organism: Rhizomicrobium sp. (assembly GCA_035250225.1). Classification (GTDB taxonomy): domain Bacteria; phylum Pseudomonadota; class Alphaproteobacteria; order Micropepsales; family Micropepsaceae; genus Rhizomicrobium. Next base: position 6,754 of record DATFFI010000092.1, on the reverse strand, counting down.
CATACCCTTGAGGAATGACGATCATGGCGCCAGGCACCCGATCATAGACGCCGCCGGCCGGCGCAAAGCAAAAGGCGCGCTGCATGCTGCAGCGCGCCTTTTTACACGAATGTCGTCGAGCTACTTCTTTTTCTTCTTCTTGGCCTTCTTCACCGCCTTCTTGACGGCTTTGACGGCCTTCTTCGCGGCCTTCACGACCTTGGCCTTCTTGGCCTTGCGCCGTTTCTTCTTCTTGGGGGCCGCAGCCGTGACGGTGGCGACCAGATCGGCCATGGCGGCCTTCAGGTCGTCAGCCCGCTTGGCCAGCGCGCCTTTCTTCTTCTTAGCCATATGAAAAACTCCCTCTATCGTTCCATGCAACAACGCTAAAACGATTCTGAACTTTCGCGAAATCGATCCGGCGGTTTTCCGCCGGATCGATGCCAAGTGCGGACGCGGCGGCTAGCGACAGCGTCGTGGCCGCGCGTCTTCGCCCGCGCGCGGCAGGCCGTCCCGTATGGCCCGAGCGAAAGTTCCCAAACAAAAAGGGCGCGGTTTGCACCGCGCCCTTCTCGTTATCAGGCAGAAAGGACCGACTACTCCTCACCCTTCTTGGTCTTCTTCTTGAGCGCGGCGCCCAGGATGTCGCCCAGCGAGGCGCCGGAGTCCGAGGAACCATACTGCTCGACCGCTTCCTTCTCTTCGGCCACTTCGCGAGCCTTGATGGAGAGCGAGACCTTGCGGCTGGCCTTGTCGACCGAGGTGACCAGGGCATCGACCTTGTTGCCCTTGCCGAAGCGTTCCGGGCGCTGGTCGTTGCGGTCGCGCGCCAGGTCGGCGCGGCGGATGAAGGAGCGGACGCCGCCTTCCAGTTCCACCTCGATGCCGCCGTCATTCACTTCCGTGATGGTGCCGGTGACGACCTGGCCCTTGCGCAGGCCGCCGCCCGCCGGGCCGGCCTTCTCGATCGGATCGCTTTCAAGCTGCTTGATGCCGAGCGAGACGCGTTCCTTCTCGACATCGATGTCCAGCACCTTGGCCCGGACGGTCTGGCCCTTCTCATACTTCTTGATGGCGTCCTCGCCGGCTTCCGACCAGCTCAGGTCGGAGAGGTGCACCATGCCGTCGATATCGTTGTCCAGGCCGACAAACAGGCCGAACTCGGTGATCGACTTGATCTCGCCCTCGATGACGCTGCCCACCGGATGGTTGGCGGTGACGGCATTCCAGGGATTCTCCTGGGTCTGCTTCAGGCCCAGGCTGATGCGGCGCTTGTTGGAATCGACTTCCAGCACCTGCACCTCGACATCGGCGCCCGGAGTGACCAGCTTGGAAGGGGCCAGGTTCTTCTTCACCCAGCTCATCTCGCTGACATGGACCAGGCCTTCGACGCCCGGCTCCAGCTCCACGAAGGCGCCGTAATCGGTGACGTTGGTGACCTTGCCGGTGAACTTGGCGCCGACCGGATACTTGGCCGCAACGCCTTCCCAGGGATCGGTCTGGAGCTGCTTCATGCCCAGGCTGATGCGCTGGGTCTCATGGTTGATCTTGATGATCTGCACGGTGACGGTCTGGCCCACCGACAGAACTTCGGTCGGGTGCGAAACGCGGCGCCAGGCGATGTCGGTGACGTGCAGCAGACCGTCCACGCCGCCCAGATCGACGAAGGCGCCATAGTCGGTGATGTTCTTGACCACGCCTTCGACCACCTGCTTCTCCTGCAGGCTGGCGACCAGCGAGGTGCGCTCCTCGGCGCGGCGCTCTTCCAGAACGGCGCGGCGGGAGACGACGATGTTGCCGCGGCGGCGATCCATCTTGAGGATCTGGAACAGCTGCGGCTGGTTCATCAGCGGGCCGACATCGCGCATCGGGCGGACATCGACCTGACTGCCCGGCAGGAAGGCCACGGCGCCATCGAGATCGACGGTGAAGCCGCCCTTGACGCGGCCGAAGATCACGCCGGTGACGCGGGTCTGGTCGTTGAAGGCCTTTTCCAGCTTGATCCAGCTTTCCTCGCGGCGGGCCTTGTCGCGGCTCAGCACGGCTTCGCCCAGCGCATTCTCGACGCGCTCAAGATAGACCTCGACCTCGTCGCCGACCTTGATGTCGGCGGGGACGCCCGGCATCGCGAATTCCTTGAGGGCGATGCGGCCTTCGGTCTTGAGGCCGACATCGACCATCGCGAAATCATTCTCGATGGCAACGATCTTGCCCTTGATCACCGAGCCTTCCTGGGGGCTCTGGGTCTCGAAGCTCTGTTCGAGCATCGCGGCGAAATCTTCGCGGCTGGGAGCGGCGATGGAGGATTCACTTTTGGAGAGGGTAGCGGCGCGAGCCATGTGGGATATTCCTGTACATACGTCATGCCGAACGGCGGCTCTTCCCATGGAAAAGCGACGCTGGTCTTCCCCGAAAGGGGCGATTGGGTTGATTGGGTAAGCGGTTGCCCGAAAAGGCCGCCGGGCCTCCTTAGCCCCTGTGGCGGTCCTGGAGCGCGCGCTCGACCTTCTGGGAAACCAGGGCCAAGGCTGCCGCGAACGCGGCGTCTATATCCAAATCGGAGGTATCGAGCAAGGCGGCGTCGTCGGCCTGGCGCAGGGGGGAGACCGGGCGGGCCTTGTCGGCGGCGTCCCGGGCCATCAGTTCTTGCAGCAGGTCGGTCTCGTCCCTGAGGATTCCCATGCCCTGGAGTTCCCGCCAGCGGCGGTTGGCCCGCAATTGGGGCCGGGCATCCACGTAGAGCTTGGCCGTCGCGCCGGGGCAAATGACGGTGCCGATGTCCCGGCCGTCCATCACCGCGCCGGGGCTGCCGCCCGGAGGATGGACCAGGAAGTTGCGCTGGAAATCGAACAGCGCCGCCCGCACCGCCGGAATGGCCGCGACCTGGCTGGCGGCCTGGCCCACCACATCGGTGCGGATGGCCGGATCGCCGGCCAGGGACAGGTCGATGCTTTGCGCCCCATGCAGTGCATCGTTTTCCACGCGGGGATCGCCTTTGGCGGTCAGCACCGCCAGGGCGGTCAGGCGGTACAGCGCACCGGAATCCAGATGGGCGAAACCGAAATGCGAAGCCAGCTTCTTGGCAAGCGTGCCCTTGCCGCTGGCGGCGGTGCCATCGACGGCGATCACAACGCTCATGAAAGGTCCGCGCCCAGTGCGCGCATCAGGCCTTCATACTCGGGGAAGCTGGTGGCGATCATGGTGACGTCATCCACTGTGACGGGATTTTGCGCGGCCATGCCCATGGTCAGAAAGCTCATGGCGATGCGGTGGTCCATATGGGTGGGCACCGTGCCGCCGCCCGGCACGCCATCCTGGCCCATGCCATCGACCAGCAGATCGTCGCCCTCGATGACATGGGGCACGCCGTTGAGCTTCAGGCCCCGCGCCACCGCTTCCAGCCGGTCGCTTTCCTTGACCCTGAGTTCCTCCAGCCCACGCATGGCGGTGCGGCCGCGCGCGAACGCGGCGGCGACCGAGAGCACTGGATACTCGTCGATCATCGCGGGGGCCCGTTCGGCCGGCACGTCAATGCCCTTAAGTTCGGAATGGCGCACAATGAGATCGCCGATTTCCTCGCCACCGCTGAGGCGACGGTTGGTGATTTCGATGCGCGCGCCCATTTCCAGCAAACTCTCGACCAGGCCGGTGCGGCGGGGATTGAGCATGATGTTGGGCAGGGTGATTTCCGAACCCGGGACGATCAGCGCCGCCACCAGCGGAAAGGCGGCACTGGAAGGATCGCGCGGCACTTCCACGGCGCAGCCTGTGAGCCGGGCGGGCCCTTCGACCATGATGATTTCGCCGTCGCCTTGCGGCGTGACGGTGATTTTGGCGCCGAACCCGGCCAGCATCTTTTCGCTATGGTCACGGGTCAGCGTGCCTTGGGCGATGCGGCTGACGCCGTTGGCATTGAGCGCCGCCAGCAGCAAAGCCGATTTCACCTGGGCCGAGGCGGTGGCGACCATGACATCGACGGCCCTCGCATCTTTCACGCCGATCACCGTCACCGGCATCAGCGCCTTGGGTCCCTGCCCTGCATAAGCGGTTCCGAACGCCTTGAGCGGATCGAGCACCCGCGCCATCGGCCGTGAGCGCAGGGAAGCATCGCCGGTAAAGGTGACGCGGATCGGCGTGGTCGCCACCGCGCCCATCACCAGGCGCGAACCGGTGCCGGAATTGCCGAAATCGAGCGCGTCGGCAGGAGCCTTCCAGTTGCCGACGCCCACACCGGTTACCCGCCAGACACCTGGCCCATCGCGGGTCACCGTGGCGCCCAGTGCCCCTACCGCCCCGGCGGTGGACCGGACATCCCCCGACTCCAGAAGGCCGGAAATGCGGGTTTCACCCTCTGCCATGCCCCCCAGGATGATGGCGCGCTGGGAAATGGATTTGTCGCCGGGAATAGGGGCGAGGCCCTTCAGGGGCCCGGCCCGGCGGGCTGTGCGGGGGGTGGGATCAGGGTTCTGCATGGCGGCGGAAATGGACCTTTACAGCCGGGGCAAGGCGTGGCAAACGCGCCCCTCCGAATAACCCTTCTTTATGGGAACACCACTCTTGGTCAAGGCAGATCTTGGAACCAAACGGGGCTGCCCTTCGTGCAACGCCCGTTTTTACGATCTGGAGAAGCGTCCCATCGAGTGCCCCAAGTGCGGCTTCTCGTATGAGCCCGAAGCCCTCTTCAAGCAGCGCCGCCGCCAGCCCGAGCCGGCCGGCCCCGTGCGCGCCGTCGAGACCGACGACGAGGAAGAGGAAGACGAGAATGAGGACGGCGAGACCGAGGCCGAAGAGGCCGAGGAAGAAGTAGTCGAGGAAGCGCCCTTGAACGTCGCCGCCACCGGCGAAGACGAAGAAGAAGAGGCCGAAGAAGAAGAGCCCGAGACTGCCGAAGGCATGTCGGTGGTCGAAGGCGATGAGAACGTCGAGATCGAGGATATCGAGGTCGAAGACGACGAAGACGAGGAAGACGACGACCTGCTGAGCGAAGTCGAGGACGAGGAAGACGATGTCTCCGGCATCATCGACCCCGGCATCGCCAAGGACGAAGCCTAGTCTTACTTTATTTTGGATTTGGGACCGGCTACCAGACCGCTCCCTTGATTGGTACGGGGCCATAGCTCAGCTGGGAGAGCGCCTGCATGGCATGCAGGAGGTCAGCGGTTCGATCCCGCTTGGCTCCACCAATACCCGCCCTTCACCACCGTCATCATGCCTGCACCACCGCTAATGGCGGGTATTGGTGGAGCCAAGCGTCCGTAGCGACGCCAGGCGACCGCTAGCGTCAGCGTACGGTCGCCACCCGGGCGGCGCGAAGGAGCGCAGGCGGCCAAACTCACCGGCCCAAGGCCACCGGCCAAATGCCTCAAGTAAATCGCAGGCGGGATTTGGTGGAGCGACCGTCCCGCCGCATTGAGCCTCTCCCGCCCTTTGGCTATGAGGGGATATGCGGTTTTCCGGCAAGCAGATGGTGATGACGGGCGCGGCCTCCGGGCCGGGACTGGCGATCGCGCGCGCCGGCCATCACGAAGATATCTGAACCGTGGCTATAATCCTCGACGCTCGCAGCCTGCCCGATGGCACCACCGTCACGCCTGATCTCGCCATCATCGGCGGCGGCCCCGCCGGCATCAGCTTAAGCCTGGCGCTGAAGGATACGCCGTTCAACATCCTGTTGCTGGAAGCCGGCGGCAACGAATTCGATCCGGCGGTTCAGGACGCCTACAAAGGCAATCAAGACGGCGACCTGCCCTACCTGAAGCTGGAGGAAAGCCGGCTGCGCTATTTCGGCGGCAGCAGCAATCACTGGGGCGGCTGGAGCCGGCCGCTGGATGCGGTCGATTTCGAGAAGCGCGACTGGATCGCCCATTCCGGCTGGCCCTTCGGCCTTGAGACACTGCGCCCCTATTTTCCCCGCGCCCAGGCCCTGTGCGAGACCGGCGCCTGGCTTTATGACCAGATCCCACGCCGACTTCCCAACGACAGCGTGATCCCGCTGGGCCAGGGCGGCGTTTACACAAGCTGGTTTCAATTCTCCAAGACCAAAGACGGCCTGGGGCATACGCATTTCGGTGAACGCTATGAGGGCGAGCTTGCGGCCACGCCACGCATCACCACCTGGCTTAACGCCGCCGTCACCGCCCTGCGCCTGTCCGGCAATGCGCAGACGATCGAACGGCTGGAGCTGCGCGCCGGCGGCAAGCGGCTGACGGTGCGGCCCCGCTTCACCGTGCTGGCAGGCGGCGCACTGGAGAATGCCCGCCTGCTGCTGACCTCCAACGATGTGATGCGCCCCGGCATCGGCAACCAGAATGACCGCGTGGGCCGGTTCTTTGCCGATCATCCCATTCCGCGCGATGTCGGCACCCTGGTCCTGTTCAACGGCCAGATGCCGAAAACTTATTTCTCCGGCCAGGGCATCAACAACGATATGCCTCTTTCCGACGGCACACGCGTGCGAGCAGTATTCTCGCCCACCATGAACTATATCCGCACGCAAAAAGTGATCGGCTCGCTCACCACCGTCGATCATCCGGTGGCGATGACCGAAACCATGGGCGAAGCGGTGGCGGCGACCTCGCAGGCATTGGGCGTGGATGGCAGCCGGGCGCGGGCCTATATGCTGGGCTGCGGGCTGGAGCCCATGCCCGATCCGGAGCGGCGCCTCACCCTGACCGGCGAGCGCGATGCGCTGGGCCTGCCGCGCCTGAAACTGCACATCACCACGCCGCAGCCGGATTTCGAGCAATACCGCACCACCTTGCGTGAATTGGGGCGC
>DATFFI010000091.1:0-6198 GCA_035250225.1 Rhizomicrobium sp. | reverse complement strand
TGCCGCCGCGGTGAGCCTGCCCGGAAAGGATGGCGGCGACGTCGCGGCCGAGATGGCCCGCTTCGCGCAGACCCTGCACACCGACCTAGTAGTCGCCTATGGCGCGATCCTGGCGGCGCGCCTCGCGCTGGCGGCGTCGGGCAGCGCCAGCGTCATCAACATCACCAGCATCAATTCGGTGCGCGGCTTTCCCGGCAATCCCGGTTACGTCGCCTCCAAGGCCGGCCTTGCGGGCCTGACCCGTGCGTTGGCCGTGGACCTGGCGGCGGAAAAAATTCGCGTCAATGCGCTGGCGCCGGGTTATGTCCACACCGCCATGACGGCCGGCAGCCATGCCGATCCGGTGCTGCACGAGCAGCGCCGCCGCCATACGGTGCTGGGCCGCTGGGGACAGCCGGAGGATATGGGCGGGGCCGCCGTCTTCCTGGCGTCGGATGCCGCAGCGTACATGACGGGTCAGGAGATTTTCGTGGATGGCGGCTGGACGGTAAACGGCCTCATCCCGTCGGGAGAAAGGCAGTGACGGCGGTAATCGGCTTCATGCAGGGACGCTTGTGCGACCGGGTGGACGGCAAGATCCAGGCTTTCCCCTGGGCCGACTGGGAGAAGGAATTTCCCGCCGCCCAGGCGCTGGGCATTCCCGCGATGGAATGGACCCTGGACCGTGACCGGCTGTTCGAAAATCCGCTCATGACCGAGGTGGGCCGCGCCCGCATCGCCGAACTGTCGCGCCAGCATCGCGTGAAGGTGACATCGCTGACCGGCGACCTCTTCATGCAGGCGCCGTTCTGGAAAGCCGAAGGCGCCGCACGTGCCAAACTCCTGACGGAGCTCGACCAACTGATCGACGCCTGCGCCAGGGCGGGCATCGGCTTCATCGTCGTGCCCCTGGTCGATGCCGGCGGCATGGCCGACAAGGCGCAGGAAGATCTGGTGGTGGCCGAACTGACCGCCCGTGCCGACATGCTGCGTGCCAGGGGCGTGAAGATCGTCTTCGAATGTGACTACCCCCCGGCGCAGCTGGCTGCCTTCATCGCCCGCTTGCCCGCCGATGTCTTCGGCATCAATTACGATATCGGCAACAGCGCTTCGCTGGGCTATGACAGCGCCGAAGAGATCGCCGCCTATGGCGATCGCATCCTCAACGTCCACATCAAGGACCGTGTGCTGGGCGGCACCACCGTGCCGCTGGGCACGGGCAACGCCACCTTGGCCGAAACGCTGGGCCGCATCGTCCGCTCCGGCTATCGCGGCATCTACATTCTGCAGACCGCGCGCGCCGCCGAGAACAATCACGCCGAGGTGCTGCGCAAGTACCGCGACATGAGCGCGGGCTGGATCGCGGAGGCAGGCGGTTGAAGCTGGAGCTGGACGGCAAGGTCGCACTTGTGGCCGGGGCCAGCCGCGGCATCGGCCTGGCCATCGCCCGCACCTTGCACGCCGAAGGCTGCAAGCTGGCGCTGGCGGCGCGCGATCCGGCCGGGCTGGAAAAGGCCCGTGCCTCGTTCGGCGCTGAGGCCTCCCCCCATGCCGCCGACGTCACCGATCCTGCCGCGGCGCAGGCCCTGGCGGAAGCCGTGGCGCAACGCTGGGGCCGCATCGACATCCTGGTCTGCAACGCGGGCAGCGGCGCGTCCGTGCCGCCCGGCACCGAAGCCGCCGCCGAATGGCAGCGTGTGCTAAACGTCAATCTTTTCACTGCCACCAACATGATTGCCGCCGCACGTCCGTTCCTGGCGCGGCAGGGCGGCGCGATCGTCTGCATTTCCTCGATCTGCGGCCTGGCGGCACTGGGCGCCCCCATCGCCTATTCGGCCGCCAAGGCGGCGCTGAACGCGACGGTCCGCGGCCTCGCGCGCCCGCTGGCAAAAGAGAATATCCGCATCAATGCCGTGGCGCCGGGCAATATCTTGTTCGAAGGCGGTACCTGGGCGCGCAAGCTGGCCGAGAACAAGGCCGGCGTCGAAGAGATGCTGGGGCGCGAAGTCGCCCAGGCGCGGCTGGGCACGCCGGAAGAAATCGCCGACCTTGTCGCCTTCCTGGCCTCGCCCCGCGCCAGCTTCATCACCGGCGCCGTCAACGTGGCCGATGGCGGCCAGTTGCGCGCCTGATTTCGGAGATTTCCATGGCTCTCGCCCTTCCCGCCGCCTTCGATCTCAGCGGACGCACCGCCCTCGTCACCGGCGCGGGCGGCCTGTTGGGCCCCGCCCATGCTTCGGCGCTGGCGGAGACAGGCGCGCGCGTGGTCCTGGCCGACATCAATCTGGAAAAGGCGAAGGAAGCGGCCGCCGGGATCAAGGGCGCCAGCGCCGTGCTGATGGACGTCACCAAGCCGGACTCCGTGCGCGCCGTGGCGGCCGAGATCGGCGAGATCGACATCCTGGTCAACAATGCCGCCATCGACGCCAAGGTGACGGCGCAGCCCGGCGTCGCCAACGGCACGCGGCTGGAAGCCTTCGCGCTGGAACAGTGGCGGCTGGAAATCGATGTCGGCCTGACCGGCGCCCTGCTCTGCACGCAGGTCTTCGGCCCGGCCATGGCCCGCAAGGGCAAGGGCGTCATCCTCAACATCGCCTCCGACCTTTCGGTGATCGCGCCCGACCAGCGCCTCTATCGCCGCACCGAACTCACCAACGAAGACGAGCAGCCGGTAAAGCCCGTCACCTATTCGGTGATCAAGCATGGCCTGGTGGGCTTCACCAAATATCTGGCGACCTATTGGGCCAAGGACGGCGTGCGCGCCAACGCGCTGTCACCCGGCGGCGTCTATACCAGCCAGGGCGATGAATTCGTGAAGCGGCTGAGCGACCTGATCCCGATGGGCCGCATGGCGCGGCGCGAGGAATATCGCGCGACGGTCCAGTTCCTCTGCTCCGACGCCTCGGCCTATCTCACCGGCCAGAACATCGTCATGGATGGCGGCCGCAGCGTGCTTTAACGCGGCGGCAGAAACTTCGTCACCAGCGCCTGCAGGTTGCCGCCGTCATACAGATGGCCGGGAATGCCCGCCGCCTGCGCCGCCTCGATGTCGCTGTCCTTGTCACCCACCAGCAGGCTGGCCGCCTTGTCCACCGGCCAGTCGCGCAACAGGTCCTCGATCATGCCGGGCTCCGGCTTGCGGCGGCGACAGGGCCTGGCATAGGCCGCCACGACACCGTCGACATGATGAGGGCAATATTCGAACGCATCGACATGGGCGCCCACCGCCGCCAATTCCCGGGCCATCCAGTCATGCAGAACCGTCACCGCGCTTTCCGGGTACCGCCCTTTCGCCACACCCGCCTGGTTGGTGACGACAAAGACGAAACAGCCGGCATCATTGGCGGCGCGGACCGCTTCGCGCGCGCCCGGCATCCAGCGCACATCCTCGGCCCGGTGCAGGTAATTGATCTCTTCGTTCAGCACGCCGTCGCGGTCGAAAAAGACGGCGGGGCGCGTGACACGGCGGCGCATCTCCTCGCGCGACCGCGACAGATCGTCGGGCACACCGATATCGATGAACCAGCCTTCGACAACCCGCCCCCCGATGCGACGTTCGCCCGCCCGCAGTGGAAACATCACCCCTTCCAGCGAAAAGGCGCCATCCGGCGCACCGTCGAAGAAGCCGCAATGCATGATGTAGATGCCCGCATTGATGGGGCCGCTGACATTCTCCGCCGGCTGGTGAAAGCTCAGCACCTTGCCGCCCTCGAAACGGACATTGCCGTAGCGGCCGCCTTCGGCGACACGGCGCAGCGCCATCGTCATGCCGCCCGGCTCCGGCAGCGGCAGGGCGCGCAGGTTGATGTCGAAGAAGCTGTCGCCATTGGCGAGCAGGAAGGTCTCATCCAGGTGCGGCAGGGCGAAGGTAATGGCGCCGCCGGTGCCCATCGGCGACGGCTCACGCAGCACGCGTACCGTCGCGCCATGGACCTTGCGGCCGTCATAGGCCTGGATCACCTGGTCGCCATGATGTCCCGCCAGCAGTACAATGTCGGAGAAGCCGTGCCGCGCCGCTTCGTCGAGCAGATAGTCCAGGAAAGGACGCCCATCCACCTCGACCAGCGGCTTGGGCGTGGCGCGGGTGATTTCACCCAGCCTGGTCCCCATGCCTCCGACGAGGAAGACCGCCTGCTTCAGCAAACTTCTTCCTCGACATAGCCGCACAGCGTGTGGCCGACCACGATGTGCATTTCCTGGATCACATTGGTCTCGCTCGAGGGGACCTTGATCGCGACATCGGCCATGGCAGCCAGCTTGCCGCCGCTTTCACCGGTCAGGGCGATGGTCTGGATGCCCATTTCCTTGGCGGCGACAAAGGCCTGCACCACATTGGCGCTGTTGCCGCTGGTCGAGAGGCCGAACAGCACATCGCCCGCGCGACCCACGCCGCGCAGCTGGCGGGAAAAGACATGTTCATAGCCGTAATCATTGCCGATGGCGGTCAGGGCCGAGGTATCCACGGTCAACGCCAGGGCGGGCAGCGGCTTGCGGTCGCGCAGGTAACGTCCCATCAGTTCCGCCGCCAGATGCTGGCTGTCGGCCGCGGAACCGCCATTGCCGCAGAACAGCACTTTGCCTTCACGCTTCAGGCAGGCCACCATCAGGTCCGCCGCGGCGCCGATCGTGTCGGCATGGCTTTCCAGCTGGGCAAGGCGAGCCTGCACGTCGCGAAGGCGGCTGACGATTGCGGCGGATCTGCTCATCTTGTCCACTTTCCAAAAAATCGCCGACCGCGACGCAAAACACGCGCCGGCCGCGGGGTGACGCAGCCCCATGCTGCGCCTTGCGGCAATTTGGTGAGCCCGGATGGCTTCGAACCATCGACCCTCTGATTAAAAGTCAGATGCTCTACCCCTGAGCTACGGGCCCCACTGGGGGGCCGGAACATAGGAAGCAACCTCCCTAGGGTCAACCCTATGGCAAAATTGCGCAAATCGTCGCATCGCGGCATGCTTCAGGCTCGTCCCGACCTCATTTGGTTCCCATCCATGTTCTCCGTCCGGCACCTTGCGGACCTGCTGCTTGCACCGGCGAATTTTCTCGCCCTCATGCTGGTTCTGGGATGCTTGTTGCATCTTGTGACGGCATGGCGGCGCATGGCGATGGCGCTGCTCTGGACCGCGAGCCTGATCCTGCTCGCATTCGTCTTCCTGCCCCTGGATGTCTGGCTGGCGGCGCCCATCGAACGCCACGCGCCGCCGAGCAATCTGCCCGCGCGGATTGACGGTATCCTGGTTCTGGGCGGCAACCCTGCGCGGACGCAGGCCGGTGCGGCGCTGGCACAGCGTTATCCCAACGCCGTGCTTCTTTTCTCCGGCGGCGCCGGCGGACCCTCGGGAATCAACCATGCCCGGGAAGCTGGCGCCCTGTATCGCGGCCTGGGCCTGGCGCCGTCACGCCTCCTCCTGGAGGACCGGTCGGTCAACACGTTGGACAGCTTGGTTCGCGCCCAGGCCATGGCTCAGCGCGTTCCCGGAAAGACATGGCTGCTGGTGACATCCGCCATCCACATGCCGCGCGCCCATGGCGTTGCGCGCAAGATCGGCTGGAACGTGGTTCCCTATTCCAGCGACTACATCTCGCGCTTCAACGGAAAGGCGCCGCCTCCGTCCTTCAATGCCGCGCAGAAGATGATTTCCGCCGGAAGTGCCTTGCACGAATATATCGGGCTCTGGCTCTACCGCCGCGAAGGCAGCCTCTAGGCCTCAGGCCGCGCCGCCGCATAGCGGGCGCGGAACGCCGCAGCGAACGCAGCGGCGCGGGCATTGGCGATCGCATCCCGCAAGCCCGCCATCAGGTCCTGATAGAAATGCAGATTGTGCCAGGTGAGCAGCATGCTGGCGATGATCTCGTTCGCCTTCACCACATGATGCAGATAGGCGCGGCTGTAGCGACAGCAGGCCGGACAGCCGCAATCGGGATCCAGGGGCGCGGGATCGTCGGCGTGACGGGCATTCTTGAGATTCAAGGGCCCATCCCAGGTGAAGGCCTGGCCGTTGCGCCCCGACCGGGTCGGCAACACGCAATCGAACATGTCGATTCCGCGCAGCACCGCCCCGACAATGTCGTCGGGCTTGCCCACTCCCATCAGATAATGCGGCCGCTCCGGCGGAAGGCTTGGGACGGTCGCTTCCAGCGTCTCGAACATGGCCGCCTGCGGCTCTCCCACCGCAAGGCCGCCCACGGCATAGCCGTCAAAGCCGATCTCCTGCAGCG
>DATFFI010000090.1:0-2882 GCA_035250225.1 Rhizomicrobium sp. | reverse complement strand
CAGCATTTCCTCATAGGAGACTTTGTGCAAGCGGCTCGCCCTCGGGACGATGCGCGGATCGGCGGTGTAGACGCCGTCCACGTCGGTGTAGATGTCGCAACGCTCGGCCTGGATGCCCGCCGCCACGGCGACGGCGCTGGTGTCGGAACCGCCGCGGCCCAGGGTTGAAATACGCTTGCCGGGGGCGACGCCCTGGAAACCCGCCACCACCGCGACTTCACCGGCTTCCATGGCCCTGGACATCTCGCTCGCCGGCACGCCCTCGATGCGGGCGGAACCATGCACCGCGGAGGTCTCGATCGGCACCTGCCAGCCCAGCCAGGAGCGCGCCTTTATGCCCATCGCATTGAGGGTGATGGCCAGGAGGCCGCAGGTGATCTGTTCGCCGGCGGCCACCACGACGTCATATTCCCGCTGGTCGGGAATGGCCTGCAACACGTTGCCGCCAACGCCTTCGACCGGCGGCTTCGCCGCTTCGTTGGTCCAGCCCAACAGCTTGTTGGTTTCGCCCGCCATGGCCGAGACCACCACGGCGACCTGGTTGCCGCGTTCGACCTCGCGCTTCACCAGGCTGGCGACATGGCGGATGCGTTCGATGTCGGCCACCGAAGTGCCGCCGAATTTCATCGTGATCTTCGCCATAGGCCGGATTTGCCCCTGATATTTACTTCAGCTTTTGCGGCGGCCTACATAGAGGGAGTTGCACCCCGGCTCAACCCGAAAGAATCCGGGCCCGGTCGAGCGAAAATAGGCATGGAAAGCAAGACCTTCAGCGGCGCCGGACCGGACGCCATCATCAAGGCGGTGAATGACTGGCTGGCAGGGGAACGCGGGGTTTCCATCCGGCACACGCAAACACGCCAGGAAGCGGCGGATCCGGTCTCAGGTTCACCCCGCATGACCTTCGAGGTCTGGTACGATAGGTCCGGCAAATAGACAGATCCCAATGACCAGCTCCGCCGACGCAAGACCATCGATCGATCCCGCCGAGATCGCCAAATTCTCGGCCATTGCCGCGGAATGGTGGGATCCCGCCGGCAAATTCGCGCCGCTGCACAAATTCAATCCGGTGCGCCTCTCATTCCTGAAGGCTGAAGTGGCCGCTCATTTTGGCCGCGACCCGCGTGCCTTGCGTCCCTTTGAGGGCCTCACCCTGCTGGATATCGGCTGCGGCGGCGGCCTCTTGTCCGAGCCCATGACAAGGCTGGGCTTTGTCGTCACTGGAGCCGATGCCTCGGAACGGAATATCGGCACGGCGAAAGCCCATGCCGTCCAGTCGGGCCTGGATATCGACTATCGGGCGGTGACCGCCGAGGAACTGACGGCTGAGGGCGCTCGATTCGATGTCGTCCTCAACATGGAAGTGGTGGAACATGTCGCCGATGTCGGAGCCTATCTGAAGGCCTGCGCCGCCTTGGTGAAGCCGGGCGGTATCACCGTCGTCGCCACCATGAACAAAACCCTCAAGAGCCTGGCGCTGGCCAAGATCGGGGCCGAATATGTGCTGGGCTGGCTGCCGCGCGGCACCCATGACTGGAACCGCTTCATCCCGCCGGCGACGCTTCAGGCGATGCTGGAAGAAGCCGGTCTAACCATCTGCAAAACCCAGGGAGTTTCCTTCAATCCCCTGGCCTGGGATTGGCATCTCAGCAGCGATGTTGACGTGAATTATTTGGTGGTGGCGAGCCGCTAATTGCCGTCGATATCGGGCGGCACCGGCAGCACCTCGACACCCTCGTCCAACAGCGCCTCAACGTCATCCGCCGAGGCCTCGCCATAGATGGGCCGTTCCTCGACTTCGCCATAGTGAATCTTGCGCGCCTCCTCCGGGAAGGCACTGCCGACATGCTCGGCATTCTCCAGCAGAGTCTTGCGCATGGCGCGAAACATCGCCCGGGCCTGGGACTGCTCGCGCGCCTTGCCGGCAATTGCGGGCGCCATCACTGCTTTCTCCACCTTGCGGGAATTGCAGCTCGGACAGGTGAGCGTGCCGTCCGCCGCCTGGACATCGAAGGCGGCGCTGTCCTTGAACCAGCCTTCGAAGCCATGTCCGTTCTTGCACTGAAGCTGATAGGCGATCATGGGTCTAAAGTGGCGTCTCAATGCCTGCGATTTCAAGCACCCTGAAAGTCGCGGTCGTGGCGAAGGCTGGGCAAACGGGCGCGCGCCGCATCGGACTGGGCCGGGTCGATATCGGCAAATATCACGCCCGGATCGGTGCCGGCCTCTGCCAGCACCTTGCCCCAGGGATCGACAATCAGGCTGTGGCCATAGGTCTTGCGGCCATTGGCATGAAGACCGCCCTGCGCCGGCGCAAACACGAAGGCGCCGTTTTCAATGGCGCGGGCCCGCAGCAGCACATGCCAATGCGCCTCGCCCGTCGGCACGGTGAACGCGGCGGGAACGGCGAAGGCAAAGGCGCCGGCCTTGGCCAGGCTGCGATAGAGATGCGGAAAGCGCACGTCGTAGCAGATGGTCAGGCCCAGCTTGCCCCAGGGCGTCGGCGCCAGCACGGCGCAATCGCCGCCGGCCACCGTCGCGGACTCGGCATAGCGCTCACCGCCGCTGAGATCGACATCGAAGAGATGAATCTTGCTGTAACGCGCCGTCACCTGTCCGTCCGGTGTGAACAGGTAGGAGCGGTTGGCAGTCTTGTTGCTCCCTTGGCCACCACCAACGACAATCGCCAGCGAACCGATCAGCAGATGCACGCCCAGTTCCTTCGCCAGGGCGGCGAAGACGGGAATGGCGGGATCATGGGCTTCGTCAAAGGACGCGGCCAGCTTGGCGCCGCCATCGGCGGCCATCAGGCTGGTATTTTCCGGCGTGGCGATAAACTGCGCCCCGCCGCGGGCCGCCTCGCGGATGAGCGCAGAGGCGGC
>DATFFI010000089.1:0-4500 GCA_035250225.1 Rhizomicrobium sp. | reverse complement strand
CTTGCTGTGGGCGTGCTGTCGGCGGAAGGCTACAAGCTCGCCATTGCGGTGATCGCCATGTCGCTGCTGGTCAGCCCACTCTTCTTCGTCGGAGCGCGTCTCTTCCGTCACGCCGCGATGCGGCGCACCCATGTCATGGGGATGGAGTGGGCGGAGCTGCGGCTATGGGTTCCGCGTCCTGCTCTGGCGCAGGGTCCTGATGAATAATCACCTGCGCACCGGGATAAGCATGGCTCAGGGCCTGTTCGATTCCTTCGGTGATGGCATGGGCGGCGCGCAGGCTTAAGGCGCCATCCAGCACGATACGCGCCTGGATGAAGGTAAAAAGTCCAGCCGCCCTGGTCTTGAGGTCGTGCACATCCGCCACCGCCGGATGACCCCGGATAATGTGGGCGATGCGGGCACGTTGCTCGTCCGGCAATTCCCGGTCCATCAGCTGGTCCAGGCTGTCGCGGCCGACCTGCCAGGCGCTGGAAAGCAATAGCGCCGCCACGCCCAGGGCAAAGAGCGGGTCGGCCCAGAGCCAGCCAAACCAGCCCGACAGAAGGATCGCCGCGACGACGGCAAGGTTGCCCGCCAGGTCGCCGACATAGTGTGCCCGGTCGGCGCGAATGGCGGTCGAGCGCGAGGCAGCAATAGCGCGCTGCTGGTAGAACACCAGCGCCAGGGTGGCGAAGATGGAGATGCCCATCACCGCCAGCGCCTCGGCCGAGTTCTCCACCGGCTGCGGCATGATCAGGCGTTCGACCGACTGCACCACCAGGAACAGCGCCGACGCGACGATGAATGCGCTCTGCGCCAGGCCCGCCAGCGGCTCGGCCTTGCCATGGCCGAAGCGATGCTCGTGGTCGGCGGGCGTCAGCGCCTGGCGGATGGCGATGTAGTTGGCGGCGGAAGCCAGAAGGTCCAGGCCGGAATCGGCCATGCTGGCCAGCATGGCCACCGAATTGGAAAAGAGATAGGCCCCCGCCTTGACCAAGGTGAGCAGCAACGCCACCGCCATGGAAGCAATGGCGGCGCGGCGCATCAGGATGACGGCCTCGGACGTCGGCATGGCGGGTTGGTAGCATGTCGTGCCCCAAAAATCGCCGTTTTTCCCGTGTCGATTTTCAGTCTAGGCTGAGACTGATACTCAGGATAGGAAACAGGGAATGCGCGCGAAATTGCTGGCCTTTATCGCCCCGGTGCTGTTCGTGGGCCCGGTGCTTTTCATGGCGATGTCCGCCCAGGCCGATGAAGGCATGTGGACCTTCGACAATTTCCCTTCGGCGGCGGTGCGCCAGAAATACAATATCGACATCAACCAGGGCTGGCTCGACCGGGTGCGCAGCGCCGCCGTCCGCCTTTCGTCGGGCTGTTCGGCCTCGGTGGTGTCGCCAAACGGCCTGGTGCTGACCAACCATCATTGCGTGCGCGACTGCGTGCAGGCGCTGTCCACCGCCCAGGTGAATTACATCGAAGACGGCTTCATGAGCACGCGGCGGCAGGACGAAAAGCTCTGCCCCGGCATGCAGGCGGAAATCCTCACCCGCATCACGGACGTCACCGATCGCGTCAGCAAGGCGTCCGCCGGCCGTACCGGCCAGGAATTCGTGCGCGCCCGCGACGGCGAGATTGCGGCGGTGGAAAAGGAAGGCTGCGCCGGACGCCAGGCCCAGTTCCGCTGCCAGGTCATCACGCTCTACCAGGGCGGCCAGTTCAAGCTCTACGAATACCGCAAATATGCCGATGTGCGGCTGGTGGCGGCGCCCGAAGCGCAGGCCGCCTTTTTCGGCGGCGATCCCGACAATTTCAACTTCCCGCGCTATGACCTGGATTTCTCCTTCCTGCGGCTCTACGAAAACAACCAGGCGATGGCGACCCCGGCGCATCTATCCTGGCGCAGCGACGCGCCGAAGGATGGCGAGCCGGTCTTCGTTGCCGGCAATCCCGGCTCCACCCAGCGCCTGATGATCGCCGAGCAGCTGGAAACGTTGCGCGACAAAGCGCTGCCCACCACCCTGCTCTTCTATTCGGAATTGCGCGGACGGCTGATCCGCTTCTCGTCCGAGAATGCCGAGAACCGCCGCATCGCCGAAGACGCGCTGTTCGGCATCGAAAACAGCTTCAAGGCGCTTTCGGGCCAGCAGAAAGCGCTGATCGATCCCGCCCTGATCGGCGCCAAGCGCAAGGCCGACGCCGAACTCAAGGCCCGCCTCGCCGCCAACCCCACCCTGGCCGCAGACATCGGCGATCCCTGGAGCGAGATCGCGCAGGCGCAAATCTCCTACCGCGCGCTCTATGACCTCTACACGATGCAGGAAACCCGCGGCGGCTTCCGCTCGGAGCTGTTCTCCTATGCCCGCTCCCTGGTGCGGGCGGCCGAGGAACGCGCCAAGCCCAACACGGAACGCCTGCCCGGCTATACCGACAGCCGCTTGCCGCTGCTGGAAAAGCAGGTGCTGGATCCGTCCCCGGTCTATCCGGCGCTGGAACAGGCCCATCTGGAATTCTGGCTTTCCAAGCTGCGTGAATATCTGACGGCGGATTCGCCGGCCACCCGCACGTTCCTGGGCAAGGATTCGCCGGAAGTGCTGTCGGCGCGCCTGGCCAAGTCAGGCCTGGGCGATCCGGCCCTGCGCCGCCGCCTGTGGGAAGGCGGCCTGACGGCGATCCGCGCCTCCAATGATCCGATGATCCAGTATGTGCTGGCGACCGACGCGGCCAGCCGCGCCGTGCGCAAAGAGTATGAAAGCCGCGTCAGCGGCCCGGTCGACCGCGCCGCCCAGCGCATTGCCCGCGCCCGCTTTGCGATCTACGGCACCGCCATCTATCCCGACGCGACCTTCTCGCTGCGCCTGAGCTACGGCAAGGTGGCGGGGTGGACCAACAACGGCGTGGCGGTGGGGCCCTTCACCCGCTATGCCGGATTGTGGGAACGCGCCACCGGCCAATTCCCCTACAATCTGCCGCGCCGCTGGGAGACCGGCCAGTCACGGATCAACCAGCAGACGGTTTTCAACTTCGCCAGCGACAATGACATTATCGGCGGCAATTCCGGCTCGCCGGTGATTGAAGCCAATGGCGCCGTGGTCGGACTGATCTTTGACGGCAATATCGACAGTCTGGGCGGCTCGTTCGGCTTCGATCCCGCCACCAACCGCGCGGTCTCGGTGGCGACCTCCGGCATCACCGAAGCGCTGCGCGGCATGTACCAGAATACGGCGCTGCTGCAGGAGCTGGGGGTACGCTAGGCAATTCCGTGAGGCGGCTCCTTCCTGGTCTTACGGAAACAAGCGCTCCGTGGTCCAGGGCGCGGTGGGGCTTTCGCGCGCATAGACCAGCCGGTCATGCAGGCGGAAGGGACGGTCGCGCCAGAATTCGATCCGGGTGGGACAGAGCCGCCAGCCGGTCCAGTAAGGCGGCCGCGGCACGGTGCCGATGCCGTATTTGAGCGCATATTCGGCGATGCGTTTTTCAAACGCCCAGCGGCCGCTTTTTGAATCGGTTTGGGGCATCACCCGCGACTGGGGCGAGGCCCAGGCGCCGATCTGGCTGTCCTTGGGGCGGGTGGCGAAATAGGCATCGGCTTCCGCGTCCGTGACCTGGACGATCGCGCCCTGCGCCCGCACCGCCTTGCGCAGGCTCTTCCAGTGAAAGTTGACGGCCGCACGGGCATTCGCCGCCAGTTCGCCGCCCTTGATGCTTTCGGCGTTGGAATAAAAGACAAAGCCCCCGGCATCGGCGCCCTTGAGCAGCACCATGCGGACATTGGGCTGGCCCACCGCGCCCGCCGTGGCCAAGGCCATGGCATTGGCGTCATTGGGCTCGGATTTTTCCGCCTCGGCCATCCATTGTTGGAACAGGGCAAAGGGATCACCGGCGGGCGTGATGCCGCCATCGTCCAGGGGACCGCCCATCTCCATCGCCATGCGGGACACGTAGCATCCCGGAACAAGGCGCGGTAGCCTGCCCCTCATGCGCGCCCTGAACATACCGGCCTTGTGCCTTTGCCTTGCCCTGACCGCCTGCGCCGCCGCCCAGAACGGCCAGCAACTGGCCCAGACCTTCGATAGCGGCGTCGCCGCCTATGATGCCGGCGACAAGGCGCGCGCCTTCCGCATCTGGCAGGAGATCGCCGACCAGGACATCGCCGCCATGCGCAATGTCGCCATGATGCTGCGCAAGGGCGATGGGGTGAAACAGGACCTGACCGGAGCCGAAGCCATGTACCGCCGCGCGGCGGAAGCAGGCCTTCCCACCGCCCAGGCCGACCTGGCCGACATGCTGCTGCGGGGGGAGGTCGGCGGCAAGCCCAATCCCAAGGCCGCCCTGCCCCTGCTGCAGGCCGCCGCCGCCGCCAACCATCCCATCGCGCAGTTCCAGCTCGCCCAGATGTATGAGACCGGACAGGAAGGGCTGGTGCCGCAGGACCTGGAGACCGCCCGCAACCTCTATGCCTCGGCGGCGGAGCGCGGCATGAAACAGGCCGAGGAGCGGCTGAAGGCCATCGGCCCGCCC
>DATFFI010000088.1:0-3237 GCA_035250225.1 Rhizomicrobium sp. | reverse complement strand
TCAAACGTGACGCGGCCGGAGCGCTCGGTCAGCAGCTTGGCGCGTGACTTGCCGAAGCCCATCGCCTTGCCGCCGCCCGACTGCATCTGGCGCATGAAGAAGATCCAGACGCCGATCATCAGCAGGAAGGGCAGCGCGTTCACCAGCAGGGTGAGCGGCATCGACATGCCCTCTTCCGGCGGCATCACCTTGGTGTCGACATGGTGCTGCTTCAGCGTCGGCCACAGGGTGGTGTCGTTGCTGGGCACGATGGTGGTGAAAGGCTGGCGGTTGGCGTATTCGCCCGTGGCCTTGTCGCCCTGGAAGGTGACGCTGCGAATCTCGTTCTTCTGCACCTGCTCCAGGAACTTGCTGTAGGTGATCGGCGGGTTGGCGGGCTTGGTGCCGGTGTTCTGGAAGACGTTGAACAGCACCACCAGCAGAACCGCGATGATGATCCAGAGGGCGAGATTCTTGAGATTATTCAAGGGCCGTAACCTTTTCAGGGCTCCCCCACCATTCGAGGGACGCCAAATGCCGGGGCGTCTCGCCCAAGTCCTTCAGTTAGATAGGGCGTTTCTAGCCTGTTTCCAGCCAGCAAAACGTTAAGCCGTTTGCCGACCCCTAGCAACCTTGACCGGATTTTGGCGGGCAATTTTGGCGGAACTTTGCCGCGCTTTTCCTGGGTTTTTACGGGCCTTTTCCGGGGTCAGCTTCAGGGTGGCGGGCCCAAAAACCCGCTCCCCGGCCGGAGCGGGACGCAAAACGCAGCCCGACAGGGTGGCGCCGCCGCCCAACCCGCCGGTCACGAATCGATCGAACAGGCGCTGCAGGGCGTCGAACCGGGGCCGGTAAGGGACGCCGGAAACCTGCTGCAGCAATGCCGCCAGGGCCCGCAAGCCAAGCTCGCGCGGGGCCCCGCCAAGGGCCACGGTATCGATCAGAACGCCGCCCGCAACGGATCGGGAGGCGCGGTCCAAGAGGATCAGGGTCAGCCCCTCCAGCAGGTCGCGCGCTGAAGCCAGATGCGTGGCCGCCAGGGCGATGCGCGCGGGCGTCAACCCGACCTCGGCCAGCGCCGGCGCCAGCTTGCGCATTTTGACCCGGTCGAAGCGCGGATCGTCATTCATGGGGTCGTCGATCCAGTCCTCCCCCAGGGCTGCCAGATACGCGCGCAAATCGGCGCGCGGCGTCCCCAGCAATGGCCGTGCCAGGGTAAGGCCACGAAAATCGGAATGCGGATAGCGCGCAAGCGGTCGCATCGCCGACAGGCCGTCCAGCCCGCTGCCACGCGCCAGGCGCAGCAGGAAGGTCTCGGCCTGGTCGTCTTCATGGTGACCGACATAGAGGGTCGTCAATTTCCGCTTTTTCAGCCACGCGCCCATCAGGCGATAACGCGCCTGCCGCGCCTCTGCCTCGATGCCTTTTTTGGGATGCGGGCCGGTCCAGCGCAGCACGGTCGCTTTAAGCCCCAGTTTGCGCGCCTTGCGCGAAACATTCAGGGCTTCCTTCTTCGATTCCGGGCGCAGGCCATGATCGACAATCAGCACGGCGGGCGCGGTGGCTTTGGCTTTTTTCGCCCAGCGCGCCAACAGATGCATCAGCGCCAGGGAGTCGCCGCCACCGGATACCGCCACGGCACCCGGCCAGGCGCCGCCGGCGGCGAAATCCTCCATGACCCGCGCAAAGCGGGTTTGAAGCTCCCCGATACCCGGACTGGGGGCAGCCGGTCTGGGGGCAGCCGGATCAGGAGCAGCTGGCGGCGCGGCGGGCATTGGTGGCCGCCGTGACGGTCGAGGGTGAGGCATCGGGATACTGCTTGCGGATGGCGGCGAAGGCGGTGCAGCCGTTTCGCGTCTGGCCTTGCGCCACCAGCGATTGGCCCATCTTCAGCATACTGTCGGCGCCGCGCGGATGCTTGGGGAATTTCTTGATCTGCTCGGCAAAGACGCGCGCCGCGCCGGGATAGTCCTGCTGGATATAGGCGATGTTGCCCACCCAATAGAGCGCCTGGGGCGTCAGTTCGGCATCGTCGGGATGGCTGTCGGCATAAGCGCGGAAGGCGGCGCTGGCTTCGACATATTGCGCCCGCGCCAGCAGATTCATCGCCGCGTCGAACTGGCGGCTGTCGCCGCCGCCGCCTCCCGCTGTAGGAGAGACCGCTGCGGCAGACGCCGGCGCGGGCGAAAAAGCCTGTAACGGCGGGCCGGAGGCCGAGAGCGAGCCCAGCGTGCCCGGGCCGCGGCCCAGGCCGCCGGCATTGGAATTGGGCTGGATCGGCGACAGCCGCGCCCCCGGCGTCAGCACCTGCGGCGCAGGGGGACGGGCCGAGGCGCTCTGGGTGCCGGCGGCGGCGCAATTCAAGCCTTGCGGATCGGTGCCCAGCTGCTGCGCCGAGACCATGCAGATGCGATAAGCGAATTCGCGGTTCTGCTGCTCCATCCGGTTGTTCATCTGGCTGATCTGGTGGCTGAGCTCTTCATTGGCGCCGGTGGCGCGCGCTAGGCTCTCGGTCAGGCTCTGCACCCGGTCGGTGAGCGCGCGCAGCTGCGCCTGCAATTGCGTGGCCTGGGCCTGTTGTTGCTGCAACAAGGTCGCATGGGCGCGGATCTGGTTGTCCTGGCCGTCCTCATGCGCCTTCTCGGCCGCGACCTCTTCGTCGCTGGGACCGAACAGCTGGGCCTGGGCCGGCGCGGCGGCCAAAAGGACGATGGCAAAGGCGAAGACGAGAATGGTCTGCTTCATGGCATGCCTGTTCTTCAGAAAAGGGGCCTGATTAGCGAAAAGGGCGCGGAGCCTAACCCCGCGCCCTGTTCTGATTATGGCAAACGGGTCTTACGAGCTGGCGCCGGCCACCACGGTTATGCCGCGGCGGTTCTGGGCCCAGCAGCTCTCATTGGACTCGGTGCACATCGGACGCTCCTTGCCGTAGGAGATGGTGTCGACGCGCGCCGTCGAGACGCCCAGGCTGACCAGGAATTCCTTCACCGAATTGGCGCGGCGGGCGCCAAGAGCAAGGTTGTATTCACGCGTCCCGCGTTCGTCGGCATGGCCTTCGACCGTGACGCGCACATTGGGATACTGGTTGAGCCAGGTGGCCTGCTTCTGCAGCGTGGTGCGGTCGGCGTCCTGGATCGCATATTGGTCATAGCCGAAATGGACCGTATCGCCGACATTGACGCGGAAGTCTTCGGCGCTGCCGGGCAGCGGACCGCGGGCGATGGGCGCGGGCGGCAGCGGGGCGGGCGCCGGCGCTGC
>DATFFI010000087.1:0-9666 GCA_035250225.1 Rhizomicrobium sp. | reverse complement strand
CGGGCAGCGCCCCGGCGGCATGGGTGCCGGCCATGGCGGGTGCACCGGCGGCGCCCATCGCGCCGGCGGGCGCGGGCAGGGCGCCGGTGATGGCGGTGATCATGTTCACGGCGCCGTTCTGGGCGGCGAACATGCGGCCGATCAGCGGGCGCACCACGAAAAGGCCGATCAGCAGCGCGGTGATGCAGAGGATCGCCGCTTCGATGATCTTGAACCAGTAGGCGCTGTCCAGGCCCAGCAGCGGCTTCTCTTCGGGTTCGGCGCTGCCGGCGTCCATGCGCGCGAAGGACATGTTGCGGACCTGGAGCTGGTCGCCGCGGGCGGTGTCGAAGCCCATGGCGGATTTCACCAAGGCTTCGATCTGCGTCATTTCGGTGGGGCTGCGGGTCTTGCTGCCGTCGCCGGCGCCGTCGACCACCACCGCGACCGACAGGCGCTTGACCGTGCCGCCGTCATTCGTGCTGGTGGTGACCGTCTTGTTGATCTCGTAATTGGTGGTTTCCTCGGTCGAGCCGGAGCTGGAACGGTCATTGCCGGCGCCGCCCGTCTGGCCGCCGCCCGGCAGGGCATTGGCCACCGAGACGGCGGCCGCGCCGCCGGAGGTATCGCTGGCGTTGCGCTCGACGGTCTGGCTGGAACGGACGACGCGGCTTTCCGGGTCGAAGGCTTCGCTGGTGGTCGAGGTATGGTCGAACTTCATCTCGGCGGTGACCTGCGCGCGGACATGGCCGATGCCCACCACCGACGAGACCAGGGACTCGATGCGGCCGCGCAGCCGCTCTTCATAGTCATTGACCTGCTGGTCATGCTCGGCCGCGGTCGCGGCGCCGCCGGTGCCGCCATCGCCGCCCGCCAGCAGATTGCCGGCATCGTCGATGATGGCGACGCGCTTGGCCGACAGGGCCGACACCGAAGCGGCGACCAGATGCTGGATGGCACCGACCTGGCCGCGGTCGAGGCGGGCGCGGGTGCGCACCACCACCGAGGCCGAAGGGCTCTGGTTGTCGCGGGAAAAGACCTGGCGGTCGGGAATGACGAGATGCACGCGGGCGCTCTGGATGCCGTCGATGGTCTGGATGGAGCGGGAGAGCTCGCCTTCCAGGGCGCGCAGGTGGTTGATGTTCTGGACGAAGGCGGTGGTGCCGAAGGCATCCGACTTGTCGAAGATTTCATAGCCGACGCCGGCGGCGGGCAGATTGTCCTGCGCCAGGGCCATGCGCAGCTTGGTCACCTGGTCGGCGGGGACCAGGATGGTGCCGCCATCCTTGACGTCATAGGGAGTCGCCATGGAGTCGAGCTTGGCGGTGATCGCCGCGGCGTCGCGCGATTCCAGGCCGGAGAAGAGGATGGTCTTGGGCGGTTCGGTCAGCGCGCCCGCGATATAAAGGAAGAAGGCGGTCAGAACCGCGGCAACGCCGGCCATGACGCCGAAACGGGCCGCACCCACCTGCTTGAAAAAATCCGGCACTGGCAATGTCCTCCTCGGCAGGCTCCGGTCTTTCCGGTGTCTGCTAGGCAAACATTGCCGCCCTTAGGGTAAACGCCCGCTTAAGGCGGGACGCGATGCGCGCCCCTTCACGCGCGATTTATTCTTAACCGCCCGTTTACGATCTGGTCCGACTGCCGTTATGCAGGCGCCCGCCGCTCGCTTTTGCTCGCGGCGCGAGGACCGGATCCGCTTTAGTTGCGATACTGTTGAACCCGCGTCGCGCGGAGGCCCGCCAGACCGAAACGATCGATCGCATGCTGCCAGGCGAGGAATTCCTCCACCGTCAGCGTATAGCGCTTGCAGGCATCGTCCAGGCTCAGAAGACCGCCGCGCACGGCGGCGACAACTTCGGCCTTGCGGCGGATGACCCAGCGGCGCGTGGACGGCGGCGGCAGATCGGCGAGTGTCAGCGGGCTGCCATCCGGCCCGATGACGTAGCTCACGCGTCCCTTGCGCTCTTCCAGCATAGAAAAAACTCCCAACACGGCCACGGCGAAAACTACGTCTGATGCCCCTAAAAAAGGCCCAAGAACCGTGGTAAACGAAGCGATAAACCCTTCTGTCAAATGCTTTGGAAAAGCCCGTTTTATGGGGCTTTTCCGCCCATCTGCCTTTAACGGCCCAACACGTCCAGCTGCTGCAGCATCTCGTCGGCGGTGGTGATGATGCGCGCCGAGGCGGAATAAGCCCGCTGGGTGGTGATGAGGTTGGTGAATTCATTCGCCAGATCGACGGTGGAGGCTTCCAGCGTCGCGCTCTGGATCTTGCCCGCCGCACCGGTGCTGGCGAGGTTGACGCTGGGCGAGCCCGAACCCTTGGTGGCGTAGTAGGCATTGCCCGTCACCTGGCCCAATCCGTTGGGATTGGAGAAGGTGGCCAGCGGGATCTTGTAGACGTCCCAGGACAGGCCGTTGGAGAACTGGGCCCGCAGGGTGCCGTCTTCGCTGATATCGACGCCGGTGACGCTGCCAAAGGCCGAGCCGTTGGTGGTGATGCCGTTGAGCACCGACGGCGTGTCGTACTGCGTCAGGCCGGCCGCGCCATTCACGCTGCCCAGGTTGATGTCGATGCTCTGCGCTGCCAGGCCCGAAGCCGCCGACCAGGGAATGTTCAGCGTGAAGTTGGCGGAAGCCGGCGCGGCGCCGTTGACGTTGGCCAGAGTGCCGTCGGTGTTGAAGGTCACCGTGCCGGTGCCCATCGGGTTGGTGCCCGTGATCTTGGTCATGTCGCCGGCATAGGAGGCTTCATAGGCCCAGGTGTTGGCGGCCGTCTTGACGAAGGCCAGGCTCACCGGCTGGCTGCCGCCCTGGCTGTCATAGACATTGACGGTGCGCTGGAATTCCGGCGTTACCGCGCCGCTGGCCATCTGGCCCGCGGTATACGCCACCACGGGCGAGCTGGCCTGCAAATTGGCCTTGAGCGAGAGCGTGGTGGAGCCTTCCGCCGTGCCCGCCAGGCTGGAAATGTTGACCAGGCTGAGGTCGGAGGTGTCGCTGGGGACATTGCCGTTGGAATCCAGCTGATAACCCAGCAGGTACAGGCCGGCGGCGTTGACCAGGTTGCCGGACTGGTCGGGGATGAAGTTGCCGGCGCGGGTATACATCTGCGAGCCGGTGGCGTCCGGGTTCGAGGCCACGACGAAGAAGCCGTTGCCCGCGATCGACAGGTCGGTGGGAGAGCCGGTGTTGGTGGGCAGGCCCTGCATGTTGACATTCTGGCCCACGCGCATGGTCACGCCGGCCGCACCGCTCCCGCCTTCGACGGCGCTGAGGAAGGTCGAGAACATCGCGGTGGAGTTCTTGTAGCCGACCGTATTGACGTTGGCGATGTTGGACGAGGTGACGCTCAGCGCCGCTGTGTTCGCGGCAAGACCGGCAACACCGATATTCATGGCTCCGTACAGACTCATTTTCTACTCTTCCTTCGGGCGGAACCGGGCTTCGGCCGTGTCCGCTTCGTTTGGGCGCCGCCTTCTGGGCGTCCCTGTTTCACAAAATCAGTTTCCGACCGCCGCGATCTCCGCGAGGTTTACTTGCATGTTCCCGATCACGAATTTCGGCGCGCCGCCGGTCATGTCGATCTGGCTGACGGTGCCGGCGCTGGCCACCGAGGTGGTGATCTTGGAGCCGTCCCTGGTCGCGGCCGTAACGGTCAGCTTGTAGGCGCCGCCCGGCAATGCATTGCCGTTATTGTCCTTGCCGTTCCAGGCGAAGCTGTGCGTGCCGGCATTCCTGTCGGTGGCGGGACCGGTAAAGACCACGCGGCCCTGTTCGTTGGTGATGGTCAGGGTTGCTTCCGCGGCTGCCGCACCCAGCGTGTAGGTCCAGTTGGCGGCGCCGTCCCGCAGCGAAGCCTGGCCGTTGGTGACCGACACCACCTTGCCCAGGTAAGAGGTCGCATAGGCGGCGCTCATGCTGGAGCCCTGGGCGATCAGGCTGTTCAGGTTGGTGTTGGTCTGGATTTGCTGCTCGACCTGGCTGAACTGGACCAGCTGCTGCGTGAACTGGTTGGAGTCCATCGGCGCAGTGGGATCCTGGTTCTTGAGCTGGGCGGTGAGCAGCGACAGGAAGGTCTCGAAATTGCTCGACAGCTTGGCCATGGCATTGCCGCTGGCCGTGCCGGTGACGCTGCTGCCGCTGGTGACGGGGGTGGTGACCATGGTGTCTATACCCTGATGTCCAGGACGCCGAGGCTGCGGCGGACATAGGCGCCCGCTTCCTCGATCCCGGGTTCATTGTTGCGGTTCGAACCGCCCAAGCCGGTGCGCGCGCCGCCGCGGGCATTGTCCTCGCTGCCGGCCTGCTGCTGCTGGTTCCTCAGCGAGAAATTGAGTCCGTCCTGGTTGACGTTCAGGCCGGCATCGCGCAACGCGCGGGCCAGGGCCGGCGCATCCTTCTGCAGCAATTCCAGCGTCTGGGGCTGGTCGGCGGTCAGATGGGCTTCCGCCTTGCCATGGGTGTCGATCGAAAGGCGCACGTCCACCCGGCCCAGTTCCGGCGGATCGAGGCGGATGTCGAACTGCTTGGCGCCGGATTGCGAGCGGGCCGCGATGTCGACCGCGAACCGGTTCACATCCGGGGTGGCCTGCGGCAGGTGCGGCGCCGCGGTTTGCGCCGTCGTCACAAGCTTGTCGGCGCTGGCGGTGGCATGGGCGGGCGCCGGCGGGGCGGCCAGGGTGATGGTGTTGAGTTCCGGCGAAGGCTTGGTTGCCGGCAGCGTTTCAACCGGCTTGGCCGCATCCGTCATGGCCGGGGTGGGCTCAGCCGTATCGGTCTTGATGTTTGCGCCTTGCAGGGCTTGCTGGAAGTCGCCGGCTTCGGCCTGCGCCGTCTTGCCGGTAGCAGCCCTGGTTTCGGTAGCTTCGGTCGCGGGCTGGGCCACGCCGCTGGCCTTGCCGTCATCGCCGGCGGGCTGGGTATTGGCGCTGTCCGGAGGCGCGGCCTGGGCCGGCGCGAGATTGGCGCCTGCAACCGGGGCGAGTTCGGCATCGGCGTTGCCGATGTCGGCTGTCATGCCGTCCGGCGTGGTGTTCTGGGTGGCCGCGACGGTCAAAGCTGGCATCGCCACGGGTTGCGGCGCCGGTTGGGCCGCTTGCGGCAGCGCCGCGGTCACATCCGCCGTGCCATTGTCATTGGCGGCATGGGTGTCGATCAACGCATCGGCCGAGGGGACAGTCCGCGCATCGGTGTCCTGCGCGGCGACGCTCGTGTCGGGGGCATCGGCCTGGGCATTTGGCTGGCCGTCTTGCGGTGTCTTCTGTTCTTCTTTCGCGTCCGCGGCCTTGCTGTCGGTGGCGGCGCTCTTGTCGGCTACCGCTTTATCGGCGGGCGCGGGCTTTTCCTTCGAAGCGTTGGCGCGCGCATGGTCTTCCGGCGCGGCGGCGTCGGTTGCCGCCAGCATGTCGGCGAAGCTGTCGCCCTGCAAAGGCTTATTACTCGCCAGATGCGGCTTGTCATGCGGTGCGTGCACCGACGCGCCGGTCGGGACGGTAAGATGTGCTGCCGAAGAGGCCAAAGGTGATCCTGACAATGCCTGCGGATGTCACGTAGCAAGCCGCGGACCAGCCAGAGAGCCGCGCTTTTCCTGGATTTTTCCGCGCCTCGACGACGCGCAGGGCGCAAATGCACGGGCAGTGTCTGCCGGTGCGGCAAACTCTGCCGGGGGCGGCGTCTTTGAAAAACCCGCTCTAACCCTGGAAAAATTGCCCTAACAAAATGGCACAAGGCTTGCGACATCGTTGAGCGGAACAAAGCATCCGGATCGTCCCTTGAGCCTCAACGGCATTGCCGCCTCTGCCCTCACGGCGCTGAAGACCAACAGCGCGGCGCTGGCCGTGACGTCAAGCAATGTGGCGAATATCAACACCCAGGGTTACGCCCGCCGGGTGGTGAACCAGCAGACGCTGTCGCCCGGCGGCCAGCTGATGGGCGTCGATATCGCCAGCGTGACGCGCGTGGTCGATCACTTCCTGCAGCAGGAAAGCCTCGCGGCCGGCGCGGCGTCCGCGCAGTATGGCGCCCAGGCCGGCCTGTTTTCGCAGCTCAACGGTCTTCTGGGCGGCCCGGGCGACAACCAGTCGCTCTCCACCCGCCTCACCAACCTCCAGGCGGCCTTCGCCACCGCCAGCCAGGCGCCCACCTCGGCGGCCAGCTATACCGGCATTCTCCACGCGCTCGATGGCGTCGCCGGGCAGATTTCCAGCATCTCCAGCACCATTTCGGCGATGCAGACGCAGATCGACGGCCAGATCACCAATTCGATCTCCGAAGTCAATATCCTGATCAAGCAGATCCACACCCTCAATATCGCGATCAAGAACGCGGTCGCCGGCGGCAATGAAGATACCGGCCTGGCCGATCAGCGCGATGTTGCGCTCGCCGCCCTGGCCGACAAGATCGATATCCGCATCTCCAGGCAGCCTGACGGCTCGCTGCAGGTTTCGACCAATGACGGCACCAATCTGATCAGCCAGACCTATGCCCAGCTCTCCTATAACGGCGGCGTGCGCAACGGCACCTTCGGCAATATCCGGATCCAGGACTATAACCCCGCCACCGGCCAGTCGATCGGCGCGTCGTCCGCGCTCGATCCGCATCTGAGCGGCGGCACGCTCAAGGGCATGATCGACATGCGCGACCAGTCGCTGGGTGGTCTTGCCCAGGCGCTGGGCAATTTCGCCATGCAGACGGCCAATGCGGTCAACCAGGTCGCCAACGCCAATGCCGCCTATCCCCCGCCGGCCAGCCTTACCGGGCGCAACACCGGTCTGCTCACCGGCGACGCGCTGAATTTCACCGGCCGCACCACCATCGCCGTCACCGGCGCCACCGGCGGTTTGGTCCATCGTATCGACGTCGATTTCGACGCCGGCACCATCAGCCGCGACGGCGCGGTCGTCGGCGCCATCGGCGCCACCATCGGCAGCCTGACCACCGCGCTGGATGCGGCACTGGGTACGGATGGCGACGCCGGCTTTGCCAACGGCATGCTGTCGGTCAGCGCCACGGGCGGCAACGGCATCGTCCTCAAGGATGACGCGACGGCCCCGGCTTCGCGCGGCGGCGCCGGTTTCTCGCATTTCTTCGGCCTCAACGACGTGTTCAAGGCCCAGGCGCCCTCGCTGCTTGCGACCGGAATTTCCGCCACCGATGCCAGCGGCGTGGCCGCGGGCGGCGTGATCTCGCTGTCGCTCAAGGGTCCGGACGGTGACATTGTCCGCCAGGTCGATGTCACCACCGTTGCCGGCATGACGGTGGGCGGCATCATCGGCGCCCTCAACACCGCGCTGGGCGGGGCCGCCACTCTGACCCTGAACGCCGATGGCTCGGTGACCACGGCGAAGGCGGCGCTCTACTCGGACTACCAGCTCAACATCGCCGGCGACACCACCATGCGCGGCGGCACCGGCATGTCCATCACCGCCCTGTTTGGCATCGGCGACAACAATCTCGCCAACCAGGCCACCGGCTTTGCCGTCACGCAAGGCGTACAGACCACGCCGCAGAAGATCGGCCTGGCCAAGGCGACCCTCACCTCCGCAACGCCCCTGGGCACTCTTATCGTCACCGGCGGCGACAATTCCGGCGCCCTGGCGCTGCAGAATGTGCTGAACGCCAACCGCAACTTCGCCGCGGCGGGCGGTCTTTCCTCCCAGACCGCGTCGCTGTCGGACTATGCCGCCGCCTTCTACCAGAATCTCTCGACCCGCTCGAACGCGGTCACCCAGATGCAGGCCACGCAGGACGACCGCCTGCAGGAGGCGCAGAGCCGCATGGCCTCCGTCTCGGGCGTCAATCTGGACGAGGAACTCACCAATCTGACCACCTACCAGCAGGCATATGCCGCCAGCGCCCGTGTGCTGTCGGTGGTGGACAAGCTTTATGAAACGCTGCTCCAGCTCTAACGAGATGACTCATGAGCATTGATCGCGTCGCGACCGCCCAGCAAAGTTCCTACTTCCTCACCCAGATCAACCAGGCCGGCGTGAAGCTGGACGATATCAATCGCCAGATCGCCTCCGGCGTCGTCGCCGATACCTATGCCGGCTTCGGCGACCAGGCGCAGGTGTTGCAGGCCAGCATCTCGGCGCATGGCCGCAATGACGCCTATTCCCGTGCCACCACGCTGGCGTCCACCCAGGTCGATCTGCAGAACACCCAGATCACCGCCTTGTCGGACCTGGCGGCACAGCTCAAGAAGGTGGTGGCCGACACCGTCGCCAACAACGATCCGCGCGTGCTGATGGCGCAGGTCGACAGCATCTTCAGCCAGACCGTGACCATCCTCAACAGCAAGGATGCCAACGGCGACTATATCTATTCCGGCGGGCGCACCGATACGGCGCCGGTCAGCATCTCCACCCTCAGCCAGCTGGTGGCGCTGCCCTCGGTCGCGTCCGCTTTCACCAACGGCAACGACAAGAAGGCGGTGCAGGTCGGTGACGGCCAGAGCGTCGCTTTCGGCATCCTGGCCTCCGATGCCGGCCAGACCCTGATGCAGGCGCTGAAGGATATCGCGGCCTTCGATGCCTCGGGCGCCGGCAATTTCGACGGCAGCGCCAATCTCAGCGGCGCGCAGGCCAGCTTCCTCACCGGCCAGATTGCCGCCACCGATACGGTGGCGCAGGGCCTGGTTGCCATCAACGCGCGCAACGGCAATATCTTCAAGCAGCTGGAGACGGTCCAGGAACAGCAGACCTCGATGGCCACCCTCTATGCCAGCTTCATCGACAAGATCCAGAACACCAACATGGCGGAAGCGGCCACCCA
Organism: Rhizomicrobium sp.; assembly: GCA_035250225.1. Lineage (GTDB taxonomy): Bacteria > Pseudomonadota > Alphaproteobacteria > Micropepsales > Micropepsaceae > Rhizomicrobium. Next base: position 909 of record DATFFI010000087.1, on the reverse strand, counting down.
GCTGTCGCTGAACCAGACTGCTTTGCAGGCGGCCCTGCAAGTCACGGCCACACTTAACCAATTGTCTTTACTGAATTATCTTCCAGTTCGTTAAGTTAACCCCCTCCGGCCTTCGCAACTTTGCCGTGGTGCTCGGCTTACGCCTGCGCGCCACGGCGTTGCTACGGCCACCTCCCCCTTAGACGCGCTTCGCGCGCAAGGGGGAGGCGGGCCTGTGCGGGTTGCAATTGCGATCCGGGCCCCGCGCGCCTAATAGAGCGCGCATGAGCAAAAAGCGCATTGTCGTGGCCATGTCAGGCGGCGTCGACTCCTCGGTCGCCGCCGCTTTGGTCGCGCGCGCCGGCCATGACGCCATCGGCGTGACGCTGCAGCTCTATTCCAGCACCCAGTCGGCCCGCAAAGGCGCCTGTTGCGCCGGCCAGGACATCCAGGACGCCAAGCGCGTCGCCGCGTCGCTGGGCATCCCGCATTATGTGCTCGATTATGAAAGCCGCTTTCGCAAGGCGGTGATCGAGGATTTCGCCGATAGCTATGCTCGCGGCGAAACCCCGGTGCCCTGCGTCAAGTGCAATGAGAAGGTGAAGTTCGCCGACCTGCTCGACACCGCCCGCGAATTGGGCGCCGATGCGCTCGCCACCGGCCATTATGTTCGCCGCGTCGAGGGCCCGCACGGCGCCGAATTGCATGCGGCGGGGGAAAGCGCGCGCGACCAGAGCTATTTCCTGTTCACCACGACGAAAGCGCAGCTCGACTATCTGCGTTTTCCGGTGGGCGAAATGCCCAAGACGGAAGTTCGCGCCGTCGCCGCCGAACTCGGCCTGGTCACCGCCGACAAGCCTGACAGCCAGGACATCTGTTTTGTGCCGCAGGGACGCTACACAAACGTGATTGACCGCCTGCGCCCCGATG
>DATFFI010000086.1:0-13456 GCA_035250225.1 Rhizomicrobium sp. | reverse complement strand
AGCGCGTGCCGATGCCCCACGACCAGGCGCCTTCCTTATAGTTGGCAGACAGGTTGCCGCGGATGCGGGCGCCGCCGCTGTAACGACCATCGGTCAGACCGGCGCCCTGATAGCGCACGCCTTCGCGGATTTCCGAATAGTCGTAAACATAGTTGGCGTCGAAGGCGAGGTCCAGGTCGCCGTTCCAGAACGCGAAGCCATAGTCCATCTGGAAGTCGAAGCCCGCGGTCGAGATGAGCGTGGCGTTGACCTTGCCCGTGCGAACACTGGTGTACAGACCGGTGGTGGTGTTCAGGCCCGAGATCGAGGCGCAGTAGCCCTGCTCACCCAAACGGCAGCGATTGACGACGGTATCGAACCCCGTCGATTGCAGGCCGCCATGCAGGTGGATCTGGTACCAGTCCAGCGACGCACTGAGACCCTCGAGGAAGGACGGCCTGAAGACCACGCCGGCCGACAGGGTGTTGGCTTTTTCCGGCTGCAGGTTGGGATTGCCGCCCGAGATGTTCTGGCAGGTGAATGTCGCGGGGGCCATGCCAATATTGAAGTTCGGGCAGTTGTTCTGGTTGTTGAACCCGCCCGTGGAGTACAAATCGTCCACCAGCGGTGCGCGGATGTCGAGCGACCAGGTGCCGCGAACCATCAAATCGTCATTGATCTGGCTCTGAAGACCAATCTTCCAGGTCTCAACCAGGCCGCTGGTGGAATAGTCCGTGAGACGGCCGGCGGTGTTGAGGTTCAGACTCTGGACGAAATTGTCCTTCAGGATCGGGATATCAAGTTCGACAAAGCCTTCCTTGACGTTGTACTGGCCGGCATATTCCGGGAAGTTGCCCGCCTGGAAGGTGATGCCGATGCCGCCGGTGCGGCGACGGCGCGCTTGTTCGTGGCGATATTCACCGCCGAACGCGATGCTGACTTCACCCGCGGGCATCGCCCAGGGCAACACGCCCTGCATCGAGCCGGCGAACACATCCTGGTTCAAATAGACCGATTCCGCGTTCAGGATGCCTGAGCGCGGGTCGGTGCCGGGGTTGATCCACTTATAGGCCGCCTGCGACACGTTGCCGTAACCGAAGATGTTCACCGGCTGGCAACCCGCGATATTGATGTCGGTCGAGGTCGGGTTCTGTAGCACGACGCGGCACTGGATCGAGCCGACCGTCAGGCCGGAGGTGCCGACATTCGACGCCGTGACGCGCACCGCATCGGTGGCGTTGTTGCGGCGCGCCGTGATGGGGTTGTTCGGGGTCTTCTGGCGGATGCGGATGCCGCTGTGCTGGGCATAGGCATTCCAGGTCCAGTTGTCGCCCAGCGAGCCTTCCAGGGTGAAGACGCCGCGCTGCAACTGGCGATACATGTAGTTACAGGGTTGTCCAAGCCCGCTGCAGAGATTTTCGTAGGTATAGAGGGGGTTCCTGTCCTCCGATGCCGGGCCTGCGGCAATGCGGTTATTAATGTTGGTGAAGCCAATGCTAAGGGACTGCGTCGGGGTCGCGGAGGTGCCGCCCGTCTGCGTGGCGGTGTTGTAGCCGTTCGACAGGGTGCCGAACTGCGATGCGATCGACTGCGGCAGGAAGGCATTGTCCGGACGGATGGTTTCGCCCGCGTCACGCACGCTGCCGGTGTTCTTCGAGCGCAGCGTACCGTAGTTGAGCTGGATCGACGCCTTGATCGAATCCGTCAGCTGGTAGCTGGCGTAGGTGAAGAGGGTGGCGGAGTGGTATGGGATCGCTTCGATAAAGAAGGGATTATGCCCCGAGAACTGGTCGTTCGAGCAGGCGCCGTAGCACCTGGAGTTGTTGAACACTGTGCCGTAATTGAATTGCGTCGGCGTGGCATTTTCGCCAACGAAGTGCGTGCCGATCAGGCCGCCCGGGTGCTGGCCGGCAGCGATGCGATCGCGGATCTCCTGGGCGGTGGGCGCTGCCGGAGCAGTCGCGCCAACCGCGCCGGCCAAGTTGTAGCCGGTGATGATGCCGCCCTGGGTGCGGCTAAAGTCGGCGACGCCATCGACATGGATCATCAGGGGCTGGCCGGGGTTGACGGTGGCGCAGGTGCGGTTGGCGGTGCCGTTAACAGGCGAAAGCTGCGAGCAATAGGCGGGATTGTAGACAAGCTCGCGGCCATTGTGGTGCGCGCGCTGACCCCCAAAGACGGCGTCGTCATTCCGGGTGATGGTGCCGGCGACCATGAAGTGACCGCGGCCCCCGTCGAAGCTGGTACCCCAGGCGACGTCGCCCTTGTACTGGCGGCGCGTGACCTCGGTGGAGTTGGCGAAGCGCAGGTCGGCCTTGAACCCTTCAAATTTCTTGTTGATGATCAGGTTGATGACGCCGGTGACGGCATCCGAGCCCCAGGCGGACGAGGCGCCGCCGGTCACGATTTCAACGCGCGAGATCACGGCGTCGGGCAGCGTGCTCAAATCGACGCTGCCGTCCTGGATCTGACTGGTGACGACACGCTGGCCGTCCAGCAGGACAAGGTTGCGGTTCGAGCCAAGGTTACGCAGGCTCAACGTGTTCGCGCCGGCATTCGCCTGGGCGGCGTTGTTGTTATTCGAGCCGGTGTTCATCGAACTGCCGCCAGAGCGCAACTGCGGCAGCGAACGGAGCGTGTCGCCGAGGTCAACGCGGGCATCGCGGCTGATCTGCTCAAGGCCGATCACGGTCACAGGGGTAGGGGCAACATAACCTTCGAGCTGAATACGCGAGGCGGAGCTCGTCACCGTTTCGACTGCGTCCTGGGCGGTGGCCGGCAGGGCGAATATGGTCGTGGCGAGAACCGCGGTGGAACCGCCAAGCATGAGCTTGTGCAAAAGGCTATTCATTTTATTCACTCCCCCGAAAGTGGACGTTTGTTCCCCGCCTGGCCGAGAAATTGTCTGACCAGACGGGCGGAGAATGCTTGCGAAATGGGCTAAGTCAAACGATCCATTACTCCTTTTAGGTACTAGCCAGGTACCAGCCCCTACGCTGCGCCGCACCAAAAGCAGGGATACCGCCATTTCCGCGCCAGACTCAAACGCCCCCTCTTAAACTTTCCGCATCATTTCGACCGCGGGTGTGGTGCTGCAAGCACAGTTGAAATGACAGCATTTCCACACGCAAAGATTGTATCCTGCGCGGCTTGGGGTCGTATTTGGGTGCCTGACTATCAGATGGATATTGCAGCCGCCTTGCGTCCCAGGTTGCCGGCGGTCGCCGCCACCATCCGTTCCAGCAGACGCGTCACATCATTGATGCAATTGGCGTCGCCCAGGTCTCCGCTTTTCAGGTCCACCGCTTTCGCCTGCCCTCAATTATGGGATTCCCTAGAGTTTAGCAGCGTGTTTCATGAGATATCAGCTGATTCGGAGTTGACGGATGCGCCGCTACGCCCTTTGGGACGACCAATGGGACAGAAACGAGGCTTTTTTGACCGGGCGTAAGGGGCCTGTGGGGGTAACGGCCAAAGACAATCGGCTGTTCGTGGCAGCGGTGCTCGCTCGCTATCGCGCGGGAATACCATGGCGCGGCCTGCCGGAGCGCTTTGGCGATCCGGCCAAGGTTCACACACGCCTTCTCGCGCCGGTCCACTATCCTTTCAACCGGACAAGTTTCTAAGGTCCGCAATCCAGACGCATACGGGGGAACTGCCGGCAATGAGCAACAAGAAACAGGACAGCAAGCTGCGCTCGCGCGCCTGGTTCGACAATCCCGACAATGTCGACATGACCGCGCTGTATCTGGAGCGCTACATGAATTTCGGCATCTCACTGGAAGAGCTGCAGTCCGGCAGGCCCATCATCGGCATCGCCCAGACCGGCAGCGACCTGTCTCCCTGCAACCGCCATCACATCGTGCTGGCCGAACGGGTGCGCGAAGGCATTCGCGAGGCGGGCGGCATTGCGCTGGAATTCCCCGTCCATCCCATCCAGGAAACCGGCAAGCGTCCGACCGCGGCACTGGACCGCAACCTGTCCTATCTCGGCCTGGTCGAGCTGCTCTACGGCTATCCGCTGGACGGCGTCGTGCTCACCATCGGCTGCGACAAGACCACGCCGGCCTGCCTGATGGCGGCGGCGACGGTGAACATTCCCGCCATCGCGCTGTCGGTCGGCCCGATGCTCAATGGCTGGTACAAAGGCCAGCGCACCGGTTCGGGCACCATCGTATGGAAGGCGCGCGAATTGCTGGCCGCCGGCAAGATCGATTATCAGGGCTTCATCAAGCTGGTGGCGTCCTCGGCACCGTCGACCGGCTTCTGCAACACTATGGGCACCGCCAGCACGATGAATTCGCTGACCGAAGCACTGGGCATGTCGCTGCCCGGTTCGGCGGCGATCCCGGCGCCCTATCGCGACCGCGCCGAGGTTTCCTATCGCACCGGCCTGCAGATCGTCGAAATGGTGGCGGCCGACCGCAAGCCGTCCGACATCCTGACCAAGGACGCCTTCATCAACGCCATCCGCGTCAACAGCGCCATCGGCGGCTCGACCAATGCGCCGATCCATCTCAACGGCCTGGCCCGCCACATCGGCGTCGAACTCTCCATCAAGGAATGGGAAGAATATGGCCGCGAGATCCCGCTGCTGGTGAATTTGATGCCGGCCGGCGAATATCTGGGCGAGGATTTCTACCATGCCGGCGGCGTGCCCGCTGTGGTCAACCAGTTGATGGGCCAGAAGCTCATCAGGGAGAACGCCCTCACCGTCAACGGCAAGAGCATCGGTGACAATTGCCGCGATGCGACCATCGAAGACGGCAATGTCATCAAGAATTTCGAGACGCCGATCAAGACGGCGGCGGGTTTCTCGGTCCTGACGGGCAATCTCTTCAACAGCGCCATCATGAAGCTGTCGGTGATCAACAAGGAGTTCCGCGACCGCTATCTGTCGGAGCCGGGCGATCTCAATGCCTTTGAAGGGCCGGTGGTCGTGTTCGACGGGCCGGAGGATTATCATCACAGGATCGACGATCCCAGGATGGGCATCACCGACCGCACCATGCTGATCATCCGCGGCGCCGGTCCGATCGGCTATCCCGGCGCGGCGGAAGTCGTGAATATGCGTCCGCCCGCGGCCCTGATCGAGCAGGGCATCCATTCGCTCCCCTGCATCGGTGACGGCCGCCAGTCCGGCACGTCGGGCTCGCCCTCGATCCTCAATGCCTCGCCGGAAGCCGCCGCCAATGGCGGCCTGGCGTTGCTCAAGAGCGGCGACCGCATCCGCATCGACCTCAACAAGGGCACCTGCAATGTGCTGATCCCGGACGCGGAGCTGGCGCAGCGCCGCAAGGAGCTGGAAGCGGCGGGCGGCTACAAATATCCCCCCAGCCAGACCCCGTGGCAGGAAATGCAACGCGCGGTGGTGGGCCAGATGGAAACCGGCATGGTGCTGGAGAATGCGGTCAAGTATCAGAAGATCGCCCAGACCAAGGGCGTTCCACGCGACAATCACTGACGCGCAAGGCCCCCACCCCTTCCAAGCACGACTGAAGCAAGCAGCACAAAATCAAACCCCGCCATTTAAGGCGGGGCGATTGTCCGACATCAGGCCGGATGCTTTATCGCGGAACGGACGTTCCGTGTTCGCGGGACTTTCTCCCGCACGATAGATTTTCAGCGGCGAAGGGACGTTTCAAGCCCTTTCGTGGCTCCGCGCCAGACACAAACTGACGGCAGAGCCTGAAAACCTATCCGGTGGCGTTTCTTCCATGCAGGAGCCCTCCTGGCTTGGGTTTCACCTAAGCCGCAAGGGCCGATGAGTCGGATCGCGCGACTGTCCGGCATGCTCGCATCCGGTTACGAGCCGGATTCGAAGATTCGCGATTCCCATCGCGGTTGGAGCACACAAGAAGACAGTAACTGCGGCTCTTGTCATCGCGCCTTTACGGCACGGGAAAACTCTGCGCCTCCGGGGCGGGGCGGTCAATACGAAACTGTCCTCGAAATTTTTCGTGAAGTCGGGAACGGTTCGGCCTATTAGAGCAGTTCCAAATTCCCACCGCGATGATCCGCCTCACCCAACTCAAATTGCCGCTTGGCCATGCGCCTGAAGCGCTGAAAGCGGCGCTGCTCAAGCGGCTGAACCTGCCGGCGGCGGCGCTGCGCGATTTTCGCATCTTCAAGCGCGCCCATGACGCGCGCAACAAGCAGGCGATCGCCTGCATCTACACATTGGATGTGGCGGCAGAGGACGAAACCGGCCTGCTGCAGCGCTTCGCGCGCGATCCCGACGTCAAACCCATGCCCGACATGGACTACAAATTCGTCACCCGCGCGCGCGCCGGCTTTCCTCAACCCAATTTTCAACGGCCGCTGGTGATCGGCGCCGGTCCCTGCGGCTTGTTTGCGGCGTTGCTGCTGGCACAGATGGGCTTTCGTCCCGTCATTCTGGAGCGCGGCAAGGTGGTGCGCGAACGCACGAAAGACACCTGGGGCCTGTGGCGCAAAAGCGTGCTCAATCCGGAATCCAACGTCCAGTTCGGCGAAGGCGGCGCCGGCACTTTCTCCGACGGCAAGCTCTACAGCCAGATCAAGGACCCCCGTCACCTGGGCCGCAAGGTGCTGGAGGAGTTCGTCAAGGCCGGCGCGCCGGAAGATATCCTCACCGAGGCCCATCCCCATATCGGCACCTTCCGCCTGGTCACGATGGTGGAGAGCCTGCGCGAAGCCATCGAAGGCCTGGGGGGCGAGTATCGCTTCCAGTGCAAGGTCACCGATCTTCTGGTCGCGGATCGCCGTATCCGTGGCGTGCGCCTGGAGAGCGGCGAAGAGATTGCCGCCGATCATGTCGTGCTGGCGGTGGGTCACAGCGCCCGCGACATGTTCCAAATTTTGCTGGATCGCGGCGTCGCGCTGGAAGCCAAGCCCTTTTCCATCGGTTTTCGCATCGAGCATCCCCAGAGCCTGATCGACAAGGCCCGCTTCGGCCGCAGCATTCCGGAACTGGGCGCCGCCGACTACAAACTTGTGCATCACGCCAAAAACGGCCGCAGCGTCTACAGCTTCTGCATGTGTCCCGGCGGCACGGTGGTTGCGGCAACGTCCGAGATCGGCCGCGTCGTCACCAACGGCATGAGCCAGTATTCGCGCGCCGAGCGCAACGCCAATGCCGGCATCGTGGTGGGCATCAATCCGCAAGACTATGGGCCTTACGACAAGGACGTGCCGGGCGAAACCGGCGTGCTGGCCGGCGTGGCGCTGCAGCGCCATTGGGAGTCGCAGGCCTTCCTGGCCGGCGGCGGCACCTACGCCGCGCCCGGTCAGCGCGTCGGCGATTTCCTGGCGGCCAAACCCTCCACCGCGCTGGGCAGCGTGACGCCATCCTATCGTCCCGGCGTCACGCCCACTGATCTGTCCGCCTGTCTGCCCGACTACGCCATTGCCGCCATTCGCGAAGCCATTCCCGCCTTTGGCCGCCAGATCCGGGGCTATGACATGGCGGATGCGGTGCTGACGGGGGTGGAGACGCGCACCTCGGCGCCGGTGCGGGTGCCGCGTGGTGAAGATTTCCAGAGCACCAATACGCGCGGGCTTTATCCCGCCGGCGAAGGCGCCGGCTATGCCGGCGGCATTCTGTCGGCGGCGGTTGACGGTATCAAGGTCGCGGAGGCGGTAGCCAAGGAGATTGCTGGTTAGGCGCTCAGAAATTCCGAGACGAAGGCCGTCTTGGGATCGCGACGCACCACATCCGGCGTGCCGATCTGTTCGATCCGGCCCTTATTCATCACCGCCACCAGATCGGCCACGGCGAAGGCTTCTTCCTGGTCATGGGTGACGAAGACCGAGGTGACTCCGGCCTTGTCATGGATATGCCGCAGCCATTCGCGCAGTTCCTTGCGCACCTTGGCGTCCAGGGCGCCGAACGGCTCGTCCAGCAGCAGCATGCGCGGCTCGATCGCCAAAGCACGGGCCAGAGCGACGCGCTGGCGCTGGCCGCCCGAAAGCTGCGAGGGATAGCGCTTGCCCATATCCTTGAGCTGCACCAGATCCAGCAATTCCTCGACCCGGTTTTTGATGTCGGCCCTGGAAGGCCGCTCGCTGCGCGGCCGCACTTCCAGGCCGAACGCAATGTTCTTGGCCACGGTCATGTGGCGGAACAGGGCATATTGCTGGAAGACGAAACCGGCTTTGCGTTCGCGCGCCGGCATGTCCAGCCAGTTGAGATCGGCGAAACGGACGCTGCCGCTGTCGGCCAGCTCCAGCCCACCCAGGATGCGCAGCAGCGTGGTCTTGCCCGAACCGGACGGTCCCAGCAGCGCCAGGAAGCAGCCCTGCGGCGCCGTCAGGCTGGCGCCATTCAGGGCCGGGAAGCGGCCATATCTTTTGACGATGGTGTCGATCACGAGAGGCATGGTCTATCCGTACTCTTTCTAATGGTCGCGCGGCCTGACGCGAAGTCTATCAACTTCGCGGGGCCGACGCTCTTTATGGTCACGCGGCCTGACACGAAGTCTATCAACTTCGCAGGGCCGACGCTCTAGTGCCGATGCGCCGCGGCGAGTTCGTCCGCATAGCGCCATTCCAGGAATGATTTCACCGCCAGGGTCAGCAGCGCCAGCATCGCCAGGATGGCGGCGACGGCGAAGGCCCCGGCATAATCGTAATTCTCATAGAGCAGCTGCACATGCAGCGGCATGGTGTTGGTCTGGCCCCGGATATGGCCCGAGACCACCGAGACGGCGCCGAATTCGCCCAGGGCGCGGGCATTGCAGAGCAGCACGCCATAGAGCAGGCCCCATTTGATATTGGGCAGGGTCACTTTCAGGAAGGTCTGGAAGCCGGACGCGCCCAGCGACACCGCCGCTTCCTCCTCGTCACGGCCCTGGTCCACCATCAGCGGGATCAGTTCGCGCGCCACAAAGGGAAAAGTGACGAAGACGGTCGCCAGCACGATGCCCGGCAGCGCGAACAGAACATGGATGTCGTAGCCCACCAGCGTAGGACCGAGCCAGCCCTGCATGCCGAAGACCAGGACATAAACCAGGCCCGCAACCACCGGCGAGACCGAGAAAGGCAGGTCGATCAGCGTTACCAGGAAGGTCTTGCCCGGGAAATCGAACTTGGCGATGGACCAGGCCGCGGCAATGCCAAAAATCGTATTGAGCGGCACGGCGATGGCCGCGGCCATCAGCGACAATTCGATTGCCGCGACGGTGTCGGGATCGGTGATGGTGGTCCAGGCATGGCCCAGGCCGCCGGCAAAAGCCTCGCTGAAGACCACGAGCAGCGGCAGCACCAGGAACAGCCCGACAAAACAGATGGCGAGGGCGCCCAGCAGCAGCTTGAGCACCAGCGGATCTTCGGTGGGTTTCTGGAATTTGGCCATGTCAGCGCCGCTTCGCTGCCCAGCTCTGCAGCCAGTTGAGAGCGAGCAGCATGACGAAAGACGCCATCAGCATCGCCACGCCGATGAAGGCGGCGCCGGCATAGTCGAATTCTTCCAGCTTGATAATGATCAGGAGCGGCGCGATTTCGGAAATGTTGGGCAGGTTGCCGGCGATGAAAATGATCGAGCCGAACTCGCCGGCGGCGCGGGCGAAGGCGAGCGCCACGCCGGTCAGGATCGCCGGCAGCAGCGCGGGCAGCACCACTTTGCCGATGATCTGCAGCCGTGTCGCCCCCAGCGTGGCGGCCACTTCCTCGGAATCGCGGCCCAGTTCGGCCATGACGGGCTGGATGGTGCGCACGGTGAAGGGCAGCGCAATGAACGTCATCGCCACCAGCACGCCCCAGGGCGTGTAGGCGATTTTGATGCCATATTCCACTAGGATACTGCCGATCCAGCCATTGGGGGCGTAGAGCGTGGAGAGCGCGATGCCGGCCACCGCCGTGGGCAAGGCAAAAGGCAGATCGATCAGCGCATCCAGCAGGCCCTTGCCGGGGAAGCGATAGCGCACCAGCACCCAGGCAATGATCAGCCCGAACACGGCGTCGATCAGTGCCGCCGCCAGCGACATGCCGAAGGACAGCCGCAACGCCGCCAGGGTGCGCGGAGAGCCGATGGCGTCCCACATGTCGGCCAGCGACATCTCAAACGGCCGCAGGACCAGCGCCAGCAGCGGGATCAGAACCAGGCTGGCCAGATAGAACAGAGTGAAGCCCATCGACAGCCGGAAACCCGGCAGCACGCTGCGATAGCTTCGGGAAAAGACGGAGTGGCCGATGGCGCTCATGGCGGCGCCTTATCCGACAGGAGGCTTGCGCCGGTCAAACCGGGCGCCGGCGCATCCCATTTCCGGGGCCTGTGAGGCCGCGGCCCCCTCGATATGGTATCGGCAACAGTCAAAATCGGCTCTCGCAAGCAAGACGAAGCCGGCGCGTGCCGGCTTCGCAAACAGGTCATGGTGAAATGAAGTGGGCGGCTATTTCTTTCCGTAGATCTGGTCGAAGACGCCCTTGTCGCCAAAATGGTCGGCCTGGGCCTTGGCCCAGCCGCCAAATTCCCCATCGATGGTGACAAGCTCCATGGCCGGGAACTGGTTTTTGTACTTGGCCAGCACCTGCGCATTGCGCGGGCGGTAAAAGTCGCGGGCGATAATCTCCTGCGCTTCCGGCGTGTAGAGATAGCGCAGGAAGGCCTCGGCCTGGGCGCGGGTCTTGCGGCGGTCGACATTGCTGTCGAGCAGCGCCACCGGCGGCTCGGCCAGGATCGAACGCGACGGATAGACGATCTGGTACTGGCCGGGCTGCTCCTTCAGCGCCAGATGCGCTTCATTCTCCCATGACAGCAGCACATCGCCGATGGCGCGGCGGGTGAAGGTGACGGTGGAAGCACGGGCGCCGGAATCCAGCACCGGCACATTCTTGTAGAGATTGCCGACAAAGGCGCGGGCGCGGGCGTCATTGCCGCCCGGCTGCTTCAGGGCATAGGACCAGGCCGCCAGATAGGCCCAGCGCGCCCCGCCGGAAGTCTTCGGATTGGGCGTAATTACCTGCACGCCCGGCTTCACCAGATCGTTCCAGTCGCGCAGACCCTTGGGATTGCCATTGCGCACCAGGAAAACAATCGTCGAGGTATAGGGGCTGGAATTCTGCGGCAGGCGCTTCTGCCAATCGGCGGGCAGCAGCTTGGCATTGCGGGCGATCGCATCAATGTCCGCCGCCAGCGCCAGCGTCACGACATCGGCTTGCTGGCCGTCGATCACGGCGCGCGCCTGGGAACCCGAACCGCCATTGCTGGTGCGGATGGTGACCTTGTCGGCCTTCCAGCTCTTGGAGAAGGCGGCGCTCAAGTGCTGATAAAGCTCGCGGGTCGGATCATAGCTGACATTGATCAGCGTGATATCTGCCGCCTGCGCCGCGGCAATTGCGAAGAGCGAGGTGGCGGCGATGAGGGAGACCAGACGCTTCATGGTGCGCTCCTGTCAGAGGGAAAGCTGGGCGCGCAAGGCAACGGCATCGGCGCTGAGATCATTCGCAGGGGCGTTGATGCGATTGACCTTGATATTGTTGTAGTCGAGGGCGAAGCGCACACCGTTGGTGGCGTACCAGTTGAGACCAACCGTCCAGATATCCTGCACGCCGCCGGCGATGCCGCCCGCCGCGGCCGCGGTCAGCGGATTGAAATCCAGGTTGAAGTGGCTGTAACGCGCCTTCACTTCCCAGGCGCCAAACCCACCGCTGCCCAGGCCGCGCACCGGCCGGATCTGGCGGAAGCTGGCGGTGGCGGCATCATAGGGATGGGCTTCGCCGGTCAGGCTCCAGGTCGCCATCGCATACCAGCCCGAAAAATCCGGATCGGGAAGCGCGGGGTTGCGGCGCTCGATATTGAAGCCCAGCCAGCCGCCCTGAAGGTAAAGTGCGTCATAGGCGATAGCGGTCTCGAAGCCATACTGGGTGGCGGTCTCGATATCCATATTGCCGGTGGTGACGGTGCGGGTGGTATCGATCGCAACCTCGGGACCGGCCACGAGATTGAAATTGTTGAGCACGCCCGGCACCGGAACTGCACCCGCCACGCTGTCGGCCGCCTTGAAGACATGGGTGAGGCCCACATCCAGCAGCCATTTGTATTCCGGCGTGTTAAGCGCCAGCCAGGAAGCGCGGCCGACAAAGGCCACCTGCTCGTCGAAGGGCGCCGCGTTGAGCGTCCTTGTGTTGCCGGTGTTGACCTTGTCGCCGGTGAGGCTGGCCGAAACCAGGTAATTGGCGTCCTGCGCGAAGATGCTGACGGCGGAACGGCCGGGTGCGCCGGCGATATTGCGCGCCGCATCCACCACGGCGGGGCGCTCCAGAAAGATCAGGTCGGCGGAGCCGGTCTGGTCTTCCAGCCCGCCGGCCGGCGTATAGGCGCCGATGCGGAAGCCGAACGGCTTGAGCCCGTCATATTGGAGATAGGCGTTATAGATGTAGCCGGAATTTTCCAGCCCGTTGCCGCCAAAGTCGAAGGTGAAATTGTAGGACCAGACGCGCCAGGCGGTGCCGGTCAGACCGATCTGGGCGCGGCGGAAATTGCCGCCGCTGGAAAGATCGACCGCGGGCGCGCCGCGGCCTTGCGCGAAATAGCCATAGTCATACTGCATCAGGCCGCGCAGCGAGAGCGAGAAGGCGCCGTCGGCGGACGTCACCGTCAACCGGCCATTGTCCAGCCCGACACGGGGCTGCGCAGGGGCCTGCGCCTTTTTCAGTTCGGCGATTTCGGTGCGCATCTCGCGCAGCTGCTGTTCCAAATTGGAGACCCGCGCATCGGCGCCTTGCGCAGATGCGGGCACGGCGAGCGCAATGAGACTCGCGCCAGTCAGGAAAATATGGCGAAGAAAATGCTCCATGAAATCCGCTCTGCTGTTAGGGGCCGCCTGATCGTGGCCGTGATTAATCCGTCAAATCTCTATCTAGTCAATAGGGATTATTGACACCTGCGGCAATCGGGAAAAAGAAATTCAGCGCCAAGAGCTTAAAGCGCGCCGGAGCGTTTTAGTTGCGCGCAGGCTGCGGCCAGATTGCGGGATTCCAGGATTTCCGCGGTTGCATCCCGGGCCGCCAGCAGGGCCTTGCGGATGGCGCAAACGGTTTCTTCGAAGCAGTCATCGCATTTGCGGTAGGCCATGACACTGACACAGGGGCTGAGCGCCAGGGGCCCGTCGGTCACCCGCAGCACGTCGGCGAAGCTGATGTCCTTGGCCGGGCGGCCCAGCGAATAGCCGCCGGTGCGGCCGCGATGGCTGCGCACGATGCCGGGCTTTTTGAGCTCCAGCAGGATCTGTTCCAGGAATTTGCGCGGCAACCGTTCGGCCTCGGCGATTTCCGAGATCTGGACCGGCGTGTCGCTGCCCCGGGCGGCCAGATAAAGGAGGGCCCGAAGGGCGTAGCGCGCTTTTTGTGAAATCATGGCCGGAAAATACTCTAGAAACCCCGTAGAATATAGGTTTCAGATCATTGAATTTTCAGGGCCCGCCCCTGCTATAAGGGCCTCCCAATTTCCCAAGGAGCCTGCATGCGCCCCCGGTTTGTCGCCCCTTTCCTTCTTCTG
>DATFFI010000085.1:0-3522 GCA_035250225.1 Rhizomicrobium sp. | reverse complement strand
CGCACGCCGTGGTTTCCGCGTCTGCTTGCGCTGGCGATCGCCGCGTATGCGCTGAGCCCGATCGACCTGATACCGGATTTCATTCCCGTGCTCGGCTACCTGGACGACCTGATCATCGTGCCGCTCGGCATCCTGCTGGCGATTAGGCTCATTCCGGCGGCATTGTTTGCCGAGTTCCGCGAGCAGGCGGTCCGCAGCGAACAGCGCCCCATAAGCCGCGCTGGGCTGCTGTTCATCGTGGCAGTCTGGGTTGTCGCAGCCGCATGGCTGGCCTGGTTTTTCTGGCCGCATCGCGGTCTCTGAATTTCGTACAGATCCGTCCGCCACCCGATCCCGCGTGCAAGTCGTGAGCCGGCATGGTAATCTCGGCCCATGAAGGCGTTGACGGGTTCCTGCCTGATTGCCTTTGCGGCTCTTGCAGCCTCGCAAGTGCCGGCCGCCGCCGATTGCCAGTGCCGCGCCAATGGCCGCCAGTTCGAGCAGGGACAGCTTGCCTGCCTGAAACTGCCGGGCGGCACGCAACTCGCCCGCTGCGGCATGGAACTCAACAATTCATCGTGGAAGAAAGTGCAGGACGGCTGCCCGAGCGCTGCAACCGGTGCGGCCGGTGGATCGTGGGTTTCGGCGGCGCTCGACGCGCTGCGCGATCATGGCCACCCGCCCGCGACAGGCGCAGCGCACCATCACCGCAAGGCGGCGATGGAATAGCTTAAAGCGTGTCGCGCCGAATAGGCTTCGGCGGCCGCGCTTTAAATTCCTTGATTTGATGCATGCCGTTATCCCACAACCGAGGACACTTTCGGGCGACATGCATTATTGGCCGAAGCCCAACGCGGAGCCGGTATCCGCCGCGGCGGGACCGCCGTTGACGCCTGGCGCCGCCGGTGCCGCGATTTCCCTGTCGCCGCCGCCGCTGTTGCCGCCCGGCCCCTTGGTTAGGATGTCCTCGGCCAGGGCGATGGCGGTACGGCGATCGGATTCGGCAGCCAGCGAGAACGCCTCTTCCTGCATCGAGCGTATCCAGGTGCGGTCTATCGGATTGGCGCGTTCGAGTGCTGCCGTCATCATGGCGAGGCCACGCACCACCTTCCCGCTCTGGAACAAAAGGTTGCCCAGCGTCGCCTGCGCGCCGGCATGGCCCTTTTCCGCGGCGAGCTGGAACCAGCGGCCGGCCTGACGGACGCTGGCTTTCATGCCGCCTTCGCCCTTGAGGAATATGTTGCCCATTTCATACTGGGCGGCCGGATTGCGGTAGTTCGCGGCGGCGCGCATGTACATTTCCTGCGCCGCGGCCGGATTGGCCTTCACCGGGCTGCCCGGAATGCCGGTCCTCAGATAATCGCCAAGCGCCACCAGCGCGTCGGAGACGTAGCTTTCGTCCGGACTGCCGGGTTCGACATCCTGCTGCGCGATCTCGTTGAAGAACTTGAACGCCTCATAGTCGTCGCGGGCGACGCCGTCACCTTGCGCATACATGCGGGCGAGTTTCCATGTGGCGCCGATCTGACCGTTTTCGGCGGCATAACGGTAAGCCTCGACGGCCTGCTCCTTGTGGCCGCTCTTGTAGGCGGAGAAGCCGAACTTGAATACCGCCCACGGGCTGGAGCGCTTGGGCGCCTCCTCCTGTGCGAAGGCGCCGCCGGCAAAGCCGAGCGTCATCGCGGCGACGAGAGCCGACAGGACTGTGGTCCTTATGGTTTCAGATGTCGGCATAACAATGCGTTTCTTTCACTCCACCGGGATGGGTGACCGCGCCATCCCTGGCCGGACCCACAGTCTGCGCATATTTCCACAGCGCGCCCGACTGATAGTCGGTGCTGCGCGGCTTCCAGCCCTTGGCGCGGGCTGCCAGTTCTTCGTCGGACAGCGCCACCTCCAGGATGCCCGACACGGCATCGATGGAAATGATGTCGCCATCCCTCAGCAATCCGATCGGACCTCCGACGGCCGCCTCAGGGCCGACATGGCCGATGCAGAAGCCGCGTGTGGCGCCCGAGAAGCGCCCGTCCGTTATCAGGGCGACCTTGCCGCCCATGCCCTGGCCATAGAGCGCGGCCGTCGTCGACAGCATCTCGCGCATGCCCGGGCCGCCCCTGGGGCCTTCATAGCGGATGACGAGAACCTCGCCTTCCTTGTAGCTGCGGTTCGTCACCGCCTCGAAGCATTCCTCTTCGCTGTCGAAACAGCGTGCCGGGCCGGAAAACTTCAACACGGCCATGCCGGCAACCTTCACGATCGCGCCTTCGGGAGCCAGGTTGCCCTTGAGGCCAACCACGCCGCCGGTCACGGTGATCGGCTTGTCGGCCGGACGCACGACATCCTGTTCATCGTTCCAGCGAACGTGCTCCATGTTTTCGGCCAAAGTACGACCTGTCACGGTGAGGCAGTCGCCGTGTAAGTAGCCGTTTTCCAACATGGTTTTCATGAGAAGCGGGATGCCGCCGGCCTCGAACATGTCCTTCGCCACATATTTGCCACCAGGCTTGAGGTCGGCGATGTACGGGGTCCTGGCAAATATCTCGGCAACGTCGAACAGGTCGAACTTGATGCCGGCCTCGTGGGCGATCGCCGGCAGGTGCAGCGCCGCATTGGTGGAGCCGCCGGTGGCGGAGACGACGGCGGCGGCGTTCTCGAGCGACCTGAGGGTAACAATGTCGCGCGGCCGGATGTTCCTGGCGATCAGTTCCACGACCTTTTCGCCGGACGCGAAGTTGAAGCGGTCGCGCATCTCGTAGGGGGCCGGCGCACCGCAGGAATAAGGCAGCGCCAGGCCGATCGCCTCGGCGACCGTCGCCATCGTGTTGGCGGTGAACTGGGCACCGCAGGAACCGGCAGACGGACAAGCCGCCTGTTCGATTTCCAGCAGTTCGGCGTCGTCGATGGCGCCGACCGAATGCTGGCCGACCGCCTCGAACACATCCTGCACGGTGATCTGGCGGCCGCGATGGGTGCCGGGCAGGATCGAGCCGCCATAGATGAAGATCGACGGAACGTTGAGGCGCACCATCGCCATCATCATGCCGGGAAGAGACTTGTCGCAACCGGCCAAGCCGACCAGCGCATCGTAGCAATGGCCACGCATGGTGAGCTCGACGCTGTCGGCGATGACATCGCGCGACACCAGCGACGACTTCATGCCCTGGTGGCCCATGGCGATGCCATCGGTGACGGTGATGGTGCAGAACTCGCGCGGCGTGCCGTTGGCGGCGGCAACGCCCTTCTTGACCACCTGCGCCTGGCGCATCAGCGAAATGTTGCAGGGTGCGGCCTCATTCCAGCAGGATGCGACGCCGACCAGCGGCTGGGCGATCTCGGCGGCCGAAAGGCCCATGGCATAGAGATAGGAGCGATGCGGCGCCCGCGCCGGGCCGACCGTCACATGACGGCTCGGCAGCTTGTCCTTGGAGATCGTCCGGCGGTCCATTGGCTGTCCCTGGCGCCGCGGGCGCGGCGTCGCAGGCTTGCGTCCCTTTCCGATGGCGCGTCTGATCGCGTGCGCCGGGTTTATGGCGGGAAATTGGC
>DATFFI010000084.1:0-17610 GCA_035250225.1 Rhizomicrobium sp. | reverse complement strand
GAGAACAGGATCCAGCAATCGTAATCGGACTGGGCGCGGGCAGCTTCCTCGGCGAAGCGGGCCTTGCCGGCATTCACGGCGGCAACCAGGCGGGCATAGATGGGCTGGATCGTGGGATCGGGCGCCGCTTCCGGCGCGGGCTCTTCGCCGGAAGCCGCCAGCTCGGCTTTGGCGGTAAAGGCGCGCTCCAGCATCTCGGCCGGGGTATCGCTGAAATCGAACAGGCCGGTCAGGGGCGAGAGAAAGCCGTCATCGGATTCGGCATCCGGCACGGCGGTGGCCTGCTGGGCCAGGTTGGAATAGGCGGTGGCCAGGCCCTGGCTGAAGGGCGAGCCGGTCAGCGCCAGGGTGTCTTCTTCTTCCCCGAACAGGGTCGAGCAGGCGGAAAGGGCGATGGCCGCCCCACCCAGCATGGCGAGCGCCCACAGGCGCGACTTGGACGCGGAAAAACGCATGGTCAAAAATCCCCCGGCTAAGCGGGGTCCCCCCGCAGACAGATTACGCTGGCTTTCCTATAGCGCGGCGGAAACGCCCGAAAAAGGGCCATGTACCGGAATGGTATAGGGGCGCCAGAGGCCCTCCCGTCCCGGTTGCAGGTGCGAAATCGTCGCGGACTGGCCCAATCAGCCCAAATCCTTGACGTCATTCCACCCTTGGTAACTCCCTGTTGACGCTGTTGCCGTACAAAAGACCGGCGAAAGCCGCTCATTTTTTTGAGGAAGGAGCCAGCCGTGCAGGGCTTGGCGTTGGCGATGAAGGATGCTGAACCGGTCCTGGCGCGGGCCAGGGCGGAGCGCCGCCGCTTCCGGCGCGTCCGGGTTGACCTGCCCGGGAGGCTGTTTACCCCCTCGGACGGACGGGAATCCCGCTGTTCGGTGGTGGACCTCTCGCCCGGCGGCGCTGCCATCCGCTGCGAGTCCATCCCCGAGCTGGGCACCCCGGTGGTGCTCTATGTCGACAATTTCGGCCGCTTCGAAGGCGTGGTCGCCCGCAAGGACGGCGCCGGCTTCGGCGTCGCCTTCCAGTGCACCGCCGCCAAGCGCGAACGCACCGCCGAACAGCTTACGCTGTTTCTCAACAAGGCACTGGTCGATGACTCGGTGCTGCGCCGCCATGAGCGTTCCAGCCAGAAGGGCTTCGCCAAATTCACCCGCGCCGACGGCCAGATCGTCAATTGCGAAGTGATGGACATCTCGGTCGGCGGCGTCTCGCTCAAGACCGACATCAAGCCGCTGATCGGGGAATTCGTGCTGATCGCCCAGATCGCCGGCCGCGTCGCCCGCCATCATGCCGAGGGCATCGGCATCGAGTTTGTCGGCCGCGAAAACCAAAACGGCGACAACGCGCACCAACTCAATTTGGTGCGTAGCTAGCTACTTTCCTCAATTCCACGTCATGGCCCGGACAAGCCGGGCCATGACGGTGAGCGAGTTGAAACCTCAACCCAGATTCTGAATCTGGCTGGAGAGCAGCATCAGCTTGCCGACGCTGAGTTCGCCGCCCGCTTCCAGCGCGCCCAGGAAGTCCTGCATTCGCGCCAGCTGGGCCTGATGGGTCTTGCGCCATTCGGCCAGCGCCGGCTCGCCGCCTGCATGGAGCAGCCGCCCCGCAATGACGCGCTGCGCCGCCGCCAGATCGTCCAGCAGGCGGCGCACCGCCAGCCGGTCCCAGTGATCGGGCAGATGCAGCTTCCCCGACAGGCGGCGCAGCCGGTCCAGGCCCAGCGTCTCGCCCACGCCTTCATGCAGCGCGGCGACCGCCGAGATCTCCGCGCCGGTTTCATGCGCCAGCCGCGCCACGTCCAGCGCCAGCGCCAAGGGACCCAGGAGCGCGACATCGCGGCCGATATCGCCCGGCAGCGCGGGATCGATCGCCAGATTCCGGGCCAGCGTCCCGCGCAAGGCATCGACGCCGCTGCGATAGAGCGCGATGGCGGCGGTGATGTCGCGGGCATTCTCGGCCAGGAACCAGGGCGTGACATGCATCAGGTGGATGGCGATGGCGGCATAGGCGCGGGTCTGCGCCTCGGCCTTGACGACGCCGTCCAGCGCATCGATGCGGGCCTTGAGCGCGGAAAGGCCGAAGGCGCCGTCGGCGATGACGAAGGCGCGGGCGACATCGGCGGCGCCGCGGCCGGACAATTCCCTCATGCGCAGGACAAAGACCGGGCCCGCCAGGTTGACCAGCCGGTTGGTGAGAACGGTGGAGACGATCTCGGTCTTGAGGCGGTGACGCTCCGGCTCGTCCGGAAAAGCCAGGGTCGCGGCTTTGGGGAAATAGCCGGTCAGCAGTTCCTGCAGCGCCGGATCGGAGGGCAGGTCGCTTTCCAGCAACTCAGCGTCGAGATCGAGCTTGGCATAGGCCAAAAGCACAGCCAGTTCGGGACGGGTCAGGCCCTTGCCTTCGCGGGACAGACGCCTGAGCTCTGTGTCGGAGGGGAGATACTCCACCGCCCGCTCCAGCTTGCCGCGGGCTTCCAGGTCGGCGATCAGCCGCACATCGGCGTCCAGTTCGGGGGCGGCCCGCGATTCCGCCACCGACAGGGCCAGGGTCTGGTCGTAATTGTCCTTCAGCACCAGCTGCGCCACCTCATCGGTCATCTGCGCCAACAGCGCGTCGCGCGCCTCTTCCGGTAATTCGCCGCGGCGGCACGGGCCCGACAGCAGGATCTTGAGATTGACCTCATGGTCGGAGGTGTCGACGCCGGCGGAATTGTCCACCGCATCGGTGTCGATGCGCCCGCCGCTGCGGGCATATTCGATGCGGCCCAGTTGCGTGACGCCCAGATTGGCGCCCTCGCCCACCACGCGGGCGCGCACGTCGCTGCCATTGACGCGCACCGGATCGTTGGCGCGGTCGCCTGCCTCCTGGTGGCTTTGCGACGCGGCCTTGATGTAGGTGCCGATGCCGCCGAACCAGAGCAGGTCGGCTTTCGCCTTCAGCAGGGCATGGATCAGTTCGGGCGGCGACATTTTTTCGGCTGTGCTGCCGATCAGGTCGCGCACCTCGGGCGAGAGCGGGATTTCCTTGCAGGTGCGGGCGAAAATGCCGCCGCCCTTGCCGATCAGTTGCTTGTCGTAATCGTCCCAGGAGGAGCGAGGCAGGGCGAAGAGCCGCTCGCGCTCCGCAAAGCCGGTTTCGGCGTCGGCGTTGGGATCCAGGAAGATGTGGCGGTGATCGAAGGCGGCCAGCAACCGGATATGGCGCGACAGCAGCATGCCGTTGCCGAAAACATCGCCCGACATGTCGCCGACGCCGATGACGGTGAAATCCTCTTTCTGGATGTCGGTGCCCAGCTCACGGAAATGGCGCTTGATCGCTTCCCAGGCGCCGCGGGCGGTGATGCCCATCTTCTTGTGGTCGTAGCCCTTGCTTCCCCCGGACGCAAAAGCGTCGTCCAGCCAGAAGCCATGTTCGATGGCGATGCCGTTGGCGATGTCCGAGAAGGTGGCAGTGCCCTTGTCCGCCGCCACCACCAGATAGGGATCGTCGCCATCGGGGCGCAGCACGTTGCGGGGCGGGATGATCGATCCGTCCGGTCCCAGATTGTCGGTGATGTCCAGCAGGGCATTGATGAAGAGGCGATAGGCGGCGATGCCCGTATTCATGAATTCTTCCCGGGTCGGGTTCGCCTTCATGGTCTTGGGATAGAAGCCGCCCTTGGCGCCCACCGGCACGATCACCGCATTCTTGACCTGCTGCGCTTTCACCAGTCCCAGGATTTCGGTGCGGAAATCCTCACGCCGGTCGCTCCAGCGCAGGCCGCCGCGGGCAATGCGGCCGAAGCGCAGATGCACGCCTTCGACCTGCGGCGAATAGACGAAAATCTCGCGCCAGGGCCGCGGCGCCGGCAATTCGTCCAGCTTGCCGGAATCCAGTTTGAAGGAAAGCAGCGAATTGGGCTGCCCGTTCGCATCGGGCTGGAAATAATTGGTGCGCAGCACATTGCGGATCACATTGCGCAACCGGCGGATGATGCGATCGTCATCCAGGCTGGGGACGTCGCGCAGCGCCGCCTCGATTTTCTCTTCCAGGATGCGCACTTCCACCGGGGCGGCGGCGCGGCCAGGGTCGGTGCGGGCGAGGAAGAGTTCGACCAGCAGGGCCGCCACGTCCGGATTCTTGGCCAGCGCCTGCTGCATATAGGCCAGGCTGAACGAAAAGGCGGCCTGGCGCAGATATTTGGCGGCGGCGCGCAGGATCACCACTTCGCGTCCCGTCAGGCCGGCATCCATCACCAGCCGGTTGAAGCCGTCATCTTCGACTTCGCCGCGCAGCACCGCATGCAGCACGTCTTCCAGCTTCTGGCGCACCTCTTCCAGGTCGGTGGGGCGGTCGCGCTCCATCAGGAAATCCAGCACCTGCGCGTCCTGGCGGGCGCCGTCATGGCTGAAGGAGACGGGGAAGGCATCCTCGGCGATGACGGTCAGGCCGCAATTCTCGAACAGCGGCAGGCTGCGCGACAGGGGCAGCACCGGCCCCAGGACATAGAGCTTGAGACGGATGACCTTGGCCTCGTCATCGGCGCGGCGATAGACGCGGGCATGCACTTTCAGGCTTTCGCCGGTCAGGGCCAGCAGCGTTTCCAGGTCGCGGGCGGCTTCATCCGCGGCGAAGGCGCCGCGATAGCCGGGCGAGAAAAGCGGCGTCCGCGCCGCCAGGATGGCGCGGCCTTCCACCGCGCCATGCGCGGCGCTCAGCGCCCTGGCCAGCGCATCGTCCCAGGTCTCCAGCGCGGCGGCGATCTGGCGCTCCAGCGCTGCGACGTCCACCTCGGGCCGCGGCCCGTCATTGCGGCCGATGATATAGTGCAGTTGCACCAGCGGGCCTTCGCCGACCGCGACATTGGCGGCCGAGGTGCGGCCGTCCAGCGCTTTCGCCAGGATCTCGTGCACATGGCTACGCACCTGCGCCGACATGCGGTCGCGGGCGGCGAAAACCAGCGCCGAGGCAAAACGGTCGAAACGGTCGAAGCGCAGGAACAGGCGGGTGCGCGGCAGGCTGGACAGGTGCGTGATGCCGATGACGGTGTCGTAGAGTTCGTCTTCCGAAACCTGGAACAGCTCATCGCGCGGGAAGGTGTCCAGGATATGCGCCAGCGCCTTGCCGTCATGGCTCCTGGGATCGATGCCGGCGCGGGCGGTGACGGCCGCGATCTTGCGACGCAGCAGCGGGATGGCGCGCGGGCTGACGCTGTAGGCGCCGGAGGTGAAGAGCCCGACAAAGCGGTGCTCGCCGCAGAAACGCCCCTGGGCGTCGAAAATCTTGATTCCGATATAGTCCATATGGCCGCGGCGATGCACGGTGGAGCGGGCGCTGGACTTGCTGACGATCAGCGGCCCCGCCGTGTCGAGATAGGCGCGCACCTCGGCGGAGAGGCCGGGTTGGGCGCGATTGCCGCTGGTGCCCAGCACGCGGGCACGCGGATCGGCCAGGACGCCAAGGCCGCTGCCGTCCACGGGCGCCAGCCGGCCATGCTCGCCTTCCTCGCTCAGGCGATACGCGCGCGCGCCCAGGAAGGTGAAATGATCGTCGGCCAGCCAGTCGATGAAGGCGAGGTCTTCCTCGATATCCATGGCGCGGGGCGGCTGCGCCGCCAGCGCATCGCGCGCGTCTTTCAGGCATGCCAGCATGGCGCGCCAGTCGCGCACCGCTGCCGCACCGGCGGTGAAGCACTCCTCCAGTTTGGCGACCAGGTCGGCGCGCTGGCCCGCATCCGCCACCGGATCGAGCACAAAGACGATGACGCTGAGCTTGCGGCCTTCCTGGGTGGGCAGCGTCAGGATGGGATGGAAGACGCCGCGGATCTGGGCGCCGCCGGCAATCGCCGCCGCCAGCGCGGAGTCGAACAGGAAAGGGCGGTCTTCATTGACCGCGATCAGCAGGCTGGCCTGCGGGCCGTCGGCCAGCACCACCCGCGCGGTCTCGCCTGCTTGCGCCAGGGCTTCGGCCTGCGCCCGTTCGGCGGTGAAGGCGATGGTGGCGGCATCGAGGCCGCTGGTGTCGGCGCCGGTGGTGAAGGCATCGAAGAATTTCTGCGAGGCGGCCGGCACGCTGGCGCGCGCCTGCGCCAGTGCCTCAAACTGTTCCATCCTGGTCATGATTCAGCCCCGGCATTGACGGCCCATCCCAGCATCGGGGCGCGCCGCTTTTATGATGGCCGGCGGGACCCCTTGCACCGGTCTCGCCGCAAGCTCTAACGCAACGCCCTCTAACGCAACGCAAGTCCCGCGGGTGCCGCCCCGGTGCGCCCAATTTTGCGCAGCAGAAACAGGGTGATGACAGTCTGGGCGCCCAGCAGCAGGGCGGCCGTAGCGGCATCGCCGGTGCGCAGCCACAGGGCGGCGGCGGCGATGGCGGTGGCCGGGCCGCCAAAGGCCAGGATGGCCGGGCGATCGCGCAGCAACAGGGCCAGCGCCAGGGTGGGAACCACGGCAAAGGCGGCAATCCTAAGGGCTTCGGGCGAGAGCGCCAGGAAGGCGCCCGCCCCCCAGGCGATGCCCAGATATAAGAGTATGGCGCGCATATCGGCGGCTGACCCCGCCATGTCCTTGAAGACCGCAATGGTGCGCAAATGGCTGACCAGGACGGCGCAGATGCCGGCCAGCACCAGCACGCTCCAGACGAACACAGGCCCCAGGTTTCCGCCGCCTGCCAGGGCCGCGACGCTTCCCATCGCCAGCAGGGTGCCGGCCGCCGGTACGGCGCGCGACAACAGGCTGGCCCGGCGCAAGGCCAGCCGGCTTTCCTCATGCAGTTGGGGCAGGCGGCTCAGGGCGGCATGCGGCAAAGGCGCGGTGATGGGCACCGGCGCCCCTGACACCGAAACTGGCGCAGGCGCGTTGTCGGAAAAGACGGGATTGAATTCGGGTAACGCCATGCTTGCCATCCCCTGGAGGTAAAAGGCGTAGGTCGAGGCTCGGCCCGTACGATTAACAATGCGTTAACGCGAAGCGATACTATGATTCGCGGCAGTCTGGACAGCGCGCGGCAGATGACGATTCCCCAAGCCTTTCCCAGACCCGTTCCAAGACCCGTCGAGGCCGCCACCCTCACCGTTTTCGACCTGGAATATACCGCCTGGGAATGCTCCATGGCGCGCCACTGGCTGGAGCCGGGGCAATTCAAGGAAGTGGTGCAGATCGGCGCCGTCCGCCTCGACGGCAAAACGCTGGCCATACTGGACGAATTCGACCTTCTGGTGCGGCCGCGCATCAATCCGGCGCTTTCGCCCTATTTCGAGAAGCTCACCGGCTTCACCAATGACGAGGTAACGGCCCGGGGCATCGACTTTGCCGAGGCCTATCGCCGCTTTGCCGATTTCGCCGGCGACGATCCGATCTGCGCCTTCGGCCATGACGAATGGATCCTGGAGGAAAATCTGCGCCTTTACGGCATCACCGAATTCCGCCCGCTGCCGCGTTTCCAGGACCTGCGCAGCTGGTTTGCCGCCTGCAATGTCGATCCGCGCGGCATGCTGTCTTGCGAGATCGCCCCATCGCTGGGTCTTTCCTTTCAGGGCCGCGCCCACAACGCGTTGGACGATGCCCGCTCCATGGCCGCCAGCATGGAAGAGGTGGTCAGGCGTGGCGCCGTCCGTCCCGCGGCATGAGCGCGGAAGCCGAAAGACTGATTTCCGTCCTCAAGCTGGCGCCCCATCCCGAAGGCGGCCACTACCGGGAGACATTTCGGGATTGCGGGCCTCCGCCCGCGGGCCGGGATTGCGGGCCTCCGCCCGCGAGTAAGGACGGCGACGGCCGCGGCCATTCCAGCGCCATCTTCTTTCTGCTCAAGGCCGGCGAGGTTTCCTGGTGGCATCGCATCGATGCCGCCGAGGCCTGGCACTATCATCGCGGTGCGCCGCTGGAATTATCGATCGCCCATAATGGCGTCATCACCCGCCAGCTGCTGGGCGCAGCCATTGAAAAGGGCGAGACACCGCAGCTCATCGTGCCGGCCGGCGCCTGGCAGATGGCTAGAAGCCTGGGCGACTACACACTGGTGGGCTGCACGGTGGCGCCGGGATTTGCGTTCGCTCGCTTTGAACTGGCGCCGAAGGATTTCTCTCCTTAAATGGCCGCACGGCCGAACCGCCTTCGCGCGAGATTTCTGGAACTGCCACCACTTGTGCGGTAGCGCTGACTATTCCGGTGTCTTGACCGCCAGCAGCTTGCCGAGCTGATGCGCCACCGCATAGCTGGACGGCCGGCCCAGATATCCTTCCGGCGGGGCGTAGCGCACCACCAGGTTGCGGCCGGATAGCGCCAGGCCCGGCCGGTTGGCGCGCTCCAGCTTGACGGTGCTGACGCGCCGGCTCAGGGCCTGCTTGCCGCCCTGCGCCGCTATGAGACGCTCAAGTCCCATCTGGACATTGGCCAGTGTGTCGAAGGCCAGGGCGCGCGCATCGGTATCCGCCATGGTGCGGGCATCGGCGATGAAATGCAGGACCACATTGTTGGCGTAGGAAAAATGCGCCGCCTCGTCGGTGAGGGCGGTGCGCAGCTCGATCGCCGAAACCGGGATGGGCGTCGGCGCCGCTGCGGTGCCCTGCAGCGTGGCCGGCAAGCCGTTGGGCGCCTCGGCGAGATAGAGCGTGACGCCGCCCCAGACCGAAACGCTCAGCGCGGCAACGCCCGTGTCGTATTTCAGCAGCTTGGCGCCCATCGAGCCGGGATCGGCGGTGAGAACGAAGCATTCCGGCGCATTGGCGAAACGCAGCAGGAATTTGCCGCCGCGATAGGGGGTGAGGCTGAACCCTCGGCCTTCGCCGGCGCTGTAGCGGCCCGGTGCAATGGTGGCGGCCCGCTCGGTGGCGAGGCGCGCCGTCACCGGATCGGCGCCTTGCGCATGCGCCGGCATCGCCGCGGTGAGCAGCAGGCAGGCAACACAGGTCAGAATCGCTTTCACGATCGCTCTTCGTGATCATTGTCCCGGCGGTTGCCGGGGCCCCTTCGTTTGCTAACATGCCTTTTCAATTGGGCAAAATTTGGCCGGGCGCGGCAGGAAAAGCGGGGCCGGAGCGTCAAAATCGCGCAGAAAAATCCGTCCACTCTCACTTCCGGTGGAAACGGGCTGGGGCGACTTCCCGTCTTCTTTCCTTTGGCCGCAAATAAGCCTAAATCGGGCACTTCCCGCATTCGAAGGACGCCATGAGCCAGGACAGCTTCAAATCCCGCAAAACCCTCAAGGTCGGCAACAAGACCTATGTCTATTTCAGCCTCGCCGCGGCGGAAAAGAACGGGCTGAAGGGGATTTCGAAGCTGCCCTATTCGATGCGGGTGCTGCTGGAGAACCTGCTGCGCCATGAGGACGGCAACACCGTCACCAAGAGCGATATCGAGGCGGTGGTCGCCTGGGCCAAGACGCGGACCTCGGACCGCGAAATCGCCTTCCGCCCGGCCCGCGTGCTGATGCAGGACTTCACCGGCGTGCCGGCGGTGGTCGACCTTGCCGCCATGCGCGATGCCATGAAGACGCTGGGGGGCGATCCGGAAAAGATCAACCCGCTGGCCGAAGTCGATCTGGTGATCGACCACAGCGTGATGATCGATGCCTTCGGCAACCAAAAGGCTTTCAAGCAGAATGTCGAGATCGAGTATGAGCGCAACAAGGAGCGCTATACCTTCCTGCGCTGGGGCGCCCAGGCCTTCGCCAATTTCCGTGTCGTGCCGCCCGGCACCGGCATCTGCCACCAGGTGAACCTGGAATATCTGGCCCAGACCATCTGGACCCGCAAAGGTCCCGATCCCAAGAATCCCAGGAAGAGCTGCGAATACGCCTTTCCGGACAGCGTGGTCGGCACCGACAGCCACACCACCATGATCAACGGCCTCTCCGTGCTGGGCTGGGGCGTGGGCGGCATCGAGGCGGAAGCGGCCATGCTGGGCCAGCCCATCTCCATGCTGATTCCCGAGATCGTCGGCTTCAAGCTCACCGGCAAGCTGCGCGAAGGCGTCACCGCCACCGACCTGGTGCTGACCGTCACCCAGATGCTGCGCAAGAAGGGCGTGGTCGGCAAATTCGTCGAATATTACGGCGAGGGCCTGGACCAGCTCACCCTGGAAGACCGCGCCACGCTGGCCAACATGGCGCCGGAATATGGTGCCACCTGCGGCTTCTTCCCCATCGATGCCGAGACGTTGCGCTATCTCAAGAATACCGCCCGCGCCAATCCGCGCATCGCCCTGGTGGAGAAATACGCCAAGGCGCAGGGCATCTTCCGCACCAGGAAGAGCCCCGATCCGGTCTTCACCGACACGCTCCATCTCGACATGACCGCGGTCGAGCCCTCCATGGCCGGCCCGATGCGGCCGCAGGACCGCGTGCCGCTGGGCAATGTCGCCGGCAATTTCGCCGAGCACCTGATCACCACCTTCAAGAAGGAAGCCGAGGCCAACAAGCGCGCCCGCCTGGAGGGCAGCGAGCATTCGATCGGCCATGGCGATGTGGTGATCGCCGCCATCACCTCCTGCACCAACACCTCCAATCCGAATGTGATGGTGGGTGCGGGCCTGGTGGCGCAGAAGGCGGTCAAGCGCGGCCTGAAAGTGCGTCCCTGGGTCAAGACTTCGCTGGCGCCCGGCAGCCAGGTGGTCACCGACTATCTGAAGAAGGCGGGCCTCGACAAGGCGCTGGACAAGCTGGGCTTCAATTTGGCCGGCTATGGCTGCACCACCTGCATCGGCAATTCGGGCCCGCTGCCCGATCCGGTCGCCAAGGCCATCACCGAGGCCGACCTCGTCGCCAGCGCCGTGATTTCGGGCAACCGCAATTTCGAGGGCCGTGTCCATCCGCAGGTGCGCGCCAACTATCTCGCCTCGCCCATGCTGGTGGTGGCCTATGCCCTGGCCGGTTCGGTCAACATGGACCTCACCCGGGAGCCGGTGGGCTATGACCGGGACAATGAGCCGGTCTATCTCAAGGAAATCTGGCCGACCCAGAAGGAAGTGCGCGCCGCCATCGCCAAGTCGGTGAAGCCGTCCAGCTTCAAGGCCCGTTACGGCAACGTCTTCAAGGGCGACGCCAATTGGAAGAAGGTCAAGCTGGTCAAGGGCAAGACCTATCAGTGGGACATGGGCTCCACCTATGTGCAGAACCCGCCCTATTTCGACGGCATGACCATCAAGCCGGCGCCGGTGCAGGAACTGACGGGCGCCCGGGTGCTGGCGATCTTCGGCGACAGCATCACCACCGACCACATTTCGCCCGCCGGCAACATCAAGGCGACCGCCCCGGCCGGCACCTATCTGTCGGAACGCCAGGTCGCGGCCAAGGACTATAATTCCTATGGCGCGCGCCGCGGCAATCACGAGGTGATGGAACGCGGCACCTTCGCCAATATCCGCATCAAGAACGAAATGATGGCCGGCAAGGAGGGCGGCAACACGCTCTATTACGCCTCGCCCGAAGCCGAAGGCCAGGCGATGAGCATTTTCGACGCCGCCCAGCTCTACAAGAAGGACGGCCATGCCACGGTGGTGATCGGCGGCAAGGAATATGGCTCGGGTTCGTCACGCGACTGGGCCGCCAAGGGCCCCAAGCTGCTGGGCGTGCGGGCGGTGATTTCCGAAAGCTTCGAGCGCATCCATCGCTCCAACCTGATCGGCATGGGCGTGGCACCCTTCTGTTTCGATCCGGGCAAGAGCCGCAAGGATTACGGGTTCACCGGCCGCGAGACCATCAGCATTCCGGGCCTGTCAGGGGCGCTGGTGCCGCGCCAGAAGATGGAAGGCGTGATCCATCGCGCCGATGGCAGCATCGACAAGATCCCGCTGCACCTGATGATCCTGACGGCGGACGAGGTCGGCTATTACCAGAATGGCGGTATCCTGCCTTACGTTCTGCGCAATCTGCTCGCGGCTTAACACCACGCACCATGGGCGGCCCCCGGGCAGCGTGAAACGCTGCCCCAATTAAACGGGCGAGCCGCCCATCCAACTTTCTGCGCAAGGAAAAGCTGGATGGCCGGGTCAAGCCCGGCCATGGTGAGGTGTGTTTGATTCGTCGTTGATCGCGGCTGTGCTGCTGCTGGGCACCGCCTTGTTCACCGCCGTCAGCGGCGGCGGCAATTATCTGCGCTTTGCCGCCATGCTGCTTGCCGCGCTGGCGGCGGCTTTCCTGTCGCGCCAGCCCGGACTTGCCGCCGCTGCGGGCATGATCGCGCTGCCGCTGTCGGGCGCCGCGCTGGGGCTTTCCGCCTTGGCGCGCGCGGGTACGAAGCTGCCGCAATTGCCGGCGACCTTGGCGCTGGCCGGCGCGCTGGCCTCCGGTCTTGGCGCGTTGTTCACCGGTACGGTGATGGCGGCGCTGCTGCCGCTGGCGTTGGGCGGCATCGCCATGATCGCCGCCAGTCTGAAAAGCGGCGCCGGCATTGCGGCGATGGCGGGTTTCCTGATCCTGTGTGCGGCCTGCGCCGGCATCAGCGATGGTTTGGGCGCGGCCAGCCTAAGCCTGCTGGCGGCGGGGCTGTTCGGCGCGAATATTCAAAAACGCGTATCGAACAGGCGCGCTGATTTTTCGCCCCGAATGCCGTAAGGCGTGCGCACCAGGCGATTGCGCTCCTGATCCATCACCTGGCCGAGCAACTGGGTGACGAAAATCGGCGCCAGGCGCGGCGCGTCCCGGAATGGATCATGGCCTTTCGTCTCAACCTGGGACACCAGTTCCACCACCAGCCGCGGGCGCTGTTTGGGCGCCTCATGCGGCGTTTCCTGCTGGTCCCGCCGCAAATGCGCGGAATCGCTGGCCTTTCCAATGGCGTGCGCCGTCTTGCAGGCAGCCCGGAAGCTGCTTTTGCCATGCGCGGCGAGGGGCGTTAACGCGTTCATAGCCATGCTCAACGCAACGGCCGCGCCACGCCCGGGAACCCATTGCGATTACCGGAATTTTAAGCCCGCTTTCGCATACTGCGGCCTCATAGGGCCGGAAAAATTGGCCGGGGATGGTGGATGTGTTGACGGCAGCGCTACAGAAGGGTCAGACAGCCCTCGCTGAACTGGGAAGTGCACAGGATTCCACGCGGTTCCGCCTTGCGGCGCAGGCCGCCTGCGTCGCGGCCTTCGACTGGCAGGTTGGAGACGGCCTGATTACCTGGGACGGCGCCACCGAAATTCTCCCCTTCCAGCGTGATGTCAACCGGGCCGCGGTCTTTCTCGACGCCATCGAGCGCGACAAGCGCGGCGCCCTGGAAGCAGTGATCGACTCGCAGTCGACGCAGTCGACGCATTTCACCGTCGATATCGAAATCGCCTCCGCCATGGGTTCGGTCGCCTTCACCATGATCGGCACCCGCTTCCCCAACGCCACCGGCCGCACCGAACGCCTGGTCGGCATGATGCGCGACACCACCGAGCGCACCCGCGAGGTGCAGCGGCTGACCTATCTGGCCACCCGCGACGAACTCACCGGCCATCTCAACCGCAATTCGCTGCGCGAGGAATTGTCGCTGGCGATCGAGGCCGCCAAGGCCGAGAACCGCCATTGCGCCTTCCTGGTTTCGTCGATCGACCGCCTGGCGATGATCAATGACGGCTTCGGCTTCGATGCCGGCGAGGAAGTGATCGTGGCGGTGGGCGAGCGCCTGTCCCGTTCCCTGCGCGGCAGCGACATTATCGGCCGCACCGCCGGCAACAAGTTCGGCGTCATCCTGAAGAATTGCAGCGAACGCGAAGTGGCGATCGTGGCCGGGCGGTTGCGCGCCGCGGTCCGCGGCAGCGGCATCGACACGCGCGGCGGCCAGGTGTCGGCCACCTGTTCGGTGGGCGCGGTCTGGCTGCCCTCCGCCGCCGCCACCAGCCAGGAAGCCATGCTGCGCGCCGAAAAGGCGCTGGAACGCGCCCGCGCCACCGGCCGCGACGGCTTCGTGGTCTATGAACACAGCGCCCAGCGCGAAAGCGCCCGCCTGCGCCAGATGGCCGTGGCCGACGAAGTGGTCGCGGCGCTGAAGGACAACCGGCTGCGCCTGGCCTATCAGCCCATCATCCAGGCCAAGAGCCGCCGTATCTCGCACTATGAATCCCTGCTGCGCATGCAGCGCAAGGATGGCGAGATCGTCACCGCCGGCTATTTCGTACCCGCCGCCGAACAGCTGGGGATCGTGCATCTGATCGACCGCTTCGCGCTGGAAACGGTGATCGGCCGGCTCAAGGCGCATGAAAAGATCACACTGGCGGTCAATGTCTCGGGCACCGCGTCGGGCGATCCTGCCTGGCTGCAGGACTTCGTCGATTACATCCGCGCCAGCCAGGAGGTGGCGCAGCGCCTGATCGTGGAGCTGACCGAAACCGCCGCCCTGCATCATTTCGAGGAGAATGCCCGCTTCGTCACCCAGCTCAAGGATCTGGGCGTGCGCGTTTCGATCGACGATTTCGGCGCCGGCTATACCTCGTTCCGCAACCTGCAGATGCTGCATGTCGATACGGTCAAGATCGACGGATCCTATGTGAAAAACCTCTCGGAATCGCCCGAGAACCAGGTCTTTGTCCGCACCCTGGTGGGCCTGGCCAAGAATTTCGACATCAAGACAGTGGCGGAATGGGTCGGCTCGGATGCCGATGCCGCCCTGCTACAGAGCTTCGGCGTCGATTACTTCCAGGGCTACCACTTCGGCGAACCGGTTATCGATCCGAAATTTGGTTGATTACCGTGTTTGCGCGGCATCTTTTTTCCAGGCCGTGACCTGGGTGTTGCCGTTGTTGTGCACCATCACGCCATAGGTCGTGGTGGCGGTTTCGAAATCCACCATCCAGCCGTCGCCCAGGCGTTGCGCCTTGACCACGCGCAAGCTGCCGCACGGATTGGTCTGGGCGCAATATTTGCGGATCGCGTTCGCGGCATAACCCTGGGCTTCGCGCTGGCTCATGGGGCCGACGCAGCCGGCAAGAACAAGACCGGAAAGAAGAATGGCCCCCGCAGTATGCGGATACTTCACTTGCGCTGGCTCAGTTCCGCGAGATGCTTGCGCATGGCTTCCATTTCCTGCTTCAGCGTATCGACTTCGCTGGCAGCGGGCTTTTCCGCCGGCGCGTCGGCCCTGGGGCGAGCGGCATTGCCGAAAGGCGCGAACATCGCCATCGCATTCTCGAACAGCTGCAAATTCTGCCGCGTCATGTTCTCGATCATCTGGTTGCCGCCGCCCAGCGCCTCGGCGATGCGGTCGCGCATGGCGCCCTGGTTCTTGGTGAAGCTTTCCATGCTCATGTCGAGATAGCCGGGCACGAAGGCCTGCAAAGAATCGCCATAGAAGCGGATCAGCTGGCGCAGGAATTTGATCGGCAGCAGGTTCTGGCCCTTGGCCTCTTCCTCGAAGATGATCTGGGTCAGCACGCTGCGGGTGATGTCCTCGCCGGTGCGCGCGTCCTGGACCTCGAACTCGGTCCCGTCCTTCACCATCGCGGCCAGGTGATCCAGGGTCACGTAGGACGAGGTCTGGGTGTTGTAGAGACGCCGGTTGGCGTACTTCTTGATGACGACCGGGCCTTCGCCCTTGGTTTTTTCTTCTGACACGGCGACCCCAACCTTTATGTGCCCATCCCCCCGGCGGGCTTGCGGTGCAACAAACATCAGTCTGATGTTGCCGTAAAGCGCAATTTTAGCAGGTGCAGCATGGAAATGCTGCGCAGCATTTTTTCAAACTATTGGAATCATTTGTAAATTCAGATGTCTCGCAATTGTGGTTTTTTGCGGTACATCATAAAGGGACCAAGCTGGAGACCTTTTTTGATGTCGGATGTTGTCATCGTTTCAGGCGCCCGTACCCCTGTGGGCTCCTTCCTGGGATCCTTTGCCAGCGTGCCGGCGCACAGACTGGGCGAAGTGGTGATCCGGGCGGCTCTGAGCCGGGCGGGGATCGAGCCGGGCGATGTCAGCGAGGTCATCCTGGGGCAGGTGCTGACCGCGGCGCAGGGCCAGAACCCCGCCCGCCAGGCCGCCATCGCCGCCGGCCTTCCCATCGGCACCTCCGCCTGGGGCATCAACATGGTTTGCGGCTCGGGCTTGCGCGCCGTGGCGCTGGGGGCCCAGGCCATTGCCTTGGGCGACAGCCGCATCGTGGTGGCGGGCGGCCAGGAATCCATGAGCCTCTCGACCCACGCCGCCCATCTGCGTGCCGGCCAGAAGATGGGCAATGTCGAATTCATCGACACCATGATCCGCGACGGGTTGTGGGACGCCTTCAACGGCTACCATATGGGCACCACGGCCGAGAATGTCGCCAGGGAATGGCAGATCAGCCGCGAGCAGCAGGATCAGTTCGCCGTCGCCTCGCAGAACAAGGCGGAAGCGGCGAAGAAAGCGGGCCGCTTCAAGGATGAGATCGCGCCCGTGACGGTCAAGGGCCGCAAGGGCGACACGGTGGTCGATACCGACGAGTATATCCGCGACGGCGCCACCATCGAGGCGATGGCGGGTCTCAAGCCTGCCTTCGACAAGGCCGGCACGGTCACGGCGGGCAATGCCTCGGGCCTGAATGATGGCGCGGCAGCCCTGGTGCTGATGAGCGCCAAGGACGCCGCCGCGCGCGGCCTCAAGCCGCTGGCGCGCATTGCCGGCTGGGCCCAGGCCGGCGTCGATCCCAAGGTGATGGGCACCGGCCCGATCCCGGCTTCGCGCGCCGCACTGGCAAAGGCGGGCTGGAAGGCCGCCGACCTCGACCTGATCGAAGCCAATGAGGCCTTTGCCGCCCAGGCCTGCGCCGTCAACAAGGATATGGGCTGGGATACGGCACGCGTGAACGTCAATGGCGGCGCCATCGCCATCGGCCATCCCATCGGCGCCTCGGGCGCGCGCGTGCTGGTCACCCTGCTGCATGAAATGGGCAAACGCGACGCCAGGAAGGGCCTTGCCACTTTGTGCATCGGCGGCGGCATGGGCATTGCTCTTTGCGTTGAACGCTGACCATTTTTTGAGCGGTCTCGAGCGCTGCACTCCGCGGCGCGACCTGCAGCATCCGACAGATCCCTTCCCCCGCGAGCGGAGCGACGAGCGGGGGAAGGTGTCGCAGCGAGGTGTCGCCGGAGGCGACCCGAGCTGTGACGGATGGGGGCGACAGAAATGACGCATTGCGGCGACGGTTTCGTTGGACCGCGTGCGAATTGTTGACTTTAATCGCATCAGACAAGATCGGGAGTTTGCATGGCACGGGTAGCGGTGGTCACGGGCGGTACGCGCGGCATCGGCGAGGCGATTTCGGTCGCGCTGAAGAATGCCGGATACGCGGTGGCGGCGAACTATGCCGGCAATGAAGACCGCGCCCGGGCCTTCACCAGCCGCACCGGGATCAATTCCTACAAATTCGACGTGGCCGATTTCGATGCCTGCGTCGCGGGCGTCAGGCAGATCGAAAGCGAACTCGGCCCGGTCGAAGTGATCGTCAACAATGCCGGCATCACCCGCGACGCCACGATGAAGAAGATGAACCGCGCCGGCTGGGACGAGGTGATGGACACCAATCTGGGGGGCTGCTTCAACATGTGCAAGGCCGCCTGGGACGGCATGGTGGAGCGCAAATTCGGCCGCATCGTCAATATCGGCTCGATCAACGGCCAGGCCGGCCAGTATGGCCAGGTGAACTACGCCGCCGCCAAGTCCGGCATCCACGGCTTCACCAAGGCG
>DATFFI010000083.1:0-28803 GCA_035250225.1 Rhizomicrobium sp. | reverse complement strand
GATCACCTTGCCGGCGCCTTCGGCCAGCAGGCCGCGCGTCAGGCCGCCGGGGCCGGGCCCCACTTCATAGAAGAGGCCGCCTTCCTGCGCGCCGGCGGCGCGGGCGATCTTGCGGGTGAGGTTGAGATCGAGAAGGAAATTCTGGCCCAGCGATTTTTTCGCGGCCAGATCGTGGTGGGCGATGACGTCTCGTAAAGGCGGCAGCGCGTCGGTCACGCCGGATTATTTAACCAGCGCGGCGTCCACGACCGGGTTGTCGCGGCCGCGTTCCTGGATGCTGGCCTCGCGCTTGAGGTCGCGCAGATGGCGGCGGGCCAGGGCTGAGATATGCTCCTGAAACAGGCGCTGGTGAATCTCGTCGCGCGTCGGCATCTTGAAGACCGTGCGCGGTGGCGGGGCACGCTTGTCGCAGCGGGCGAAGATTTCCACGCCCGCATCCAGCATGATCGGCATGGCGACTTCGCCCGACTGGGTCTGGGCCAGCGCCTTTTGCAGCTCGGGGTGCAGGACGGCGACCTCGTAATTTCCCAAATTCATGAAGACGCTGCCTTTGAGGGCCGGGTCCTGGGAAATTTTTTCCAGTGCGGCGCAGTTTTCGGCGGCCTGGCGGATCTGCATCGAGATCTTCATCGTATTGTCGATGGCGTCCTTGGCAGCGCCCGCCGGCAACGGCAGGAGCAGGCGCGCCAGCGGCAGCGTGCCCGGCGGTCCGGACGGGGCCGGCGCTTGCGGCGCGACATTGGTGCCCAGCGGTTCCTGCCGGTCCTGCAGGCCGATAAGATACCAGCCGCCCTTACCGCGGATGGGCTTTGACAGCTCGCCGGCTTCCTGCTTGGCGATCACATCATTGATTTCGGGATCGAGCTGGCCGTCATAGACCCAGCCCATGTCGCCGCCCAGCGCCGCGGACGGGTTGCGGCTATATTGCCGCGCCAAATTGCGGAAACCGGCGCCGGCCCGGACCTGTTTCTCAATGCCCTCTATCTCGGCCTTGACGCGGGCTTCGTCCTCGGGACGGTCCACCGCCAGGAAGATTTCGGAAACGCGATATTGCGGCTTGTTGGCGCCTTCGGCGGCGCGGCGCATGGCGTCGTCGATCGCGGCGGGCGACACCACGATTTCGCCGGCGAATGTCTGTTCCAGCACCTTCTGCCAGGCCAGCGAGGCGATCTGCTGGTCGCGGAACGTGTCGAGGCTGGTGCCCGCTGCAACCAGGACCTTCTGCACCTCCTCGCGCGTGGTGTTGTTGCGCTTGAGGAAGTCCTCGATGCGCTCATCCACCTCGACCGGGCTTACCGTGATCTTCATCTTGCGCGCTTCGGCAAACTGGAGCTTTTCTTCCTGCAGCGCCCGCAATGCATTGTCGCGGATCAGCTTCATTTCATCCGGCTTCGGCTTGGCGCCGCCATTGACGGCGATGCCGAAGGCGATGCGCTGTTCCAACTCATAGTCGGAGACGATGGATTCATTCACGACGGCGACGATGCCGTTGGAGCTTACGGCCGGCGGGGCGGGGGTTGCTGCCGCAACTGTCGTGGCGGCGGGCTTGGCGCCGGCTGTAGCCGCGGGCGGCGGCATTTGCGGTGTGGCTTGCGGCGTGACTTGGGGGGCGGGCGCAAAAGGAACGGCCGCGGCCGGGGCAGCATTGGCAGCCGGCGCTCCGCCGACGGCAGGGACATTCTGCGCAAAGAGCGGCGCACCCGCCAAAGCCAGTGCGGCAACGCCCAGAGACAAGCTTGTGATCAGACGCATCTTTGTTTCCGCATGCCTTTTTGGGCGGATAGGGCCTTCACGCCATTGGCGCTCCCGCCGGACAGCCAGCCTTCCGCCCCCTAACCGCTTGCCAGAATAAGCAATTCGCAGGTGCGATCAAGGCGATTTGGGACAGGTTCCGGGGCGGAAAACTGGCTTTTTATGCGGGAATCACCGGTTTGAGCGCAGATGCCCGCAGTTCCAGGGGGCTCGAGCCGCGCGTTCCGCGCGGCGACACGCAGCATCCGTCAGCTCCCTCCCCCTTCGTGCGAAGCACCGAAGGGGGAGGTGTCGCAGCGAGGGTGAGTAGCGACAGCGTACGAACGCAGCGCGGCGCAAGCCGCGATGCGACCCGAGCTGTGACGGAGGGGGATCATCAATTAAGGATGCAAATTGGCGAAGACATCCGCCGGGAAGAGGCTGAAGGGCCGGATTGGCTCCTCACCCGTCTTGAAGCTCAGCCGCATGATGATGGAGGTGGAGGGCGGCACGCCCAGCAGCGGATCGGCGGTGTATTTGCGCCGATAGGCCAGCGAGATGCCGATGCATTCATCCTCATAGCCCAGGCCATACTCGGCATCGAGGAACTGGTCGCCCCTGATGTCGCGCCGCGCCGCCAGGAAGACCTGCCAGTTGCCCCAGAGATTGAGGTCGATCTGGCCGTTGATCTCCTCACGGATGGGCAGACCGGCCGAGGCCACAGCGGGAAGCTGGACATAGGAGAGCTGCGCCGAGGAACGGCCGCGCGTGCCGGTGAGATAAACTTCGTGGCGCTTGATCGATCCGTTGCCGCGGTCGAAATCGATCCGGTCGTTGAGGCTGAGATTGGCGAATTTGACGCTGAAGCGTCCCACCACGTCCGAGGCGGTGCCGGTCTGGCCGGCAAAGGCCGACATCACCGGATCGGGTTTGAGCCGGAAGGTCTGGCCCAGCATCGTCCGCACCGAGCCGCCCGGAAAAAGGGCTTCGGCGCTGAAGCCGAGATTGGCGCGATAGCCGCTTTCCACCAGATCGTAACCCGGCAGCTTGCTGAGGCTGAAGACATTGATGTCGCTGAACTCGAAATCGGAACTGTCTTCGTCGCGCAACGCCAGCGCTGCCGGATTGCCGCCATAAGGTTGCGCCACCAGCTGCACGATGGGCGAGAAGACATAGGAGCGTCCGGCCCGGCCTTCGGCTATGAAAGGCCAGCGCCAGTCCAGCGCGGCCAGGGGGATGGCGCGGGTGACGGTGGTGGACCCGGCGGCCAGGGTCGCGGTGGCGGTGGGCGTTTCCAGGCGATAGGCGTCGCCGCGCACATCGGCGATGAAGGTCCAGAGCTGGCCCGCGCCCATCACCAGCGGCAGGCGCCAGCGCATTTCGCCGGTGATGCGCTGCTGGTTGACGTCGCTGCCGCGCCGGAGCGCCACGCCATTGAAATCGAAACGGAACTGACCGCCCAGAAGATTGCCGGAAGGAATGAAAGTGTATTCCAGCAGCGGCGCGGCATAGGGGATGTTCGCGGTGATGTCGGTGGAGCGCAGGCTCTGGAAGAAGAAGCCGGTGAGCGCCAGGCGGCTGCGGCCCATCATATTTTCCAGGAACAGGCTGGAGGTCAGCCGATCGAGGAAGGAAATGTCGTAGAAGCGCAGGTAACCGTCATTGTTGGTGAGCTGGACGTCGAAACCGGTGCGCCAGTTGCCGCCCAGGGCGATGCGGCCGGACCCGAAAAGATGGTCGTAGAATTGCGGGCCGGCCCCGGCGCCGCCCAGCCCGCCATCGGCATTGTGGGCCATGCTGCCCCGAAACCAGATGCCGCTGTCATTCCAGCGCTGGCGATACTCGGCCTCGATCACTTCGCCGCCCAGGCTGGACACCATCGGCGTCAGCGTCAGGTCGCGCGACGGCGACAGCGCGAAATAGAAGGGTGTCCGCGCGAAATAGCCGTATTTGGTGGAGTTGCCGATGTCGGGGGTGAGAAAGCCCGAGGAATAGCGGACATCGGGCGTGGGCATCGACAGATAGGGCGAATAGAGCACCGGCACGCCGAAGGCTTCCAGGCTGGCGTTGCGGAAGCGCACCTTCTGCGCGGCCCGGTCATAGATCACGCGCTCCGACTTGACCTGCCAGAGCGGCGTGCGCCGGCCTTCCTGCTTGCAGATTTCGCAGGGGCTGTAGATGGCGCGATTGGCGATGATCACCGTGCCGTTGCGGCGCTGGGCGCTGGCGGCGGCCAGCCTGCCACTTTTGCCAATCAGGGCGCCGAAGCCGGTCAAGGCGCCGTTGCGCATCTCGTCGGTCAGCACCACCGAAGTGGCAAAGGCGACATTGCCGCGTTCGTCGGTCAGGCTGACATTGCCGGTGGCGGTGATGCGGTCGCTGCGCTGATCATAGGTGACGCGGTCGGCCAGCAGGATGCGGCCCCGGTCGGCGATCTCGACATGGCCGACGGCCGATACCGTCTCGGTCTCGGCGTCATATTCCATCGTATCGGCCTGCAGCACCACCTGGCGCTCGCCGGCCTGGGCCGGCGGCGTCAGCCTTGCTTGCGGGCTTGGTTGTGGCCGGGCCGGCGCCTGGGCGAGAGCAGGGAAAGCCAGCGCGGTGGAAAGCAGCAGCGCGCCGGCAAGAAAAAATCTCACCGAGCCGTCCTCCCGCCCCGCGGATGCGACAGCAGACGCAAACCAATAAATACGTTGGTCTTCATCCGTCCTCGCGACTGAAAACAAGCGTCATGCCGATCAGGATGGAAGCCATGGCGGGGGCGGTGGCGGCCAGCAGCACCGGCACGGCGCCGGAGCGGCCCAGCGTTTCGGTGAGGCGCTCGAAGAAATAGACGGCAAAGCCGGCGGCAATGGAAAAGGCGATGGCCTTGGCCAGGCCGCCTTCGCGCGCCGGGCGCAGCGAAAAGCTGGCGGCCATGAACACCATGGCCGCGAACAGGGCGGGCAGGGCGCAGAGCGAATAGAAATAGAGGCGATAGCGCAGCGGCGAAAAGCCCGCCGCTTCGGCGGTGCGGATGAATCCGGGCAACTGCCAGAAGGACTGCGCGGCAGGCGTGGTGAAGCTTTCCTGGATCTGGTTGGGTGTCAGGCTGGTCGCCAGCCGGTAGCGGGCATGATGGCGCGCCACGCCGTCGCCGCCCGAAACCCATGCGTCGCTGATGTCCCAATACCCGTCGCGCAGCTGCGCCGCGGTGCCGTCGATGCGTCCACTGAAGCGTTCTCCACGATAGAGGAAGACAACGACCTCCTCCAGCCGCGCGCCCTGGTCGATGGCGGTGATGGCATGGATGACCGATTGTTCCCTTTCGTCGCCCTGGCGCAGCCAGACGCCATTCTCCGAAACCGCCAGCAGCGAGGCCTGGCCCTTGATGTGGCGCGCTTCCAGGCTGGCGAACTCGGCGGACATGCGCGAAGCGATCGGCGTGATCAATGCCACCGTTATCATGCCGATCAGCACCGCCATCACCAGCGCCGGCAGCAGGAAGTCCCAGGCCGAAATGCCGGCGGCGCGCGTCGCCACCAGCTCCTGGCTGCGCGCCAGCCGCATGAAGGAGAAGACGCCGCCGAAAAGGACGGCAAAGGGCAGCATCTCCAGCCCAAGATGCGGCAGATGCAGCACCGCCATGCCGATCACCGTAGCGGTATCAACGCCGCGCCCTGCCGTGCGGTTGAGCAGGTCGACCACGCCGATGCAGAAGGCCAGCGCCAGCAGGATGCCATAGACCATGCTGACGCCGCCGAGAAACCGCAGCGCCAGATAGCGGTAAAGCGTCCAGGACCAGCTCATGCCGCCGCCTGCCGCCGGCCCAAGATGGCGCGCGGGCTGTAGCCCGCCATCACCAGCGCCGCCAGTACGGCGCCACCCAGGGGAATAAGGTAGAAGGCCGGCAGCAGGAG
Organism: Rhizomicrobium sp.; assembly: GCA_035250225.1. GTDB lineage: Bacteria > Pseudomonadota > Alphaproteobacteria > Micropepsales > Micropepsaceae > Rhizomicrobium. The sequence continues at coordinate 23,170 of DATFFI010000083.1, read as the reverse complement.
CGGCTGGCTCTGCGCCGCGCCGGCAACGCCATAGCCGCCCAGGTAAAGTCCCAGCGCCGTCACGGCGCCCAGGGCCAGGCGCAGGGCGATGGAGCCGCGGTGCCGGCGCCCGCGCGCCACCGTCGCCAGCGCGATCAGGCCGAACGCGATGCAATAGAGCGGTTGCGACAGGCGGTTATGGGCTTCGACAATGAAGGTGCGCCGCGTGCGTTCCGGCAAGCGCGCCCCTTCGGACGGCCACAGCAGTTCCGGCAGGAAACGGTCGCCCGGACGCTGTAGCGTGTTGCGCGCCTGGTTGACGAATTGGTCCAGGTCCACGCCATAGCGGTCGAAGCGGATCATGGAGAGCTGGCGGCCGCGTCCGCTCTGCACCGTCGCGTCATACAGGATCAGCCTGGCGCCGGCCGGCGTCTGGGCGATCTGGCCGCGATCGGCGATATAGGTGAGCGGCCGTTCCAGGTTGCGTCCGTCATGCGCCATGATGCCCGAGATATTGCCGTTGGGATCGAGGCGGCGAACGAAGACGGTCAATCCGCGCGCCGGATTGTTGAACTGGCCTTCATTCAGCAGGGCGGCGCCGATATCGGCATTGATGTCCAGCTTCTTGGCATTGAGCGCCCGCTGTCCCGCCGGCGCCAGATAGAGATTGCAGAGCCAGGTGAGTGCCATGACGATCGCCGCTGCCGCCAGCACCGGACCGGCAAGCTGGCGCAGGCTGTAGCCGGCTGAGGCCATCACCACCAGTTCGCTGTCGCCGGACAGGCGCTGCAGCGCGAACAGGGTGCCGAACAGGAAGGAGAAGGGCAGGATGACGATGAAGAGGGTGGGCAGGACCAGCATCACCAGATAGGCGAAGGTGAAAGCGGACTGGCCGCGATTGATGACCAGGTCGAGCAGCGGCAGGGTCTGCTGCAGCCAGACCACGATGGTCAGCAGGATGGCGAGCATCGCCACCGGACCCAGGAGCTGGCCCAGCACATAAAGGGACAGCGCCAAGGGCCGGAAGCGGCGACCGCGTCTGGCTGGCGCAGGATAGGCGCCCATCATCGCCATCTTTCGTCCGTCTCCCAAATCGCCCTAAACTAGCATTTGTCTTTACCCCGCCGCCAATCGCCCCCAAAAGGAGCTTTTTCATGGATATTTCCTTTGCCGCCCCCGGCTCTATCGGGGCGGGCAGCTGGGTGGTTGCGGCGGTGGAAGGCGGCGTCCTTCTACCGGCGGCGGCAGCAGCGGACAAGGCGAGCGGCGGGGCAATCTCCCGCGCCTTGAAGTTTGCACGCTTCAAGGGCCAGTCCGGCCAGATGGTGGAGGTGCTGGCGCCGGCCGGGATACCTGCCTCGCGTCTGTTGCTGGTGGGGCTGGGCAAGCCGGAGGCGCTGGACGAGACCGGTTTGGAAACCATCGGCGCGCAGATTGCGGCCCGCTTGCTGACCGCGGGCGAGGGCAAGGCGAGTTTCGCGATCGATGTTCCCAAAGGTTGCAAGGTCAAGAAGGCGGAGCTGGCGGCGCATTTGGCCTTCGGCGCGCGCCTGCGCTCCTATGCCTTCAACCAGTATCGCACCAAGAATCTGGAAGAGTTCGAGCGCAAGCTCACCCAGTTGACCGTGCTGACCCCCGACGCGGCGGCGGCGCGCAAGGCGCATGCCGGCCTGGCCGCGGTGGCCGATGGCATCTTCCTGGCGCGCGACCTGGTGAATGAGCCGCCCAATATCCTCTATCCCGAAGAATTCGCGCGCCGCGCCAAGGCGCGCCTCTCCCGGCTCGGCGTCAAGGTCGAGATATTGGGCGAAGCGGAAATGAAGCGCCAGGGCTTCGGTGCCTTGCTGGGGGTCGGCCAGGGTTCGGCGCGCGACAGCCAGCTTGTCGTCATGCAATGGAATGGCGCGAAGAAAAAAGGGAAACCTGTCGCCTTCATCGGTAAGGGCGTCTGTTTCGATTCCGGCGGACTTTCGCTCAAGCCCGGCACCGGCATGATGGGCATGAAAGGCGATATGGGCGGCGCCGCCGCCGTCACCGGCCTGATGCTGGCGCTGGCCAGCCGCAAGGCGAAAGTGAACGCCGTCGGCGTGATCGGCCTGGTCGAAAACATGCCCGGTCCCGATGCGATGCGGCCGGATGATGTGGTGACCTCGCTCTCGGGCCAGACCATCGAGGTGCTCAACACCGACGCGGAAGGCCGCCTGGTGCTGGCCGATGCGCTGACTTACACGCAGCGCCGTTTCGATCCCAAATTCGTCGTCAACCTGGCGACGCTGACCGGCGCCATTGTGCAGACGCTGGGCTATGAACATGCCGGCGTCTTCTCCAATGACGACAGCCTTGTCCAGCGCCTGCTGGCGGCCGGCCGCTATACCGGCGAACGGGTCTGGCAGTTGCCGCTGGATCCCTTCTATGACCGGATGATCAAGTCCAAGATCGCCGACATGAAGAATATCGGCGGCGGCAATTCCGGCGCCATCACCGCCGCCCAGTTCCTCAAGCGCTTCATCGACAAGGACCGGGCCTGGGCGCATCTGGATATCGCCGGAGTCGCCTGGCAGGACGGCGAGCAGAAGCCCGCCATCCCGAGTTGGGGCACCGGCTGGGGCGTGCGGCTGCTGAACCGGCTGGTGATTGAGCACTATGAATCCTAGTGTTCTCTCCTCTGGATAAGGCGGGCAGGTTGGTTTTTTGGCGCGCCGGGCGCGCCGGGGGCCGCCCAAGGTGATTTGGGATAGATGACGGAAACGCTTTTTTATCATCTCGAAGGCCGCGCCCTGGAAGATGTGCTTCCCGGCCTGGTGGAGAAGTCCCGCCAGCGCGGCTGGAAGGCGCTGATCCGCGCCGACACGGCCGACCGCGCCGACGCCATCGATACCCTGCTCTGGACCTATGACGACCAGTCCTTCCTGCCGCATGCCCAGGCCGGCGACGGCGACGCGACGCGCCAGCCCGTGTTGATCACGGTCGAAGAGGGCAACCCCAACAGCGCGGAAATTCTCTTTTGCGTCGGCGGCGCCCAGCCCGACTGGTCAGACGAAAAATTGTCCCAATTGGCCCGCATCGTGCTTCTGTTCGACGGGCGTGATTCCGCCGCTTTGGCGGTCGCGCGCCAGAGTTGGAAGGACGCCAAAGGCGCGGGGCACGACGTCACCTACTGGAAGGAAACTCCTTCCGGAAAATTCGAAAAACAGAACTGAGGACGCCTTGGGTTATTTCAATCCGATCACGATCGGAATGTTCCTGGTCAGCCTGGCCATGGTCTGGCACATCATCCGCAGCGGCCGCTCGCCGCTCTGGATGCTGGGCTTGGCCGTGGTTTCCTTCATGCCCGGCTTTATGGGACTGCTCGCCACCGTTGCGATCTGGCTGGCCTATCTCTTCACCGCCGTCATCCCCGATTTCCTGGGCAGTCATGGCGCGCGCAAATTCAAGGCCAGCATGCGGGACGTGGCCGATCCCGGCCGCGCCTATCGCGAGGCCAAGCGCGATGCCGACAGGGTCGGCTCGGTCGATGCCAAGCGCGCTTTGGCGGAAGAGTCGCTCAAACGCGGGCTCTATGCCGATGCGGTGGGCTTGTATGAAAGTGCGATGTCGGGGCCGCTGGGGGGAGGTGACCCCATTTTGCTCAAGGGCATGGCGCGGGCCCACTTGCTGGCGGGCGATCCGAAAGCCTCGGAGGAATGGTTCCTCAAGCTGAAGGCGCTGGATCCCAAAGCGTTCGATACCGACAGCGAGCTGGACTATGCCCGCGCCCTGGAAGAGCAGGGCAAGACCGAAGAAGCGGTGGCGCAGTATGAAAAGGTGATGCCGCGCTATTCCGGCGAGGAAGCGCGGGTGCGTTTTGGCCTGCTGCTGCTGAAGCTGGGCCAGGCCGAACGGGCGCAGGCCCTGTTCCGCGAGGCGATCGAGTCCGTGCAGGACGCGCCAAGCTATTACCGCTCCAGACAGACCGAGTGGGTAAAGATAGCAAAACAGAACCTGAAATAGGCCGCCGAACTACGGTTCGTCTTCAGTGCCGGGCTTGCGCCGGGCCAGGCGCGCCAGGGTGGCGGTCTGGCGATGCCATTGCCGGACCGCCACAGCGGGGAAGCCGCCCATGGTCTGGCCGTCGGCGACATCGCCGATCACGCCGCTTTTGCCGGCAAGCCGGACGCGATTGCCGATGGCGACATGATCCTTGATCGCGACCTGGCCGCCCACCATCACGAAATCGCCGATGGTGGTCGATCCGGCGATGCCGGTCTGGGCGGCAAAGACGCAATGTTTTCCGATCCGCACATTGTGCGCGACATGGACCATGTTGTCGATCGCGGTGCCGTCGCCGATCACGGTATCGCCCAGGCTGCCGCGGTCGATACAGACATTGTTGCCGATATCGACATGGTTGCCGATCACCACGCGGCCCAGCTGGCCGATTTTCGTCATGCCGGTGCGGCTCGCCGCGAAGCCGAAGCCTTCACCGCCGATGGAGGTGTTGGACGCGATGACCACATGATGGCCGATCATGGCATGGCTGATGCTGCAATTGGGGCCGATGGTGGCGCATTCGCCGATTTCGACGCCGGCGCCGATCACCGTGTTGGCGCCGATCCGGCTTGCCGCGCCGACCACGGCGCCGGGTTCAATCACCGCGCCGGGCCCGACCTCGACCCCGGCCCCCAGGATCGCATCGGGTGCGACATGGGAAGCGGGATGGCAGCCACCATGGGCGGTCGCGCGCGGATAAAACATCATGCTGATGCGTGCGAAGGCCAGCCGCGGATCGTCGCTGAGCAGGATGGCGCAACCATTATGCGGCAGGCCGCTGAGCTTCATGCTGGTGACGATGGCCGCGGCGCGGCAATCGCCGAAGGCGGTGGCATGGCCGGCATCGCTGAAGACGCTGATATCGTCCTGCCCGGCCTGGTCCAGCCCGGCGAGATCGTGGATCAGGAGCGTGCCGCATTCGGGCTGTTGCAGCACCGCCCCGGCATGGGCCGCGATGGCGGCCAGGCCGAATGGCCCGTCCGACCGGAAAAAACGCTTGTCCGCCACCGGTCACCCCATCTGTCCGGTGACCGTATCAGGATTGGGTGGGAAAGATAGCAGCGCCGGTTTTCAGGATCCGAACCGGATTTGCGCCTGAAATTCAGGTTTCGGCCATTGCGGCGTCATATTCTTCCTGCGCCGCCAGCCAGGTCTTTTCCACCGCTTCCAGCTTGCGGGCGGCATCGGCGCGCTTCTTCGATACGGCGTTGCCCTTGGCGGGATCGTTGGTGAAAAGCAGGGGATCGGCCAGTGCCTTGTCCAGCTTGGTGATTTCGGCATTGAGGGTCGCGATCTGCGACTCCGCGGCGTCGATCTTGTCCTTGAGCGGCTTGAGATTGTGGCGCTTGCCGGCATTGGCGCGGCGCTGCTCTTCCTTTTTCGGCTTTGCGTCCGGTTCGGCGCGCCGCGTCGGGCGGTTGTCGCCGGTGAGCAGGAATTTGCGGTAATCGTCGAGATCGCCTTCGAACGGTTTCACATGGCCGTCCGCCACCAGCAGCAGGCGGTCGGCGGTGGCCTCGATCAGGCGGCGGTCATGGCTGACCAGGATCACCGCGCCGTCGAAATCATTCAGCGCCGTCAGCAGCTCGTTGCGGGCGTCGATGTCGAGATGGTTGGTCGGTTCGTCCAGGATCAGCAAATTGGGCTTGTCGAGCGTGGTCAGCGCCAGCATCAGCCGTGCCCGCTCGCCGCCCGACAATTTGCCGACCTGGGTCTGGGCCTTGTCGGCGGAAAAGCCGAAGCCGCCCAACTGGGTGCGCACCTGCTCCAACGTCAGCTTCGGACGCAAATGCTGCAGCGTCTGGATCGGGGTGATGCCGGTATCGAGTTCTTCGGCCTGGTGCTGGGCGAAATAGCCCACCACCAGCTTGCGGGCGGGGGTGAATTCGCCCGCCATCGCCGAGAGCTTGCCCGCCAGCAGCTTGGCCATGGTCGATTTGCCGTTGCCGTTCTTGCCCAGGAGCGCGACGCGGTCTTCCGGATCGAAGCGGAAGGAGAGGCCGGTGAGGATCGGCTTGCCCGGCTCATAGCCGACGCTGGCGCGGTCCATGGTGATCAGCGGCGGCGAGGCTTCGGTGGCCTGTGGGATGCGGATCGGCGCCACGAATTCGTCCGGCGGTACTTCCACCAGCGCCATCTTGGCCAGCATCTTGACGCGGCTCTGGGCCTGGCGCGCCTTGGCCGCCGACGCCTTGAAGCGGTCGACGAATTTCTGCATATGGGCGCGGGCGGCTTCCTGCTTTTTCGCAAACGCCATGTCGTTGGCGCGCGCTGCCGCCCTTGTCTCGACAAAAGTGTCGTAGCCGCCGGTGTAGAGCTTCAGCTTGCCGCGCTCCAGATGCAGGATGAATTCGCAGGCGGTGTTCAAGAGGTCGCGGTCATGGCTGACGATCAGGATGGTGCCGCGATATTTCTGGATGAAATTCTCCAGCCAGAGCACGCCTTCGAGATCGAGATAGTTGGTGGGCTCGTCCAGCAGCAGCAGGTCCGGCGCGGTGAACAGGATCGCTGCCAGCGCGACGCGCATGCGCCAGCCGCCGGAGAATTCCTTGCAGGGCCGCAGTTGGTCTTCCGCCGAGAAGCCCAGGCCGGCCAGGATTTCGGCGGCGCGGGCCGGCGCGGTATAGGCGTCGATCGCTTCCAGCCGGTGATAGATCTCGCCCAGCTTGTGGCCGTCGGTCTCGTGTTCGGCCTCGGCCAGCAGGCGGGTGCGTTCGGTATCGGCTTCCAGCACTGTATCCAGCAGGCTGACATCGGTGCCCGGCGCTTCCTGCGCCACGGCGCCGACTTTCCAGGCGGACGGCCAGCTGATCTCGCCGTCATCCTGGTGCAACCGCCCCAGAATGACGTTGAACAGGGTGGATTTGCCCGCGCCGTTGCGGCCGACCAGGCCGATCCGCCGCCCGGCAGGCAGGTTGGCGGTGGCGCCGGAGAGGATCTCCCGCCCCGCGATCCGGACCACGATATTGTCAATTGCCAGCATTGGGCGGCCTTATAACGGTCCTTGCCCTTTGTGCAATGTCGCCGCTATAAGGCCCGCGAATTCCCCCCCATTTGGAGACCCGCATGGCCGTCGAGCGCACCCTTTCGATCATCAAGCCGGACGCGACCCGCCGCAACCTGACCGGCAAGATCGTCGCCAAGTTCGAGGATGCCGGCCTGCGCGTCGTTGCCAGCCGTCGTCTCCGCCTCTCCCAGGCCGATGCCGAAGCCTTTTACGGCGTCCACAAGGAGCGTCCCTTCTTCAAGGATCTGGTCAAGTTCATGATCTCGGGTCCGGTGGTGGTGCAGGTGCTGGAGGGCGAAGGCGCCATCCAGAGGAACCGCGACGTGATGGGCGCGACCAATCCCGCCAACGCGGCGCCGGGCACCATCCGCAAGGAGTACGCTGAATCGATCGAGGCCAATTCGGTCCATGGTTCCGACGCGCCGGAAACTGCCGCCAATGAGATCAAGTTCTTCTTCCGCGATCTGGATATCGTTGGGTGAGGCTCCGCCGCGCCTCGCTACGCTCGGCTAGGGCTAGCTTTTCCAGGCTCGCTGTGCTCGCCAAGAAAAGCTAAGCCAACGCGCAGCGCCCGAAGAATGAGGGCGCGAGGCCGGGACGAAGTCCCGCACAGGTGCTAAAAGGCTCCGGTTTCGCGACCGGAGCCTTTTTCATATGCAGGGCAGGACCGTCGTCATCACGGGAGCTACCTCCGGCATCGGCGAAGTCGCCGCCATCCGCCTGGCGGAGCAGGGCGCCCGCATCGTTCATATCGCCCGCGACCCGGGCCGCGCCGCCGCGACCCAGAATCTGCTGCATGCCGCCAATCCGGGCGTCGTCCATGCCGTGCATATTGCCGACCTCTCGCTGCTGTCCGAGATGAGGCGTGTGGCCTGTGAAATCGCGGCCGACGAGCCCCGCATCGATGTGCTGATCGATAATGCAGGCGCCCTGTTCAACCGCCACACCGTCACGGCGGATGGACTGGAGAAAACCTTCGCCCTCAATCATATGGCCTATTTCGTCGTCACCAACTTGCTCTTGCCCAACATCGCCGATGGCGGCCGCATCGTGGTGACGGCGTCCGACGCCCATCGCGGCGCGGCGATGGATTTCGGCGACCTGCAGTCGGAGCATGGTTATCGCGGCTTCGGCGTTTATTCCCGGAGCAAGCTGATGAATATTCTTTTTACGCGTGCCTTAAGCCGAAGGCTGAGGCGCGGCATCACCGCCAATGTACTGCATCCGGGCTTTGTCGCCACCCGCTTCGGAGACGAATCGGGCGGCCTGATGCAGCCTTTCATCAAGATCGCCAAACCGGTGGGCGCGATTTCGCCGGAAGAGGGCGCGAAGACCATCATCTATCTTGCCGCCTCGCCGGCGGTGGCAGGGGTCAATGGCGAATATTTCTACAAGAGCAGGCTGCACAAGCCGACCGTGCATGCGCTGAATGATGGCGATGGCGAACGGCTCTGGGCAGTTTCGGCTGAGTTGGCTGGATTGAGTATCCAATAGCCACCGTGACTGGCCTCCGAGCCGGTCATCCGACTTTCCATCAAGCGGCACGAATATGGATGCCCGGGTCGCGCCCTTCGGCTGCCCGGCCATGGTGAGTTATGTTGCGAATACCGCCACGCCATCCTGCAATTTGACCCGGCCTTCGCAGACCAGGCGCAGGGCGGTGGGATAGAGCCGGTGTTCCGCTTCCAGCACCCGGTCGGACAGCGTGTCGGGCGTATCGTGCGGCAGCACCGGCACCGCGACCTGTGCAATCACCGGGCCGGCATCGAGTTCCGGTACCACATAATGCACGCTGGCACCGGATTGCTTCTCACCCGCTTCAAGTACCCGTTCATGCACGCCTGTGCCGCGATAGGCGGGCAGCAGCGACGGATGCACATTGATCAGCTTGCCTTCCCAGGCGCGGGCAAAACCGTCCGAGAGGATGCGCATGAAACCCGCCAGGCAGATCAGTTCCACGCCCGCGGCGCGGAAGGCGGCGTCCAGCTCGGCGTCGAAATCCTCGCGGCTCTTGCCCAGGTGCGGAATCAGCTTGACGGCAATGCCGGCCGCCGAGGCGCGCGCCAGGCCGGCCGCGCCTTCGATATTGGAAATCACCAGCACAATCTGGGCCGGAAAGCTTTCGGCGCCGCTGGCATTGATCAGGGATTGCAGGTTGCTGCCCCGGCCCGAGATCAGCACGCCGACCGGAAGCTTGCGGGGCGCGGTCACAGTTTCAGCGCGTTTTTGTAACGGACTTTGGCTTCACTGGGTGCCTCGCCCGCCACCAGCGTGCCGATGCGCGCGGCCTTGTCGCCGGCGCCCTGGAAGGCTTCGATCACGGAGGCAGCATCGTCCGGCGATGCGACGGCAACCAGGCCGATGCCGCAATTGAAGGCGCGCAGCATCTCGGCTTCCTTGACGCCGCCGGCGCGGGCCAGCCATTCGAAGACGGGCAGGGGATTGATGCGGGCCAGATCGACTTCGCCGTCCAATCCTGGCGGCAGGCAACGCGGCAGATTGTCGGTGATGCCGCCGCCGGTGATATGCGCCAGGCCCTTGACCCCGCCGGTGCGGATCGCGGCCAGCGCGCCCTTTACATACAGCCGCGTCGGCGTCAGCAGGGCTTCGCCCAGTTTCTTGCCGGGTGCGAAGGGCGCGTCGGACTCCCAGGTGAGGTTCGCCGTGGCGGCGATCTTGCGCACCAGCGAGAAGCCATTGGAATGGACGCCGCTGGAGGCGACGCCGATCAGCACATCGCCCTCCTTCATGGTCTGTGTCTTGGGCAGGATGCCGTCACGCTCCACCGCGCCCACCGTGAAACCGGCCAGGTCGAAATCGCCCTTGCCGTAAAGACCCGGCATCTCCGCGGTTTCGCCGCCGATCAGGGCGCAGCCGCACGCTTTGCAGGCGCGGGCGATGCCTTCGATCACGATGGCGGCGCTGTCCACGTCCAGCTTGCCGGTGGCGTAATAGTCGAGGAAGAAAAGCGGCTCGGCGCCCTGCACGACGACGTCGTTGACGCACATCGCGACCAGATCCTGGCCCAGACCTTCATAGCGGCCGGTGTCGATGGCGATCTTGAGCTTGGTGCCGACGCCGTCGGTGCCGGAAACCAGGATCGGATCCTTGAAGCCGGCGGCCTTGAGGTCGAACAACCCGCCAAAGCCGCCCAGATCGGCATCGGCACCGGAACGGCGGGTGGCGCGGGCGGCGGGGGCGATGCGTTCGACCAGGGCCTCGCCGGCATCGATGTCGACACCGGAGTCTTTATAGGTAAGGCCGTTGCCGGACATGGTTCCGCGAAGGTCAGGGGTTCGGGGCCGTTTATAGAGCCCGGGCAGGGCGGTGCAACGTTCCCGGACGGGGATACGCACAGGCGCTCCGGCGGGCGGATAACAATTCGCATGCAGCCGGCTCGCTTTCGCCATGGCGGCGGGGTGCTATAATCCCGCCCCCGAACCCCCGTTCCCCAACCAGGTCAGGACATGCGTTTTTCCGTTATTCTTCCGGCCCTTGCGGCAATGGTGCTGCTGGCCGCCGAGTTGGTCGCCGGACCAGTTGCGGCGCAGACCCGCGGCGACCTCTATACCGTTTCCGACATCCGCGTCGATGTGACGGCCAAATCCTCGACCGAGGCTTTCACCACCGCCATCGCCGAGGGCCGGCCCCGCGCCTTCCAACTCCTGTATCGCCGCCTGACGGCGCAGCGCGACTGGGGCCGCCAGCCCAACCTGGACCAGGCGGCGCTGCTGCGTCTTTCCCGCGGCTACAATGTCGCCAATGAACGGCGCTCGACCACGCGCTATGTCGCCGACGTTTCTTACATCTTCAATCCCGACGCGGTGAACCGGCTGTTGCGCAGTTCCAGCATCGCCTTCGCCCAGGGCAGTGCGCAACGCATCCTGGTGGTGCCGATGGCGCCGAATGTCTCGGGTGGCGGCTGGGCCCAGGCGCTGGGTTCGCCCTCGGTGCAGCAGAACAATCTGGTGCCCTTCAGCTTGCCGCCGGCCGACGAGTTGCGCGCCATGGCGGGCCTGAATTTCGAAGGCGCCGGCTGGAACGATGTCGCCGCCGCGGCGGGCCGGGCGCGTGCCGACGCGGTGGCGCTGGTGCAGGCCATCCAGTCACCCGGCAAGGTGACGGTGAATGTTCGCCGCCTGGCGATGGGCCAGGCCGCCGGCCGCGCCAGCGTCGATGTCGCGACGCCGCAACCGGCCACGGCCTATTCCAGCGCCGCTCTGGCAGCCGCCAATGTGATCGACGATCTGTGGAAAGCGCGAACCGCCATCGATCCCAGCCAGCGCGGGCGTCTCACGGTGGATATGCGCATCGCCAGCCTGAGCCAATGGAATGAGGCGCAGACCGCATTGGCCGGGGTTTCGCAGGTCACCGGCGTCACACTGGTGGCGATGGATATGGGCTATGTGCGGATGCAGATCAATTATATGGGCACCGCCGATCAGTTGCGCGAGGCGTTGGGGGCGGCGCGTCTGTCCCTCACCAGCAGGGGCGGGCAGTGGCTGCTCGCCTCCGCCTCCTGAGTTTGCCGGTGCTCAAGCACCTGCCCAATTTCCTGTCTTTGTTGCGGCTGGCGGCGGCGCCGCTGACCGCCTGGCTGATCCTGGAAGGCCGGGACATGTCGGCGCTGCTGCTTTTCGCCGCCGCCGGACTCAGCGACGGATTGGACGGCTTCATCGCCCGCCACTGGCGCCTGACCTCGCGCTTCGGCGCCTGGCTCGATCCGGCGGCTGACAAATTGCTGATGCTGCTCTGCTTCCTGGCGCTGCTGCAGGTTGGTGTCGCGCCCTGGTGGCTGGTGGCGCTGGTGCTGTTGCGTGACGGATGCATCGCGCTGGGCTGGTTGCTGGTCGGGATGCTCAAGCTGCCCCTGAAAGTGGAAGCCTCATGGCTGGGCAAGGCTTCGACCGTGATGCAGATCGTCTATGTCGGCGGCTGGCTGGTGCTGCTGGCGTTCCTGCTGGAGGCGCCGCGCCTGATGCTGGGCGCCGCCTGGATCACCGCAGCGCTGACGGTGGTGTCGGGGCTGGGCTATGGCCTGGTGCTGCTGCGGGCCTTGTTTGCAGGTCAGCGCCTCTGATGGTTTTTGGCTGATGCCATCGCAACTCATATTCCCCATCGAACCGCGCGCCCGGCTGACGCGCGCCGATTTCATTCCGGCGCCCGGCAATGAACGCGTGCTGGCTTTTCTCGATTCCTATCCCGCCTGGCCGGCGCCGGCGGCGGTGCTGCATGGGCCGGCGGCTTCCGGCAAGTCGCACCTGGCGCAAATCTGGGCCGATGCCTCCGGCGCGACGGTGATCGCTGCCGCCGCGCTTGGCGACACCCCTCTTAGCGGCACAACGTCCGGCCCGGTGGCGGTCGAGGATGTCGATACCGCGTTCGGCGAGGCGCATGAGCGGGCGCTCTTCGCCCTGTTCGAGCGGGGGGCGCCGCTGCTTCTGACCGGCCGCGCCCCGCCGGCGACCTGGCGGGTGGCGCTGCCGGACCTTGCGTCCCGCTATGCCGCCGCGTTGGCGTTCGACCTGGGGGCGCCCGACGATGCGCTGCTGGCCGGGCTGGCGGCCAAGCTGTTCGCCGACCGGCAATTGACGGTGCCCGAGCCGGTCATCCGCCACATGATCGAGCGGCTGGCCCGCAGCCCAGAGGCGATACGCGACTTCGTGGCCCTGGTCGATGCCCGGGCGCTTTCGGAAAAAAGGCCGATAAATCTGGGGCTTATCAGGGATCTGCTGGCCGCCGCACCGCCATGATAAATTCATGGTTTCGGTCTAGAGTTCCTCATGTCCACAAGCGCAGAACCCCTTCCGGCCAATGATCTGACGACTGACTTGGCGACCGACGATGTCGTGGCGCTGGAAGGCTCCAATGTCCGGGTTTTCGACCCGGCGTCGCCGTCGCGCTTCGTCAACCGTGAACTCTCCTGGCTGGCCTTCAATCGCCGGGTGATCGAGGAGGCGACCAACCGCCGTCATCCTTTGTTCGAGCGGCTGCGCTTTCTTTCCATCTCGGCTTCGAACCTGGACGAATTCTACATGGTGCGCGTCGCCGGCCTGATGGGCATGGTGCGCGAGAATGTCATCACGCCGTCTGCCGACGGTCTTTCGCCAGCCGCGCAGTTGGCCCGGGTGGACGAGACCGCGCGCGGACTGATCTCCGACCAGCAGCAGGTCTGGGCCGGCATCAACCGCGAACTGCGCGACGCCCAGGTGATCGTGGCGTCGCCGGAAGAATTGTCCGACGCCGACCGCGTCTTCCTGGAAGAACAGTATCGCCAGCAGATTTTCCCGGTGCTGACGCCGCTGGCGATCGATCCGGCGCATCCGTTCCCCTTCATTCCCAATCTGGGCTTCACCATCGCGCTGGAGCTGGAAGGCAAGCAGGACGGCAAGGTCTTTACCGCCCTGATCCCGGTGCCGCCGCAGCTGCGCCGCTTCATCCGCCTGCCCGATACCGAAAAACGCGTCCGCTTCCTGCCGCTGGAGGACGTGATCGCGCTGCAGTTCGAGCGGCTGTTCCCCGGCAAGAAGGTTTCGGGCTGGGGCCTGTTCCGCATCCTGCGCGACAGCGATGTCGAAGTGGAGGAAGAGGCCGAAGACCTGGTGCTGCTGTTCGAGACGCTGCTCAAGCGCCGCCGCCGCGGCAGCGTCATCCACATGAAATGCAGCAAGTCGATGCCCGACGGCCTGCGCCGCTTCATCGCCGGCCATCTGGACCTGGACGATAGCGAGATCGTGATCGTCGAAAATCTGATGGGCCTGTCCGACCTGGCCAAGCTGATCCTGCCGGAGCGTTCGGACCTGCAGTTCAAGCCCTACATCCCGCGTTTTCCCGAGCGCATCCGCGACCATGGCGGCGACTGTTTCGCCGCCATCCGGGAAAAGGACCTGATCGTCCATCACCCCTTCGAGAGCTTCGACACGGTGGTCCAGTTCCTGCGCCAGGCCGCGGCCGATCCCGACGTGGTGGCGATCAAGCAGACGCTCTACCGCACCAGCCATGACAGCCCCATCGTCGCCGCCCTGATCGAGGCGGCGGAAGCCGGCAAGTCGGTTACTGCGCTGGTGGAGCTGAAGGCCCGTTTCGACGAAGCCGCCAATATCAAATGGGCCCGCGACCTGGAGCGGGCCGGCGTGCAGGTGGTCTATGGCTTCGTGGCGCTCAAGACCCATGCCAAGGTCAGCCTGGTGGTGCGGCGCGAGGGCGGCCAGCTTCATACCTATGCCCATTTCGGCACCGGCAACTATCATCCCAACACGGCGCGCATCTATACCGACCTGTCTCTCTTCACCGCCGATCCGGCGCTGGGCCGCGATGCCGCCCAGGTCTTCAATTTCATCACCGGCTATGCCGAGCCGATGGCGATGGAAAAGATGGCGATGTCGCCCACCTCGCTGCGTGGGCGCCTGATCGAGGGCATCCAGCAGGAGATGATGCACGCCAAGGCGGGCAAGCCGGCGGCGATCTGGGTCAAGCTCAACAGCCTGGTCGATCCGCACATGATCGACGCGCTCTACCGCGCCAGCCAGGCGGGCGTGAAGATCGACCTGGTGGTGCGGGGTATCTGCTGCCTCAGGCCGGGCGTTCCCGGCCTCTCCGAAAATATCCGGGTCAAAAGCATCGTCGGCCGCTTCCTGGAGCATGGCCGCGTCATCTGCTTCGGCAACGGCCATGCTCTGCCGCACAAGGAGGCCAGGGTCTATATTTCCTCGGCCGACTGGATGCCTCGGAACCTCGACCGGCGGGTCGAGACCCTTGTTCCGATTGAGAATCCCACCGTCCATCAACAAGTCCTTGACCAGATCATGGGCGCCCAGATGAAGGATCAGGCCCAAAGCTGGTATATGCAGCCGGATGGAACCTATGTCCGCGATTCTCATTCCGAGGACGCAGACGCTTTTTCGGCGCATACTTATTTCATGACCAATCCTTCTCTTTCGGGCCGCGGCCGCGCCCTCAAGATGCAGAAATCCCGGTCCTGACTTTGCCGGTCAGCGATCTGAGGAAGGTTACGCCGCAAGCGGCGCCCGACCGGGCGCGCGTGCCCGTCGCCATTGTCGATATCGGTTCCAATTCGGTGCGCCTGGTCGTCTATGAAGGCGAGTGCCGCACCGCCGCCACCGTCCAGAATGAAAAGTCGATCTGCGGCATCGGCCGGGACATGGTCTCGACCGGGCGGTTGCATGCCGAAGGCTGCGCCGAGGCGCTGGAGGCGCTGGCGCGCTTCCGCCTGATCGCCGACGGGTTGGGGGTTCCGACCCGCGAGGCGGTGGCGACGGCGGCGGCGCGCGATGCTTCCAACGGCGCCGAATTCATCGCCCGGGCGGAAAAGGCCTGGGGCTCGCCCATCCGCATCCTGGCGGGCGAGGACGAGGCCCGCATCGCCGCCGAAGGTGTCATTGCCGGCATTCCTGATGCCGATGGCCTGGCCGCCGATCTGGGCGGCGGCAGTCTGGACATGGTCGGGGTCAGGGGCGGCAAGACCGGCAAGGCCTTCACCCTGCCTTTCGGTCCCTTGCGGCTGATGGACCAGTCCAAGGGCGATCCCGACAAGGCACGTGATATTGTCGATAAGGGTCTCAAGTCGCTGCCCGATATCGATGCCACCGCGCTGTATGCGGTGGGTGGCATCTGGCGCAGCTTTGCCCGCATCGACATGGAGGACCAGAATTATCCCCTGCATGTGCTGCAGCAATATGTGATCCCGCGCGGCCGCGCCCTGCGCCTGTGCAAGCTGCTCGCCGGCCTGTCGAAAGACTCGATCCGCAAGATCAAGGTGGTGTCCAAGCGCCGCGCCGATTCCCTGCCTTACGGCGCCGTCGTGCTGGAACGCCTGATCGAGGCGGGGGGCATCAAGGATGTGGTGATTTCGGCCTATGGCCTGCGCGAGGGATTGCTCTATTCCAGTCTTTCGCCTGAGGAACGCGCCAAGGACCCGCTGACGGAGTTCGCCCGCGCCAGCAATGAGCGCCTGGCGCGCGTGCCGGCTTATGCCCAGGAAATGTTCGACTGGACCCGGGTGCTGTTCGACGGCGAAAGCGCCGAGATGGCCCGTATCCGCGAGGCCTCGGCCTTCTTTTCCGATATCGGCTGGCGCCGTCATCCCGATGATCGCGCCGTCGGCGTCTTCAGCCAGGTGCTGACCGCGCCGTTCGCCGGCGCCGATCACCGCGCCCGCGCCCTGATTGCGGCCTCGATCTTCCATCGCTATTCCGGCGACGAGGATTTTCCCCGCGAATTCGCGCTGGCCGGCCTGTTGGACAAGGATGATGAAAAGCGCGCGCGGCTGCTGGGCCTGACCTGGCGCTTCGCCTTCTCGCTCTCGGCCACCGCCCCGGGCGAACTCGCCCACTACAAGCTGCGCGTCACCCCGGCCAAGGTCATTCTCGAAGTGCCCAGGAAGCGCGAGGCCATCGCCAGCGAGCCGGTGCAGAAGCGGCTGGGCGAACTCGCCGACGCCATGGATCGCCGGGGCGAGATTCTGGTCGGCTAGTTCCGCCTCGCGCACCGGGACGGACAGCCAGGATTTTAGTTACTTTCCTGAGGCGGAAGGTTCTCAACGCCTTGATTAAGCGGTGCTAACCGCTTTTTTCCCCTCAACAAGCGCGGGGCACAGGCGTATGATGACAGCACTTTCACGTCATAGCAGGAGCATTGCATGGAACACGATATGCACCTCCCCGACGATGTCGATCGTGGCGGTCTTCTCGCAAAAATAGCAGCAGCAGCGATTCCGGTGGTTTTGATCATTGGCGTCGCCGGTTATGTCATTTTCGGCTCGGGCCTGATGTAACAGGCGCCCGCGGGTCTATTCCCGCGCGTGCGCGACAGGCGGCGCGTTAGTCCAGGGGACGCGCGCCGCCCGGTCCGGCTCATTTCCCGCCCCGCGATCTCTTCGCGGCCGGCGGCGGTTTGAAACACCCCAAAGAAACCCCATTTTCAGCCCAGACTTGCGTGGCAGCCGCGCCCGGGCTTTAACAGAGCCAAAGCGCCGGCCTGCACCGGCCGTGCCCCTTAAAAGGCACGAAGTTTCAAAGGTTTAAGGAGAATGTCATGGGTGGCTTAAGCATCTGGCACTGGCTGATCCTGGCGGTGGTCGTGCTGATCTTCTTTGGCGGCAAGGGGAAGATTTCCGAGATGATGGGCGATTTCGGCAAGGGCGTGAACAGCTTCAAAAAGGGGTTGGCCGAGAAGGATGACCCCAAGGTCATCAATGGCGAAGCCCGCACTGCTGAAGAGGTCAACAAGGACAAGACCGCCGTCTGACGGTCCCGTCGGGGCGTAAGCAATGTTCGATTTTTTCGGCTGGAAGCTGCTGATCGTGCTTGGCGTCGCCCTGGTGGTGGTGGGGCCCAAGGATCTGCCCAAGGTCATGCATGCGATGGGGCGCTGGGCCGGCAAGGCGCGCGCCATGGCCAATGAATTCAAGCGCAGCTTCGACGAGATGGCGCGTCAGACCGAGCTGGACGAGCTGCGCAAGGAAGTCGAAGCGCTGAAGGCCAAGAATCCGCTGAGCGACATCGAGAAGACGCTGGACGAACCGGTCGATTACGGCATCGACGAGCCGCGCGCCGGCGAATTCCAGGTCACCGATACGCCTGTCCCTCCGCAACCGACGTCCGGGCCTGTGGCGCCCGAGCCCGTCGCGGCTGAACCGGCGGCCCAGTCCGCCAGCGAGCGCGCCGCATCGTGATTGCGCCGACACCGGAAGATGAGGCGGCGCTGGACGCCACCAAGGCGCCTCTGATGGAGCATCTGATCGAGCTGCGTAAGCGGCTGATCTGGTCGGGGATTTTCTTCTTCATCGCCTTCGGTGTCGCTTTTTTCTTCGCCAAGGACGTTTTCCACTTCCTGCAGCTTCCGCTGCAGCACCAGACCGGCAAGACGATGATCTTCACGGCTCTGGGCGAACCTTTTTTCGCCTATATCAAGATCGGCATGTTCGGCGGCCTCTGCCTGGCATTTCCCTTCATCGCCGCCCAGATCTGGATGTTCATCGCGCCCGGCCTCTACCGCCACGAACGCAACGCCTTCCTGCCGTTCCTGATCGCCACGCCCATCTGCTTCGGCGTGGGCGGGGCCTTCGCCTATTACGTGCTGCTACCCTACGCCATCCATTTCTTTGCCGGGTTCCAGACGGCGGACATGGAGCTCATGCCCAAGGTGAACGAATATCTCGATCTGGTGACCAAGATCATCCTGGCCTTCGGTCTGACATTCCAGCTGCCGGTGCTGCTGTCGCTGCTGGGCAAGGTGGGGATCCTCACCTCGCAGCAGCTGCGCAATTCCCGCCGCTTCGCCATTGTCGGCATTACGGCGCTGGCGGCGGTGGTGACGCCGCCCGATATGGGAATCTCGATGCTGGCGCTGGCGGTGCCGCTGGTCGGCCTTTACGAGATTTCCATCCTGCTGGTGGCGATGTTCGAACGCAAGCGCCTGCGCGCGGAAGCGGGACGGGCGGCGAAGGAAGGAGCGGAGTCCGCCTCGACGGACGTCGCGGGCTCTTAAAAAATCACGCGACGCGCTGGGCCTCGCCCTGATCGTCCAGCACGCGGCTGGCCGGGAAGGTCACCATCACGGTCGTGCCCTCGCCGGGAGTGCTGGCGATGGACATGGCGCCGCAATGCAGCTCCATCATCGCCTTGGCCAGCGGCAGTCCCAGCCCGGTACCGGTATGCCTGGCGCCTGTCATGTTGGCGATCTGGCCGAAGGGCGTGCAGGCCAGAACGATGTCTTCCTCGCGCATGCCTACCCCGCTGTCGCGGAAATAGATCTCGTAGCCGCCCGTGTCCAGGCGGCCGCCGCCGATCCGCACCGTACCGCCCGCGGGGGTGAATTTGATGGCGTTGCCCACCAAATTGATCACGATCTGGCGCAGCATGCGTTCCACTGCCACCAGCCGCACGCCGTCATGGGGCAGTTCGTCGATCAGCGTCACCTGGAACTTCTCGCCCAGATTCTCGATCATGCCGACAGCGCTGCGCACCGTGAGCGTGAGTTCGAATTCCTCGGCGCTCTCCAGCGTCATCTTGCCGGCCTCGATCTTGGAGAGGTCGAGAATATCGTTGATGATCCCCAGCAGATAGTGGCCCGAGGCATGGATGTCATGGGCATAGGCAAGGTAGCGGGAATTGTTC
Source organism: Rhizomicrobium sp. (assembly GCA_035250225.1). Lineage (GTDB taxonomy): Bacteria > Pseudomonadota > Alphaproteobacteria > Micropepsales > Micropepsaceae > Rhizomicrobium. The sequence goes on along the minus strand of DATFFI010000083.1, from coordinate 4,018 downwards.
ACCGGCCCCATATGCTGGCCCTTCATCACTTCCGAAAAGCCCATGATGGCGTTGAGCGGGGTGCGCAGCTCATGGCTCATATTGGCGAGAAAGAGCGATTTGGCGCGGTTGGCATGGTGCGCTTCCTCGGCGGCAATCTGGAGCCGGCGCGACATTTCCGCCGCTTCGGTCTTGGATTGTTTCAGCTCGGTGATCTTGCGGCGGGCATGCAGAATCATCGGCAGCAGCACCACGGTGAGTTCGACCACCAGGTTGATCGCGGCCGCCGGTGCCACGGGCAGATTCTGCAGATAGCGGATCAGGAAATGGGCGGGAACAATTGCCGCCACTGCGGCAGCCGTCAGTATCAGGGCCGAGTGAAAGGGGCTGAGCCGGGCCAACTGCCCGTCCAGCATATCCAGTATCCCCTTCCATGAAGGACGCCTGCGCACGGCGCAATCCCCGCTACCCCGTCGCACAGCTTACGCCTGAGCGATTGCGCCGCGGTTTCGCCGGTTCGGACAAAGCAAGCCATTTCATTAGGATGGCATTAACCCGAGGAAGCTTGGGCCGGCGGCGGAAAGCGGGTTTTGACGCGCCTGCACACCCGTGGCATGAGGCGGCGCGGGACGGGTGAATCATGCACGACATCAAGGCCATTCGCGACGACCGGGACGCTTTCGTGGCGGCGTTAAGCCGGCGGCCCGCCTTCCGGGAAAGCGCCGCGGCGGAAGCCGACCGGCTGCTGGCCAAGGACAAGGATTTGCGCGACCTGTTGGTGCGGCTACAGACCGCCCAGGCCCGCCGCAACGAAGCGTCCAAATTGATCGGCCAGGCCAAGGCGAAAAAGGACGAGGCCCAGGCCGCCGCCCTGATGGCCGAAGTGACGGGGCTAAAGGATTCAATTCAGGCGGGAGAGGAGAGCGAGCGAGAATTGACATGGCAGTTGCGCAAGATGCTGGCCGAACTACCGAACCTACCGGCTGCTGATGTTCCGGACGGCGAAGATGAAAGCGGCAATATGCCAAATGCTGCCCGCGCGTTCGGCTCACCTCCAGGTCTCAATGCTCCCAAACAGCATTTTGAGATTGGTGAGGCGCTCGGCCAGATGGATTTCGAGCGCGCCGCCAAGGTTTCCGGCGCGCGTTTTGTGTATCTCAAGGCGGAATTGGCCAAGCTGGAACGCGCCATCGCCGCTTTCATGCTGGACACCCACACCGAAAATTTTGGCTACACCGAAGTCTCGCCCCCGGTGCTCGTGCACGGAAAAGCCATGTTTGGGACCGGGCAACTCCCCAAATTTGAAGAGGACCTCTTTGTCATTGCGGGGAAGCCCACAACTTCTTCAATTACCGAAGGGCAGTTCAAAGAACTTGCATTGCAAGCTGGGATGCCAAATCTGACGCGCGACAACGCGACAGGCGAGCAGTTGTTACGAGTGGCAAATCAACTGGGCGCCGAACGGTACTTGGTCCCCACCGCTGAAGTGCCGCTGACCAATTATGTCGCGGACGAAATCCTGAATGAATCCGAGCTGCCACTGCGTTTTACTGCCTGCACGCCCTGTTTTCGGGCTGAGGCCGGCGCGGCGGGCAAGGATACGCGCGGCATGATCCGGATGCATCAGTTCAGCAAGGTCGAACTGGTTTCGATCACCGCGCCCGACCAGTCCGAGGCCGAGCATGAGCGCATGACCGATGCAGCCCAGGAAATCCTCAAGCGGCTGGATTTGGCCCATCGCGTCGTCACCCTCTGCACCGGCGATATGGGGTTCGGCGCCCGCAAGACCTACGACATCGAAGTCTGGCTGCCTGGGCAGAACGCCTTCCGCGAGATTTCCTCCTGCTCCAACTGCGGCGAGTTCCAGGCGCGGCGCATGAACGCGCGCTATCGCAATGCCGAGGGCAAGGTGAAGGGGCCGGTGCACACGCTGAACGGCTCCGGCCTGGCGGTGGGCCGCACCCTGGTGGCGATCCTGGAGAATTACCAGCAGGCCGATGGCTCGGTCGCTATTCCGGATGTGCTGCGCCCTTATATGGGCGGCAAAGCCAAGATTGGTTGATTATCTCTGGTTGTCATGGCCCACGCAAAGTGAGCCATGACAACTGAGCTTAAGTGCCCCGCTTCCAGGCAACAGCCGGCCCGAGAAATGTTTCCCATTCTTTCGCGCGCGCTTGCCAGGAGCAGCGGCGATTGACCTCTTGCACCTGGGTGAAGCGTTCTTCGGCCCATGCTTCCGGCTGCGCCAGGAAGTCGCCGACATTCTTTTCCAGATGGGCGGCGAAGCGCGGCACCAGCGCATGCGTGTCCAGCCCGGCCAGGGGCAGCAGGTCGGCATGACCTAAAGTGCTTTCCGGCAGCGCCCCCGCATCGGTCGCCACCACCTTCAGTCCCGCCGCCATCGCTTCCAGCGCCACCATGCAATAGGTCTCAGCCAGGATGCAGGGATAGGCCAGGAAGGCGGCGCCCTTCATTGCCATTGCCAGTTCGCGCTGGCCGACCGCGAGGTGGCGACGCGTGCGCGGCAACTTCTCTACCGCGTCATATAGCGGTGCCAGCATCACATCGTCCTGGTGGCGCTGATAGAGATTCATGCCGGAATAGACATCCAGCGCCGTTTCGATCCTGGCCTGCGGAAAGGCGACCGCCAGCACGTCCAGGCCGCGGTCGGGCACGCTGGCATAGATGGCGCGGTTTTCCTTGGCGGCGCGCAGTTCCTCAGGCGATCCGAACATATTCTCGAAAGACGGCGCCATGCCGTTGCCGATCACCTGCGAGGGGCCGCCGAAGCGCAGCACCTTGCGCTGATAGTCGCTGACCATGACGGCGCAGTCGATAAAGGGGGTGGCGCGGGGCAGGCCGGCCATCACCGGCTGCGGCGGCATCAGATGCAGCCAGGCGACATTCAGGGCGCGGGGCGCGCCGCGCTTCAAGCTTTCGGCATTGTCGGGCGAGGTCAGGGTGATGATGGCGTCGAAATCCTCCTCGCGAAAGAAGAGTCCGGTGCCGGCGTCGGCGGGCAGGTGACGCACGCCCCTGAGGCGCTCCGGCGTTCCGCTTTTTGATGTGGGCAGATGCGTCATCAGCGTGACGTCATGACCATTCGCGGCCAGCTGCCGCGCCAGATAGGCACAGCAGGATTCGCTGCCGCCCAGTGGCGCCTGTTCCGGCGTTTCGACGGTGAACTTGACCGGCGAAAGGTTGAGAAACAGCAGTTTCATGACATTAGGCTTATAGGCGAAGTTTCAGATTGTGAAAAACGGCTCAACTTGCTCTAACCGCCCTCCCATGGCCAAACCTCTGCGTATCCTGGTCACCAATGACGACGGCATCCATGCCCCCGGGCTGGAGGTGGCGGTCAAGATCGCCCGCGCCCTGACGGACGATGTCTGGGTGGTGGCGCCGGAGAATGAGCAATCGGGCGCCTCCCATTCCCTGACCCTGGCCGATCCCTTGCGCCTGCGGCAGGTGGAAGAGCGCCGCTATGCCGTCACCGGCACGCCCACCGATTGCGTGATGATGGCCTGCCTCAGCATCCTGGAGCATGAGCCGCCGTCCCTGCTCCTGTCGGGCGTCAATTCCGGCTCCAACCTGGCCGACGACGTCACCTATTCCGGCACCGTCGCCGGTGCGATGGAAGGCTGCGCCCTGGGCATTCCGTCCGTCGCCCTCAGCCAGGAGACCGGCGAAAGTGGGCGCCTCAGCATCGACTGGAGCGCGGCCGGGACGCATGGCCCCGCCGTGGTGCGGCAGCTGGTGGCGGCGGGCTGGCCCAAAGACATTCTGATGAACGTCAACTTCCCCGCCATTGCCGCCGACGCAGTGACCGGCGTGGCGCTGGTGCCGCAGGGCCGCTACGATCTGCAATCCACCGAAATCCATCAGCGCATGGATATGCGCGAGCGCGCTTACTATTGGATCGGCCTGCGCCGCCGCGAAGCGATGCCGCCGGAAGACAGCGATCTGGGCGCCATCCATGGCGGCAGGATTTCGGTAACCCCCTTGCATCTCAATCTCACCGAATATGCGGTGCTGAAGA
>DATFFI010000082.1:0-15135 GCA_035250225.1 Rhizomicrobium sp. | reverse complement strand
CGCCCTGGCCGGCACGCTTTGGATCGTTCCCATCGGCCTGGCGTTGCCTTGGATGTATCGCGACACATCCCAGAAGTCATGATCTTCCACGACATGGACCGGTTGCGTTTCGAACAGGAAGAGGATGGCCGTCTGGTCTATGCCAGCTACCGGTTTCGCAACGGCGCCTATGCCCTGACCCATGTCGAAGCCGACGAGGAATTGCGCCGCTTGTCATTTCTTTCCATGGCAAAGCCATGGAAAGAAATGGTCGGAACGGCGGGATTTGAACCCACGACCCCCTGCCCCCCAGGCAGATGCGCTACCAGGCTGCGCTACGTTCCGACACCGGGCCGAAAAAGCCCGAGGGCGCGGGAATATAGGGGCTGGGCCCTGCCGTCAATCTCGCGGTCAAAGGAGAGGAAAATCAGGCCCTGGCGGCCCTCAGGCGCTGCTTCAGGCGCTGGAGTTCGGCCAGCAGCATTTCCAGCTTCACCCGCTCCCGTTCGGCCAGCAAAGGCTGTTCCGAGAACATGTCCACCGTCTCGATGGGGCGCATGGTCAAGGGCTGCTGCACCGGCACCGGACGGGGCATGGGCGGCAGCGGCGCGGTGGGACTGAAGCGGGCGCCGCGGCCGATCTCGGCGACATGGCGCACGCCGCGATCCTTCAGGATCTTCTGCACGCCCTTGATGGTGAGGCCGTCGCTATAGAGCAGCGCGCGGATGCCGCGCAGCAGGTCGATATCCTCGGGGCGGTAATAGCGGCGGCCGCCGGCGCGCTTCACCGGCTTGAGTTGCGGAAAGCGGCTTTCCCAGAAGCGCAGCACATGCTGCGGCAAATCCAGATCACCCGCGGCCTCGCTGATCGTCCGGAACGCTTCCGGCGACTTTTCGGCAAAGGCGAATGCAGGCGATGACAAAATTAATCCTCCGCTTCCGGCGACGGCGTCTGGCCGTTGATCACGGCCTTGAGAACATGGCTGGGACGGAACACCAGCACGCGGCGCGGCGCGATCGGCACTTCATCGCCGGTCTTTGGGTTGCGGCCCATGCGCTGACTTTTCTGGCGCACCGCGAACGTGCCGAAAGAGGACAGCTTCACGGTCTCGCCCTTGGCGAGCGCGCCGCAAACTTCTTCCAGCATATCCTCGACCATCTGGGCCGAATCCGTGCGCGACAGGCCTACCGCCTGGAAAACCGACTCCGTCAGGTCAGCGCGCGTCAAAGTTCCCGTAGCCATGGCCCCAGCGACTCCAATCTATCCACAGAAGCCTAGGGCGAGCAGGAAAGCCCGTCAATATCAATTAGATAGGTCTAGGACCTCATCTTCCGTGCTCGGAGGGTATCTAATAGGGGGTTCTGCTCGTCCGTAGCGCGAGGAATTTTGGGACGTGGGCAAGAGCGTCGCGCGCAGCGGGCCAATGGCCCGTGAGCACGCGCGACGAACCCACGGCCCAAAAGGACCGCGCTACCACCTTATGAGCGCTGCGCCCCAGGTGAAACCCGCCCCCATAGCTTCCAGGAGTATCAGGTCGCCCCGCTTGATCCGGCCGTCCTGGACCGCCGTCACCAGCGCCAGGGGCACCGAGGCCGCCGAGGTATTGCCATGGCTGGCCACGGTCGAGACCACCTTGCCCGGGTCGATGCCCAGCCGCTTGGCGGTCCCGTCCAGGATGCGCTGGTTGGCCTGGTGGGGCACGAACCAGTCCACCTCGGAAACCGGAATACCGGCCGCGCCGGCCGAGGCCTCGATGGCGGCGGCGATGTTGGCCACGGCATGCTTGAAGACCTCTTTGCCTTGCATGCGCAGCAGGCCGGCGCCGCCGGTGGAAGAGACCCCACCATCGGTGTGCAGCAGGTCGTGCAGCCGCCCATCCGAGAATATCCTTGTGTTGAGGATACCCTGGTCGGAATTGTCGCCCCTGCCGTCATGGGCCTGCAGCACCACGGCGCCGGCGCCGTCGCCGAACAGCACGCAGGTGGTGCGGTCGTTCCAGTCCAGCACCCGGCTCATGGTCTCGGCGCCGATCAAGAGAATGGTGCGGGCCTGGCCGGTGCGGATCAGGCTGTCGGCCAGCGACAGGCCATAGATGAAGCCGGAGCAGACCGCCTGGATGTCGAAGGCGGCGCCATGGGCCATGCCCAGGCGAGACTGCACCATGGTGGCGACGGAGGGGAAGGTGCGGTCCGGGGTGGTGGTGGCGACGATGACCAGGTCCAGTTCGCCGGCATCGATACCGGCATCGATCAGGGCGGCACGGGCCGCGCCCAGCGCCAAGTCGGAGGTGTTCTGCCCTTCCCTGGCGATATAGCGCTGGCGGATGCCGGTGCGCTCGCGAATCCATTCGTCGGAGGTATCGACCTTCTTCGCCAGCTCGTCATTGCTGACGACATTGTCCGGCAGGAAGGCGCCGCAACCGATAATACGGGCTCGGATCATGTCAGAGCCGCCGTTTCCAGCGCCGTTTCCAGCGTGTTGCGATCCGCCGTGATGCGGGCATTGAGGTCCGCCCTGGACATGTCGATCGCCATGCTGAGGGCGCCGGCAAAGCCGATGGCGTCGGTGCCGCCATGCGCCTTCACCACGATGCCGTTCAGGCCCAGGAAGATGCCGCCGGAAGAAGCGCGGGGATCGAGATTGCGCCGCAGCGTATTGAGGGCGCCGGCCGCCAGGATCGCGCCCATCATGCCCAACAATGACCGTTTAAGCGCCTGGCGCAGATATTGCCCCACCAGCTTGGCGGCGCCTTCGGCGGTCTTGAGCGCGATATTGCCCGTGAATCCATCCGTGACCACGACATCGACCAGGCCTTCGGTGATATCGTTGCCTTCGACGAAACCGTGAAAGGCGATGGGCAGCTTGCTGCTGCGCAGGACACCTGCGGCGCCGCGCACCGCGTCATTGCCCTTCAATTCCTCGGAGCCGACATTGAGCAGGCCGACAATGGGCCGGTCCAAATTGAAGACCGCATGGGCGAAGGCCTCGCCCATGATGGCGAATTCAACCAGCTGGTCGGCGCTGGCGGTGACATTGGCGCCGACATCCAGCACCACGGTGCGACCGCGCATGGTCGGCCAGATCGAGGCGATGGCGGGGCGGGAAATGCCTTCGACGGTGCGAAGCTGGAGCATGCTCATCGCCATCAGGGCGCCGGTATTGCCGGCCGAGACGACGGCCTGGGCCTCGCCCTTCTTGACCGATTCGATGGCCCGCCACATCGAGGTGTTCTGGCCGCGGCGGACGATCTGGCTGGGCTTGTCGTCCATGCTGACGCGGTCGGGGGCGTGGCGGATGGTGACGCGGCCCTGCAGCTTCGGCTCCCTGGCCAGGAGTTCGGCCAGGATATTCTCGTCGCCATGCAGCAGATAATGGGTACCGGGATAGCGCTCGATCGCCCGGTGCAGCGCGGTCACGGCAACCCCCGGGCCGGCATCGCCCCCCATCGCGTCAATAGAGACGGTCAATTCGCGCGTCACCGACACCCTTTCCGGAAGATTCGCGTCTTCAGGCAAGGAGATTGAGGTCAGTCAGCCGTTTTCACAACTTCGCGGTCGGAATAGTGACCGCAGGCGGCGCAGACATGGTGCGGCAGCTTCTTCTCGCCGCAATTCGGGCAGTCGCCATGGGCCGCCGCCGTCAGGGCATGGTGCGAGCGGCGCATGTTCCGGCGCGACGGAGAGGTTTTTCGCTTGGGGACCGCCATGGCGGGAACTCCTTAAGGCCGCCCTTTTGGGGTACGGCAAATCGAGGGGCGGGGAGTAACAGGAAAGGCCAGCGCTTTTCAAGCGCAAATGACCCCGTTTTGGGCCGCTAAGTCTTTGATTTCAGGCTTTTGAGGACGGCAAACGGGCTTTCCGGGGGCGGATCGCCCACCGCGGCGGGGTCAAACGCCACCCCGGGGCAACGGGGATAGGGGTCCAGGGCCAGCAGGAATTCCTCCAGCACCGGCCCGGCCAGGTCGTAATGGAGGTTGTCGATTTCCTCCGGCTCGTCCTCATCAGGCACGGACAGGTCGAGGTCGGCAGCCTCGGGCGGGCGTCGTCCCGGGCCGCTGAAATGCAATTCCCGGGTGAAGTCACGGGCGATATGGGCGATCACCGGCTCCAGCGTCACGACGCAGGCCTGGGCGACTTCCGCGTCCAGCCGGTAGCCTAAGACAAAGCGGTTGGCGCCAGCCTTCTTCAGTGTCACGGTCGCGATGAACCGGGCAAGCGAAAGCACCTCAGCCAGCGCGGCGATAGAAGCGCGCTGGGCTGCATCGGCTTCCAGGCGCACGTCATCGCCGGCATTCCCCAGCCGGGCGAGATTGTAGATATGGACGAGAGGCGCACTCATGCCGCCCACATGGTCGGCAACGGCCCGAAATCAAGATCGCCGTCGGCGGAATATTTGAGATATTCGCGCGCCGCGAAGGCATAGTCGGCCAGGGTGCGGGCGCGGATCGCGTTGCCGGGCCGGCTGCGATAGATATTCCGCTCCAGCGCCGAGGCCAGTTCCTCTTCATCCGCCGCCGCACCATAGGCGGTCATGCGGCCATACCAGGCATCGGCGAACTGCCGCATCTTGCGGCCCAGGCCCATATCGCCCTGTCCCTGCTCGCGCATCGCTTCGTCGAAACCGACAAAGATGGCGTCGGTCAGGGCCTGGGCGGCCTCGCCCTTCAGATGCTCCAGCGCCAGCCAGCCATGCAGCGCCACCAGGTCGAAACGGCCATCGACCGTGTCCGGAACCTCAAATTCCCGATAGAAACCGGGTTCCCGGGCTCGCGCCACCAGCACCGCGTAAAGGCGGCCGCCCAGGGCCTTGCGCGCCGCGGTTTTGCCAAAAAAATTCAACATACAGTCCCGGTCCCAACCTGCGGCGGCCTTGCGCCGCCGCCGCCCCCTAGGCTAGCACACTCAACACGGGTGGCTGGCCAGGGCGGGCAGCCAAGGCGTTAGACGAGAGCTATGAAACTGGCAATCCCTTCAGCATTTTTCCTCGGCGCCACGGCGCTGATGGTGGCGTGCGCCCCGGTCGTCAATACGCGGGGCTATATCTCGGATCCATCCGTGGAAGCCTCCATCCGGGCCGGCACCGACACCAAGGGCACTATCCAGGAACGGCTGGGCTATGCCTCGACCACCGCCACCTTCGGCGGCGACAATGTCTGGTACTACATCTCCTATACCGAGCGGCAGATCGCCTTCTTCACGCCCACCGTGCTGAACCGCAAGATTCTCGCCGTCTCCTTCGACGGGGAAGGCAAAGTCAACGGCACCCGCCGCTATGGCCTGGAGAATGGCCGCGTGATCGCTTTCGAAACCCGTGAGACCCCTGCCCGCGGCCGCGAGCTGACCTTCCTGCAGCAACTGCTGAACGCCTCGGCCGGCGGCGATACTTCGCCGATCCAGGACGTGAACCCGGGCGGCGGCGGATTGCCGTAACTGGCTGGCAAAGAAAAAAGCCCGGTGGTGACACCGGGCTTTTCCTTTTGAGTGATCGCCGCGATCAGAAGTGGGCCAGGGTCGCCAGCAACAGCAGGGCCACGATGTTCGCAATCTTGATCATCGGATTGACGGCCGGACCGGCGGTATCCTTGTAGGGATCGCCGACCGTGTCGCCGGTCACCGCGGCCTTATGGGCTTCCGAGCCCTTGCCGCCATGATGGCCGTCCTCGATGTACTTCTTGGCATTGTCCCAGGCGCCACCGCCCGAGGTCATCGACACCGCCACGAACAGGCCGGTCACGATCACGCCCATCAGCATGGCGCCCAGGGCGTTGAAAGCCTCGGTCTTGCCGGCAATGGCGTTGACCACGGCGAACAGCACGATGGGCGAGAAAACCGGCAGCATCGAGGGCACAACCATCTCCTTGATGGCGGCCTTGGTGAGCAGGTCGACGGCGCGGGCATAGTTGGGCTTCTGCGTGCCCTGCATGATGCCGGGCATTTCGCGGAACTGCTTGCGCACTTCCTCGACCACGCTGCCGGCCGCACGGCCGACGGCGGTCATCGCCATGCCGCCGAACAGATACGGAAGCAGGCCGCCGAAGAACAGCCCGACCACGACCCATGGCTGATCCAGGCCGAACGTCGGCATGCTCATCCCGCCGAAGAACCCGGTGTTCTGCGCGATAAAATACTTCAGGTCTTCGGTATAGGCCGCGAACAGCACCAGCGCGCCCAGGCCGGCCGAACCGATGGCATAGCCCTTGGTCACCGCCTTGGTGGTGTTGCCGACCGCGTCCAGCGCGTCGGTGGTCTTGCGGACATCGCCTTCCAGGCCGCTCATCTCGGCAATGCCGCCGGCATTGTCGGTGACCGGACCGAAGGCATCCAGCGCCACCACCATGCCCGCCAGCGACAGCATCGTGCTGACGGCGATGGCGATGCCGAACAGGCCCGCCAGCATGTAGGTGACGATGATGCCGGCGCAAATCACCAGCGCCACCGGCGCGGTGGCTTCCATCGATACCGCCAGGCCCTGGATCACATTGGTGCCATGGCCGGTGACCGAGGATTTCGCGATCGACTGCACCGGGCGGAAATTGGTGCCGGTATAGTATTCCGTGATCACGATCAGCGCGCCGGTAACGGCCAGGCCGACCATGCCGCAATAGAACAAGGTCAGGCCGGTATAGCTGGACTCGCCGCTGGTCAGGGCCGTGTCCAGGCCGATCAGCCAGTCGGTGAGCGGCCACAGGCCGATCAGCGACAGGATGACGGTGGCGATCACGCCCTTGTAAAGCGCGCCCATGATGTTCTGCGAGGCGCCCAGACGGACAAAGAAAGTACCGATGATGGAGGTGACGATGCTGAGGCCGGCAATCGCCAGCGGATAGACCATCAGCGCCGTCTGCTGTTCGCCGGTGAAATAGAGATAGGCCAGGACCATGGTCGCCACGGTGGTGACGGCGAAGGTCTCGAACAGGTCGGCCGCCATGCCGGCGCAGTCGCCGACATTGTCGCCGACATTGTCGGCGATGGTGGCCGGGTTGCGCGGATCATCTTCGGGAATGCCGGCTTCAACCTTGCCGACCATGTCGCCGCCGACGTCAGCGCCCTTGGTGAAGATGCCGCCGCCCAGACGCGCGAAGATCGAGATCAGCGAAGCGCCGAAGCCCAGGCCGACGAGCGAGTCCTTGAGGATGATGCCCTGGGCGGCATCCTGGGCGCTGAGGCCCATCACCTGCGTCAGGAAGGCGTAATAGCCGGCCACGGCCAGCAGGCCCAGGCCCACCACCAGCATGCCGGTGACGGCGCCGGCGCGAAACGCCACGGACAGGCCGCCGGCGAGACCGGAACGCGCGGCTTCGGTGGTGCGGACATTGGCGCGCACCGAGACATACATGCCGACATAACCGGCCGCGCCCGAAGCGGCCGCGCCGATCAGGAAGCCGACGGCCATTTCCCAGCCGAAGATCGCGAAGGCGATGGCGAAGATCACCGCCCCGACAATGGCGATGGTGGTGTATTGGCGATTGAGATAGGCGCCCGCGCCTTCCTGAATTGCCGCGGCGATTTCCTGCATGCGGGCATTGCCCGCCGACAACGCCATCACGGACCGGATGGTCCAGACGCCGTAAAGCAGCGCGAGTACGCCGCTTCCCAGAATAAGAAGAATTTCGGTTTGCATGGCTTCCCCAAAGATTGGATATGTGGGTCGCCGATGACGCGCCCTGAGCGAGGAGCGGCATCGCCGATCCCCATGGCCGGGCGCCGAGGCCTCATCATGCGAGGGGCGCGCCGCTTCAAGGGCGGCGCAGATATGCCAAAAGCTCAGGAAGGACGCAACGGGGGGGCCTGGCGGCGATCAGCCGGCCTTGGCGGCTTCGCAGCGCGATTTCAGGGGATTGCCGTGGCTGTCCACGTCATGCAGCGCATCGGCGGGTGTCGGCGACGGCGTCTGAGTCGGGCGCAGTTCGGCGATCTGCACGGTGCAGACGGTGATCATCTTTACCTTGCCGGGGCCCATGATCTTGTTCACGTTTGCAAGCAGGCGCGCTTCGACGCCGGCAATATCCACCTTCTGCGGATTGTCGGCGGTAGCGACGCCCCTGGCGTTGATGTCGCGGATGAAGGCATCCTGGATGAACGCGGCCTTTTCACGCACCGGTGTCACAAAACCTTCGGACACCACGGTAAGCCGTGGATTTATATAGGCATAGCCGATCAGCTTGCCGTTGGCGCCGGTCAGCGGCGCCATCAGGAATTCCAGGTCGACATTGGTACCCGGACGGCCGCTCTTCGGAGCATCCGGGGACGCACCCGCGGGCGCGCCATGTTCGGCGGCCAGGGCCGGAACGGCGGCAAGCAGCAACAGCGGCAGGAGCAAACGGCGCATGGCCGGAACCCTCGCAAAGTGCCGTTAGAGAAGCGTTAAAAATGCCGGTAGCCGGGCCTGGAAACCGGCAGAATCCGGCCCTGGCGCTGCAATTGGACCCCCTCGCCCGGCCCCACGCTGCCGATACGCGTCACCGGGATGGAGCACTCGTTTGCCGCGTTCGACACCGTCTCACGGGCTGAGGGCGCGGCGGTAAAGGCGATTTGGTAATCGTCCCCGGCGGTGGCGGCGCGGATGACCGCGTCATCGTCATCGTCCCAGAAGGCGCGCAAGGCATCGGAGCGGGGAATCGAATCGGCGTCGATGCGGATTTGCACGCCGGAAGAACGCGCCAGATGGCCGAGATCGGCGATCAGTCCATCCGACACGTCGATGGCGGCGGCGGCGAAGTTGCCGAGATAATTCGCCCCGAAGGCGATGGGCGGTTGCGGCACCCGATAGCGCGCGATCAGGGCATCGCGTTGTGCTTCGTCCAGCGCATGGGTTTCCCGCCTGAAGATGGCAAGGCCGCCGCCGCTGTCGCCGATCGTGCCGGTCACATAAACGTCATCGCCGGTGCGGGCGCCGGCGCGCCGGATCATCCTGCCTTCCGGCACCAGGCCGAAGGCGGTGACGGAAATGGACAGCGGCCCTTCCGTACGCGCGGTATCGCCGCCCAGCAGCGAAATGCCATAGGTGGCCTGGTCTGCCGCCAGGCCGGACGCGAAAGCGGACAGCCATTCCATGGTGATGGAAGCCGGCAAGGCGAGGTTGAGAAGATAGTAGCAGGGTGTCGCGCCTTTGGCGGCCAGATCGGAGAGATTCACCCGCAGCGCCTTCTGCGCCACACTGGCCGCCGGATCGAAGGCGAAGAAATCCGTGCCTTCCGCCACCGCATCGGTGGTGACGACCAGATCGAAGCCGGGACGGGCCGGAATAACGGCCGCGTCATCCTTCAGATCGAACGCGCCGCCGCCGGCCAACGGCGCGAAGATTTTCGAGATGACTTCAAACTCGTCCATCGCTGCAGCTTAGGCCGTTTCCAGGACGTTAGAAATCCAGTTCACCCTCGGGCGTGGGCAGGCCAAACTCCGAGGCTCGCTTCCGCCTGGCCAGCGTGTCCAGCACGCCATTGACGAAGCTGGGCTCGTCGCCGCCGAAGAAATCCCGCGTCACCGCCACATACTCATCGATCACCACCTTGGCCGGAACGTCACGCCGCGCCACCAGTTCATACAGGCCGGAACGCAGCAGCGCCCTTACGGTGGAATCGATGCGCGACAGCGACCAGTTGGCGGCCAGCGCGGCGGAAATGGAACGGTCGATTTCTACCTGGTGCTGCGGCACGCCGCGCAGGATGGCGGCGAAGAAGTCGCGGTCCGGCGCCACTTCGAACTCGCCGAAGCGGTGCTCGGCAAATTCCTCCAGCGTTTCTTCGGCGCCGCCGCCCGCCAGTTCCATCTGATACAGGGCCTGCACCGCGGCAATGCGCGCGGCATGACGGGCTTCCGGGTTGCCACTCACAGAATTGCCAGCCTTTCACGCAAGGTCGCCAGCGCCAGTGCGGCACGGGCGGCATCGCCGCCGGCATCGCCTGCCAGGCTGAGCGCGGCACGCTCGTCGCCAGCCAGCAGCACGCCATTGCCGATAACGACACCCTGCGTGCCCAGATGGACCAGGGCGCGGATGGTTTCGCGGTACAGCGTGTCCGGCACGGCATCGCCGCCGATGACGCAGCCCAGCGCGACATAGGCCTCGAAGGGCTTCGGACCCCGCGCCGCCAGGGCGATGGCGGCCGGCACTTCCAGCACGCCGGGAACCGAGATGCGGGTGAAGGTCGCCGCACCCTGGTCCAGCGCCGCCGTCGCCCCGTCGGTGAGGCGGTCGGCGACATGGGCGTGGTAGCGCGCTTCCACGACAAGAATGTTCAAAAGCTAGTCTTTCTCATCCCCTTCGAGTTCACCGATCAGGGTCTCGAAGTCTCTGGTTTCCCGGAAATTGCGATAGACCGAGGCGAAGCGGACATAGGCGACCTTATCCAGGCTGGCCAGGGCCTGCATCACCAACTCGCCGATCACATTGGCGGGTATCTCGTTCTCGCCCATCGATTCCAGGCGGCGGACGATACCGGTGATGGTGCGGTCGACCCGCTCGCGTTCCACCGGACGCTTGCGCAGGGCGTGGTTGATGGAACGCTCCAGCTTGTCGCGGTCGAAAGCCTCGCGGCGGCCGCTTTTCTTCACCACGATCAGCTCGCGCAGCTGCACCCGCTCGAAGGTGGTGAAGCGCCCGCCGCATTCCGGGCAATGGCGGCGGCGGCGGATGGCGGAATTGTCCTCCGACGGCCGGCTGTCCTTCACCTGGCTGTCGTCATGTCCGCAAAAAGGGCAGCGCATGGATACTCCTTAAGAGTAGATCGGGAAACGGGCGCAGAGATCGCCGACCCGGCGGGCGACGCTTTGTTCGACCTGGGCATCGCCCTCTTCATTCTTCGCCACCGCATCCACCACTTCCACGATCAGCTTGCCGATCTCGCGGAATTCGGCGGTGCCGAAGCCCCGGGTGGTACCGGCGGGGGTCCCCAGCCGGATACCCGAGGTGATGGTAGCCTTCTCGGTGTCGAAAGGCACGGCGTTCTTGTTGCAGGTGATGGCGGCGCGGTCGAGCGCATGCTCGGTGGGACGACCCTTGGCGCCCTTGGGCCGCAGATCGACCAGCATCAGGTGCGTGTCGGTGCCGCCCGAAACGATGTCCAGGCCCGAAGACTTCAGCACTTCGGCCAGCGCCTTGGCGTTTTCCACCACGGCCTTGGCATAGGCCTTGAACTCGGGCTGCAGCGCCTCGCCGAACGCCACCGCCTTGGCGGCAATGACATGCATCAGCGGGCCGCCCTGCAGGCCGGGGAATACCGCCGAGTTGATCTTCTTTCCCAGATCGGCGTCGCGCGACAGGATCATGCCGCCACGGGGACCGCGCAGCGTCTTGTGGGTGGTGGTGGTGACGACATGGGCATGCTCCAGCGGATTGGGATGCACGCCGCCCGCCACCAGGCCGGCAAAGTGGGCCATGTCGACCATGAAGGTGGCGCCGACCTCATCCGCGATCTTGCGGAAGGCGGCAAAGTCGATGGTGCGGGCATAGGCTGAGCCGCCGGCGATGATCATCCTGGGCTTGTGCGCGCGCGCCAGGGAAGCGACCTGGTCCATGTCGATGCGCTGGTCATCCTTGCGCACCGTGTAGGGCACGGGCTTGAACCATTTGCCTGAGAAATTGGCCGGGTGGCCATGGGTCAGATGACCGCCCGCCGCCAGGTCCAGGCCCATGAAAGTGTCGCCCGGCTGCAGCAGCGAGAAGAACACCGCCTGATTGGCGTTGGCGCCCGAATGGGGCTGCACATTGGCATAGCTGCAGTCGAACAGCCGGCAGGCGCGGTCGATGGCGAGCTGCTCGCTGACATCGACATATTCGCAGCCGCCATAGTAGCGCTTGCCGGGATAACCCTCGGCATATTTGTTGGTCAGGACCGAGCCCTGGGCTTCCAGCACCGCCTTGGAAACGATGTTCTCGGAGGCGATCAACTCGATCTTTTCCTTCTGGCGGCCCAGTTCGTCCCCAATGCTGGCGGCCAGGGCGGGATCGGCTTCCGCCACCCCCTTGGTGAAAAAGCCCGAATTCTTCACGGCGGGATTGGCCGAGGCCGACATCGAAAATCCTTTCCAAGGGACGGCCCCTGATCTTGGGGCCTTTCGCAAGAGGAGCGGATTTACCCCGCCTGCGCCACCAAATCTAGCGGGCCGCCCCCGGCACCCCTAACCCCCGGGAATCGTGGCACATTCCTCTCAGGCTGCTGGACTTCACCCAGTAAAGACGCGATCCTGCTCTTCAGGATCGACCGGCCGGGAAAGAAACGCCAGTAAAATGGCAATGAAACGCAAGTGCCGGCCAATACAGGCATGAGATGAAAGACGGCAGTGAACGGGGCGAGGACGCGATCCTCAAGCAGGTGACCGAGATCGTCACCGCCTATCTCAGCAAGAATGTCCTGCCACCCGAAGAGGTGCCCGGGCTGATCCGGAGCGTCCACGCCACGCTGGGCGGCATCGCCGGAACCGAAACGATGCCGCACGAGATGCGCGAACCGGCAGTGCCGATCAAGAAATCGGTCAAGGCGGACTATATTGTCTGCCTGGAAGACGGCAAGAAGCTGAAAATGCTGAAGCGCTATTTGCGGGCGCGCTATGCCATGTCGCCCGACGAATATCGCAGCAAATGGGGCCTGCCGGCGGATTATCCCATGACGGCGCCCAACTACGCCGCCAAGCGCAGCGAATTCGCCAAGAAGTTCGGGCTGGGCAAGCCGGGCAAGAAGAACAAAAATAGATGAGGCGTACGGATGCCGCCGCGGTACGAACCCAAGTCGGAGTTTCTTAAGGCGGTTCTTGCCGAAAAAGTGCCGCTTTCCGGCGGCAACGCGGCGGAGGAAAATCTTCGCCGGCTTATCGCGGTCATGCATGACAACGATCAATCGAATCGCGACTGGGCAACCTTCCTACTGGCTCTGGAAGATATCGATACGCCAACCGTCCGCGAGGTCCTGCTCCACGCAACAAGGGATTCCAACGCTTCTGTCCGGGCCGAAGCCGTGTGGGGTTTGGCCAGGCGCGACCCGACACTTGCCCTCCCTCTTGTTCAAGACGGTCTCCGCGCCGACAGCGTGGAAATTCCCATGCTTGAAGCGGCTGAACTTTGCGCGCATCCATCGCTTGTCGCGGACTTGCGCATCTGGGCCGAACCTTCCGATGTGCCGTACGCCGATAAAGTCGCCGCCGACGCATTGGCGGCTTGCGAACAGGCTGCTGCGGAAGATTCGGGGTTGGTTTAGCTGCGCTTCCTCAGCACATATTCCAGCTTGCGTCGCGCCGCTTCGGCAAGCGTGCTTTGCGCCGCGTTGGCGGGACCGACGATGCTGGCCTCGACGCCCGTGACGGAGTCGATGGCCGTAACCTTGACGAAATTTCCCTGAACGACGAACTCGACGAAAATCTCTCGCCCGTCGGCCAAGCTCAGGCCGCTCGAGCGATCTTGTGCGCGTCCCACACCAAATTCAGCGCGCCGACCAGCTGCTGCATCATCTCGTCGGTATGGGCGGGCGATGGCGTGAAGCGCAGGCGCTCGGTGCCGCGCGGCACGGTGGGATAGTTGATCGGCTGCACATAGATGCCATGATCGGTGAGCAGCGCATCCGATACCGACTTGCAAAGGCCGGCATTGCCCACCAGCAGCGGCACGATATGGCTGGTGCTCTCCATTACCGGCAGATTGGCGTCCGCCATCATGCGGCGCAGGGTGTTAGCGCGGTCGGCGATCTGGCGGCGCTCGACATCGCTTTCCTTGATGTGGCGGATGGAAGCCAGGGCGCCCGCGGCGATCACCGGAGCGATCGAGGTGGTGAAGATGAAGCCGGGCGCGAAACTGCGGATGCAGTCCACCAGTTCGGCACGGCCGGCGATATAGCCGCCCATCACGCCAAACGCCTTGGCCAGCGTGCCTTCGACGATGTCGATGCGGTCCATGGTGCCGTCGCGGGCGGCGACGCCTGCCCCGCGCGGGCCGTACAGGCCGACGCCATGGACTTCGTCGATATAGGTCAGCGCGCCGTATTTCTCGGCCAGGTCGCAGATCTTCCCGGTGTTGGAGAAGCTGCCCTCCATCGAATAGACGCCCTCGAAGGCGATCAGCTTGGGCGCCGCGGGATTGGCGGCCGCCAGCAGCTCTTCCAGATGCGCCATGTCATTGTGGCGATAGACATACTTGGCGACGCCGCCATGGCGGATGCCTTCTATCATCGAAGCATGGTTGAGCGCGTCGGAGAAGACGATCAGCCCCGGCAGCAGCTTGGCCAGGGTGGCGAGGGTGGCGTCGTTGGAAACGAAGCCCGAGGTGAAGAGCAGCGCCGCTTCCTTGCCATGCAGGTCGGCGAGTTCGCGCTCCAGTTCAACATGATAGTGGGTGGTGCCGGAGATATTGCGGGTGCCGCCAGAGCCGGCGCCCACCGACTCCAGCGCCTCATGCATGGCGGTGAGCACCTTGGGGTGTTGGCCCATGTTGAGATAGTCGTTCGAGCACCAGACCGTGATCGGCCGGCCCTTATTGTCGGTATAGGTCTGGCCGGGCGCAAAGAGGCCCGCCTTGGGATAGGCGCCCTTCTCCCGCAGGATATCGGCGAAGACACGGTAGCGGCCTTCACGCTTCAGGGCGGCCAGCGCGTCCTGGAACTTGGAACTGTAGGAAAACGCCATGCCTGTTCTTCTTGACCGTCCGGGCCCTGTCCTAGCGGACCATAACCGATATCAAACCCCTGATTCCATGCAATTTGTCACATCGCGGCACGCTTCACCATGTCGGTTTGTCGATGCGGCTTTTCTAACACCACTGCAGCACTTGCCGTTCCCCCTCCGGAGCCCGATTTCATTGCACTTTTCTGGCGAATGGGTCACGGCCCGCGTCAGGCGGCGGCCGGACGGCAACCACCGCGCCCGCTGCAAGTCATTCTCATCTGGGGTGGGCGGTAGCCGAAAGCGATAAGGGCCCGGCGCTTCGGCGCCGGGCCCTTATCTGAAAACTATCGTACCCGGCTTTTTACAGGCGGAAACGAACCTGGTCTATCCAGAAGCGCTCGACGCGCTTGAGGGTCACATTCAGTCCTTCCAGATCGGCGCCGCAGACATTGCCCACGGCTTCCAGCGAGCCCAGGTGACGGTCGAACAGCTCCCGGAGCATATCGCGCACCGCTTCGCCCTTGCGGGTCAGGCGCACCAGCACCCAGCGGCGATCGGCTTCCGAACGTTC
>DATFFI010000081.1:0-7782 GCA_035250225.1 Rhizomicrobium sp. | reverse complement strand
GTGGTGCTGGCGACCATGGCCACCATCATCGCCAGCCAGGCGGTGATCGGCGGCGTCTTCTCCATCACCCGGCAGGCGGTGCAGTTGGGCCAACTGCCGCGCATGGAAGTGCGCCATACCAACGCCACCGAGCAGGGGCAGATTTACATGCCCCGCATCAACGCGTTTCTCTGCGCGGGCGTGGTCCTGATCGTGCTGATCTTCAAATCCTCCGAAGCCCTGGCCACGGCCTATGGCATCGCCGTCACTGGTGTGATGGTGATCTCGACCCTGCTGGTCGGCGTGGTGGCGGTGCATCGCTGGAAGTGGCGGCCCTTCGCGGCCTATGCCCTGTTCGGCTTGCTGGGCCTGATCGATCTGCTGTTCCTTGGCTCCAACAGTCTGAAGATCGTCGAAGGCGGCTGGATGCCGCTGGCGATGGCGGTCCTGGTCTTTGTGGTGATGGATACGTGGCGAATCGGCCGCCGGGTCCATCTGGACAAGCAGCGCGACAATGCATTGGCGCTGGACCTCTTTCTCGCCCGCGCCGACAAGATCAGCCATCGCATACACGGGACCGCGATCTTCCTCTCACCCCGCGTCGATATCGCGCCGAACGCCATGCTGCACAGTCTGAAGCACTATCATGTGCTGCATGAGCGGGTGGTGATCTGCTCGGTCAATGCCGCTGATACGCCGACCGTGCCGGAGGCGCGGCGCGTCACGATAGAGAAATTGGGCAAGGGCTTCTTCGAAGCGCGCATCAGCTATGGCTTTTTTGAAACCCCCGATGTGCCGCGGGCGCTGGAACTGGCGCGGGCGCAAGGCTTGGCGCTGGAGAGCAATGCCACCACCTATTTCCTGGGCCGCGAGACGCTGGTGGCGGGCGAACATCCCGACCTGACGCGCTGGCGGACGGGGCTCTATATGTGGCTGGCATCGAACGCATTGGCGCCGACGCGGTTCTATTGCCTGCCGCCTGGGCGCGTGGTCGAACTCGGCACGCAAGTCTCAATCTAGGGCGTAAACCAGCGCCTTGAGATACGCCGATTCCGGCAGCAAGGGATGCACCGGATGATCCGGTCCGGCGCCCGCCTGCCGGATCAGCGTCGCGGTGCGGCCGGTGCGTTGAATGCCGGCGGCGCATTCGGCGGCGAAACGCTCGGGCGGAATATTGTGGGAGCAGGACGCGACCAGAAGAATACCGCCCGGCGCGGTCGCCTGTGCCGCCAGCCGCGCCAGCTTGCGATAGGCCTTGGCGCCCGGCTCCAGGTCTTTTTTCGATTTCACGAAAGGCGGCGGATCGGCCACCACAAGGTCAAAATTTTCGCCCGCGGCCTTGAGGCGTTCCAGTTCCTCGAAGACATCCGCCTTGACCGCCTGGATCCTGACGCCATTGGCCTTGGCGCTTTCCTCGGCCAGCGCCAGCGCCGGCGCGGACGAATCCAGGCACACCACTTCCTTGGCGCCGCCCTTCGCCGCCAGGATGCCGAAGCCGCCGGTATAGCTGTAAGCGTCCAGCACCGACTTGCCCTTTGCCAGAGCGGCGATGAAGGCGCGGTTGTCGCGCTGGTCGTAATACCAGCCGGTCTTCTGGCCCGTGGTGAGATCGGCGATATAGCGGGCGCCGTTTTCGGTCACCGCAATGCGGGCGCCCTCGCCCTTGGCGGTGCGGACATAGGAGTCCAGGCCTTCCAGCGCGCGGCTGGGCGCATCGTTACGCAGGATGACGGTCGCGGGGCTAACCGTCATCTCCAGCGCCGCCAGGATGGCACCCTCCTGCCTTTCCATGCCGGCGGTGCCGATCTGCACCGTCACCACATCGTCGAAACGGTCGATCACCAGCCCCGGCAGCATGTCACCTTCGGCATGGATCAGCCGGTAGAAGGGCTTGTCATAAAAGGCCGCACGCAGGCGCAGTGCCCGGCCGATGCGATCGGTAAGGAAGCCGGCATCGATGACGACATCGCATTCGTCGGCCAGCAGCCGCACCGCGATCAGGCTGCGGGGATTGAAATAGCCGGTGCCGAACGCCCTGCCATCCTCGCCCCGGACATTGACGATGCTGCCGGGCGCAATGGCCTTGGCGGCTTCGTCCATGCGGATCTCATTGGAGAAGAGCCAGGGACTGCCGATACGGGCGCGTCTGCCCTTGGGAAGTATGATAGTTTTGCGCGACATGGTTTCCTTTTCCCCCACCGGCCTTCGCATCGCAAGCGCTGCTACGTTCGGGCGGCGCAAGGTCCACTGGACCTTGCGCAGGTTCGCCCTCACCCTCCCCCGCCAGCGCTTCGCGCGCGGGGGAGGACTGTGGTGCTTGGGCTAAATATACGGGTTCCACAAGCCCCTTGCGCCGGGGTCTATGGCATCCTTAGATGCCGAAAATTCAGGGAGATTTGCGATGGCCGCGGACGGAAAATGGGAAATCGTCATCAATTCGCCGCTTGGCGCGCAAAAGGCTCAGCTTGACCTCAAGACCGACGGCGCCAGCCTTACCGGCATGCAACAGGCGGCCCAGGGTTCCGGCCCGCTGGAGAATGGCAAGGTCGATGGCAACAATCTCTCCTGGTCGGCCAAGATCAGCTCGCCCATGCCGATGACGCTGGATTTCACCGGCACGGTGGATGGCGACAAGCTTGCGGGCAGCGTCAAGGCGGGCTCGTTCGGCTCCTTCCCCTTCACCGGCACGCGCATCGCTTAAGCGCGTCGGCGAGGTTTGTAGCGTCAGCGTACGGACGAGCGACCAACAAAAATGCGGTTCTCCATCCACAAGGAAGGCATTCCGTTCATCGCGCTCTTCGCGGGCGTGAATCTTCTCGCCTTCCTGATGACGCCGCTGCTGGGCGTCCTGCTGCTGCCCGTCACCATCTGGTGCATCGCCTTTTTTCGCGATCCCGACCGGCAGACGCCGCAAGAGCGGGGGCTGATCGTCTCGCCCGCCGATGGCAAGCTTTTGCCCATCGTCGAAGCGCCGCCGCCACCGGAGCTGGGCCTGGGCGATACGCCCCGCATCCGCCTTTCCATCTTCATGAACGTCTTCAATGTCCATGTGAACCGCAATCCGGTGTCGGGCAGGGTGATGGCGGTGGCATACCGGCCGGGCAAATTCTTCAACGCCTCCTTCGACAAGGCCTCGATCCACAATGAGCGCATGGCCATCCGGGTACGGCCGGAAGGCGCCACCGGATCCGACCAGGACCTGGTGGTGGTGCAGATCGCCGGGCTGGTGGCGCGGCGCATCGTCTGCGACTTGGGCCAGGGCCAAGAGGTGCAACGCGGGGCGCGATTTGGCATGATCCGATTCGGCAGCCGGCTGGATGTCTATCTGCCGCCCGGCGCGGCTGTGAAGATCGCACCAGGAAGCATCACCGTGGCGGGCGAGACCGTGTTGGCCGAAATGGCCCCCGAATCAGCGGCAATGGCATGAGCGGGAATGGCGAGCGCCGGACCCGCCGTGCCCGCGCCCGCGCGATCGTCAGGGCGCGGCTGGAAAAACTGGAAGACATCTCCGTCAGCAAGCTGGTGCCCTCGACCCTGACGCTGCTGGGTCTGTGCAGCGGCGTCACCGCCATCCGCTTCGCCAGTGTCGGCGGCTGGAGCGAGGCCGTTTCCTTCGTGGTCCTGGCCATGATCTTCGACATGCTGGATGGCCGCGCCGCCCGCATCCTGGGCGCCGACAGCCGCTTCGGGGCGCAGCTCGATTCCCTGGCCGACCTGATCAGCTTCGGCGTGGCGCCCGCCATCATCATGTATAATTGGAGCCTGTGGCAGATGGAGACGCTGGGCTGGATCGCCGCCCTGGCGTTCTGCGCCGCCAGCGCCATCCGCCTGGCCCGCTTCAATGTGCAGGCCGCGCGCGACGAAGGCGCCACCAATGTGCACCCCTATTTCACCGGCCTGCCGACGCCGGCGGCGGCCTGCATGCTGTTGCTGCCGATGCTGATCTCGTTCCAGTGGGAGGATCCAAGGGTGCAGGATCCGGTGATTTCCGGTGTCATCCTGGCGATCACCGCCGGCCTGATGGTCAGCCGCCTGCCCACGCCCTCGATCAAATACATGAAGCTGCAGCGCCGGCATCGCATCCTGGCGGGACTGTGCTTTGCCGGCCTGGCGGCGCTGCTGATCACCTGGCCCTGGGCGACACTGACGGTGGCGCTGCTGATTTATGTCTGCACCATCCCGGTGGCGATCGTGGTGCACCGTCCGCGGCACAGCGTGCAGGGTTAAAATCAGATAGGTGCGCGGAAGTCTGGGCCAATAGCGGATACTCGGATTTCGCCCGCTGAGTTGCTAGCCTTGTTCATGCCACGCGAAATAGCGGCCGTTCTCCATACGTGAGGCCCCGCCATAACCATTCCAACGGTCCATATCTGAACCGTTTTAGCCACCAGAAACTCAGTAGCATCTGTCCGAGATAGACAGCTACGACAAGCATCATCCCATTCGCGGGTCCGATCTTGCCGAAAAGGCCGAGGCCGTACCCGTAAAATATCCACCCTAAGAGCACTGATTGGGTCACGTAATTTGTGAAGGCCAAGCGGCCAATGGGTTCAAACCATCCAAGGAAACGTCCCCTGTCGATGGTCCCAATGGCAAGCACAAGGGCGCCGTAGCCGAGCGGAAGAATAATTGTGCTCGCCTGAGTGGCAGGGCCGTCCAACCATCCGAGTGACGGCCAACCCGAGAACCATCTGGCGGACGTGCCCAAAGTGAAAGCGAGTCCTATCCCAATGAGTAGAGCTGCCGCAGTCCACAAGGCGCCAGAATGATGGTCGGCGTTCCTCACAAGTCCAGTCCGCCAAATTACCGCCCCCAGCATGAAGAGTCCGAGTGTGCGAGGCATGATGAAAACATGCAAAGGAAAGATCGAACTCACTTCATGGATGCGGAAGGCGAGTACTGCTCTGAAACTTCCGGTTCCGTACGCATGATTTGCAGCTTGAACAAGACTGGCTAGTCCGGCCTCGGCGGGAAAGGATACTGGTGGTGGGAGCAGCGGCATAATGATGTAAATCAGTAGGCATCCAGCCGCTGCAACACCAAGGAGCCAAGTTGGGCCAAAAAGAACGGGTAAAACGATTAATCCCGCAACGGCGTATTCGGTCAGGATGTCCCCATTCCAGATTAGAAATAGATGAATGACGCCGAAAGCAAGCAGTGCTAGCAACCGTCTTATTAGAAGTTCGGCCCGCCGCGCGTGCGTAGCCAGTCGGTCGTACTGCATCGCCAGCCCGAGCCCGAATAGAAGGGAGAACAACGCAAAAGCCTTGAGATCGATAAAGACATACAAAAAAGCATCAATTGCGACATCTACCCCACGATCCATCGAGCCGGGCAAGAACCGTTCAAAAATCGAAACGCGAAAAGCATGCTCAAGGTTTATTGCCAGCACACCGAAAAGAGCGATGCCCCTCAGCGCATCAATTGAACTGATGCGTTTGGATGGCGGCACGGGCGCCACATGCTCTCTGCGTCCATCTCGGACTTCCACCCACACCCCCGCTTAAAGGTATTCGTTGGGGAAGCTTATAACCCGTTTTTCGTATCTCCGCTTTGGGCCATAAGCGGACATTCGCAGTGAGGCCAATGCGTTCTGTCCGATTGAACAATTCGCTATTTAAGCGAGGGGTCGAGCTTCACGGCGGTCGCTATGTCGGCGTCTCCCTCCGCCTTCCTGCCCAGCTTCAGCTTGGCATCACCGCGATATAGATAGGCCGATGACATGTTCGGCCTCTGGGCAATCACCGCGTCGTAGTCCGCAATCGCCAGCTTATATTCTTTCGCTTGAAAGCGCGCGTATGCGCGTGCATCAAGGCACTCCATATCTCCAGGACGCAGGCTCAACGCTTTCGTAAGATCGGAAATGGCCGGCGCGTAGTTTTCGAAAGACAGGTTTGCACCGGCCCGCATCATGTAGGACTCGAAGTCATCCGGCGCCAGGGCGATGGCCTTGTCGAAATCGGCGATTGTCAACGCATACTGCCGGACACCTAAACGTGCCCGCCCGCGCTCCTTGTATAACCGAGCATCATCCGGCTTCAACGAGATCGCCTTGTCAAAATCGGCGATAGCCGCAGTGAATTGGTGCGTGCCTACTTGTGCCAATCCGCGATTGAAATATGGTTCATAAAATTCCCCGTTCAGTGCAATCGATTTGGTGAAGTCGGCAATTGCCAGATCATACTTTCTCGATTTAATGAAAACGGCACCGCGATTTGAGTAAGCAAGGCGGTCGTTCGGAGTCTGCTCGATAATTTTGGAATAGTCTGCAATCGCCAGGTCATACTGTCCTGCTTTGGAGTGTGCTAGGGCGCTTTCGTGTAATGGCCTTGTAATTGCGGCGACAGAGCCGGCTTCGACAAAAGCCACCGCAACATCGTAACTGTCCGAGATTTTCTTGAGCGCTTCCGCCGACTGGGTTCGGATGGTCCCGGTGCACAGGGGCTGGTCGATTTTGCTGGTAAAGGCGCGACGGACGCTCAGCGTATCGCCGGCCAGCGACCAGTGGGCGGTAAAGAGCAGATTGGGTGTCTCGACTCGGACATCCTTGGGCACGCCATCGAATTGAATGCCCGGTGGCGCCTTCAGGGACAGGTCTTCGCTCTGCTCGGTGCTGAGGCAAACGGTGGGCTCGCCGGGTGCCATGCTGCCCGGATCGAACGGCCCCATCGCGCCTTCGCCGGTCCGGCCGAGCAGCCGCAGGGCCGGCGGCATGAAAAAGCTATTCTTGCCCGCGACATAATCCGCCCATCCCGTCCATTTGAAGGTGGCGGAAATGGCATAGTCGGGCGCAAAGCCTTTTGGGTCGCCCAACGTGAAGGTGCCGCTGGCATTCTCATATCCCATGGCCGTCAGGAGCCTTGTCGCGGCTGTCGGTCCCGTTCCCTGTATCTGCAGGCCGAGCAGCCGCAGAATGATGGCGTAAGGGCCGCTTGCGGTCGTCGTGGTGGTGCCAGTGACTTCTCCGCTCTTGTCCAGCGCCGCCACCGTCTTGAGCGTGATCTTGGCCGTGCCGGGCGCTAGCAGAGGCATTTTGCCCAAGCGCGCGGATGAAGCGGAGGCCACGACCATCGGCTTGCCATATTGCTGCAGCGGCAGCACGCCGAACGGCGCCAAACCGACGCTGCTGTCGAGATAGAGGTCGAACTGCGGCACGAAAGTGATGACGTGATCCAGCGCGACAAAGGTGGGCACCTCTGTCAGCGTATAATTGCTGTCGCTGTTTATCAGGATGCTGTGGGCGTCAATCCCCTTCGCCTTCAGCAGCGCCTGCAGAAGAATGTCGTGGTCCTTGCAGTCGCCATAGCCGTTGACGACGATCGCATCCACGTCATGGGGAACAAAGGACCCTGTTCCCAACTCGATGGCGACATACCGGATATGCGTGCTGACCCATTCGTATAGCTTCTGCACTTGGGCCCGGGGGTCGCTTGTCCCGGCTGTGATCTCCTCGGCCAGCGCCCTTATTCGGGGCGATACCACGCGCTTGGGTTCGGCCAGGGCGGCATAGGCCCGCCCCATCTGCACATAGTCCTTGAAGCTGGACACGATGAAGCGGGGCATGTGCTCCAGCGGCGCGAAGGTCTCGGGCTCGTCGGTGACCGGCTTGGGGGCGGAATAGTGCCAGGTATAGGTCACATTGGCCCCGTCCTCCTTTTTGCCGGCTTCCACCTCATGGCTTTCCACATAGAGCGGAAAGCTTTTCGGCGCGGTGATGGTTTCCCGCACCTCGTTGAATGAAGTGGTGCGCGGGAAGGCTTCGAAATAGACGAAATGGCCGTCGAAATTCGGCCGTCTTGTGGT
>DATFFI010000080.1:0-5472 GCA_035250225.1 Rhizomicrobium sp. | reverse complement strand
CGATGTCGCGAACCTCCCGGCCCGTGTCGGTCAAACGGATCCGCACCGAACGGCGGTCGACCCGCGAACGCTGATGATCGAGGAAGCCCATCTCAACGAGCTTCTTCAGATTGTAGGAGACGTTCGAGCCGAGGTAGTAGCCGCGCGTGCGCAGCTCGCCCGCCGTCAGTTCCTGGTCGCCCACGTTGAAAAGCAGCAGCGCCTGAACCGAATTGATCTCGCGCTCGTCGCGGCGATCCAGTTCGTCCTTGATCACGTCAAGAAGCTGCCGATGGAGTCGCTCGACGAGATTAAGCGTCTCGAGATAGGATTTACGCAGTGCTGACGCGCTCTCAAGCGCCTCCGCGGCCTGCGGCCTGACCAATGCCGTCATCTTCACACCCACCCCTGCGTTTTTGCAGGGCCCACCTGTTTTATTTGATGTGAGACTAGGGCCTATGTCTTAAAGCCGCGTAAAATACGACGCATTGGCGGGCGCCGTTTGCGCGCTTTCCCAATCAAGAACGAACATGGCAAACAAAGTATGAAGAGCTTTATTCAAATTCCGGAGAGCCGGATTCATTCGCAATCATAAGGGCGACATCGCCATCGCTAACGGCGGCCAGCGCCGAAGGTTGCCATCTGGGCGCGCGATCCTTGTCGATGATGGCGGCGCGCACGCCTTCCTTGATATCCGGCCGCCGCAGCAGATGCGTGGCGGCGGCATATTCCTGGCGCAGGCAATCCTTCAGGGACAGCGAAGCGCCCCGGCGCAGCAGATGAAAAGCCAGCTTGAGCGAGGTGGGTGAATTGGCCCGGATGGCGTCGGCCGCGGCGCGGGCAAAGGCGCTGCCGTCCCGCGCCAACCGTTCCAGGATGGCTTCCACCGAGGCGCCGGCAAACAGGGAGGCGAGATGCGGACGTTCCGGCGCCAGCGCCGCCGGCGGCGGTTTTACCGTCAGTCCCGCCAGCGCCCGCGCGACGGTTTGCCCCGCCGCGAGCTTCTCCAAAAGCGCCGCGAAATTTTCCGCCGGCACCGCCTGGTCGGCCAGGCCGGCGGCGATGACGTCTCCCAGCCCGATGCGGCTCGCCGTCAGGGCCAGGTACATGCCGACCTCGCCGGGACAGCGGGAAAGGAACCAGGTACTGCCGATGTCCGGAACAAAGCCAATGGCGGCTTCCGGCATGGCGAAGACCAGGGCGGGATCGGCGATGCGGTGCCGCGCATGCACCGACAGGCCGGCGCCGCCCCCCATGGTGACGCCATGCATCAGCGCCACGAATGGTTTGGGACAGGTCGCAATCTTGTGGTTGAGACGATACTCGGCGCGCAGGAAGGCCAGGCCCGCATCGGCGCCTTCCGTCACCCAGGCGCGGATGTCGCCGCCGGCGCAGAAGGCGCGCGGGCCCTCGCCCCGGATCGCGATCACCTGGACCGCATCATCCGCGACCCAGGCGTCGATGGCGTTCGCCAGGCCCACGACCATGCCGGTGTTGAGGGCGTTGAGCGCCATCGGGCGCTTCAGGGTCAGAAGGCCCAGAACGCCTTGTTTTTCAGCGGAAATATGCGGCTCGGTAACGGTCATTGGGGCCTACCCTTGCGTGCCTCCGGCCGAATTGGCAATACATTCCTATGACTTATCCGAACATCCGGATGCGCCGCCTGCGCCGCCATGACTGGACACGCCGCCTGGTGGCCGAGCATGCGCTGTCGCCCGCGGACCTGATCTGGCCGGTCTTCATCATCGAGGGCGAGAAGACGCGCGAGCCGGTCGCCTCCATGCCGGGCGTGGAGCGCCTGTCCATCGACTTGATGGTGGAAGCCGCACGCAAGGCGGCGGCCCTGGGCATTCCCGCCATTGCCCTCTTCCCGCGCATCGACCCCGCGAAGAAAACCGAAGACGGACGCGAAGCCGTCAATCCCGACAATCTGGTCTGCCGCGCCGTCCGCGCGCTCAAAAAGAACGTGCCGGAGATCGGCGTGCTCTGCGACGTGGCGCTGGATCCCTTTACCAGCCACGGCCATGACGGCGTCATCGCCGATGGCGATGTCCATAACGACACCACCATCGCCATGCTGGTGAAGCAGGCGCTGGCCCAGGCGGAAGCCGGCTGCGATATCATCGCGCCCTCCGACATGATGGATGGTCGCGTCGGCGCCATCCGCGCCGCACTGGAGGAAAGTGGCCATCACAATGTGCTGATCATGGCCTATGCCGCAAAATATGCCTCGGCCTTCTATGGACCGTTCCGTGAGGCGCTGGGCTCGGCGAAGGCACTTGTCGGCGACAAGCGCACTTACCAGATGGATCCGTCGAACGGCGACGAAGCCCTGCGCGAAGTGGCGCTGGATATCGCCGAAGGCGCCGACATGGTGATGGTCAAGCCGGGCATGCCTTACCTAGATATCGTCAGGCGGGTGAAGGACGAGTTCGGCGTCCCCACCTTCGCCTACCAGGTGTCGGGCGAATACTCGATGCTCTGCACCGCGATCGAAAGAGGCTGGCTCGACCGCGACCGCGCCGTGCTCGAAGCGCTGATCGCCTTCAAGCGCGCGGGCGCCAGCGGTATACTTACGTATTTTGCGGTCGAAGCAGCTTCGCTGCTTCGCCGCTAACCCCCATCTGTCGCCTCGCGGGCGCTACGCGCCGCGGGGGGAAGAAAGCCGGTGTCTCCGTATTTGAGTTAGTCCCGCGGCGCCGTGAACAGCGAACGCAGCAGGATTTCCGCGCGGCTCGGCAGCACCGCCAGGCCGGAACGGCGCTGACCCAGATCGATCACATTTTCCAGCACCAGCATGGCCAGGCCATGCACCGCCGACCACACCGCCAGGCCCAGCGCCGGATCCGGCAGGGCATTGCTGATTTCCTTGCCCACGGCATCGGCCGCCTCACCCAATACCGGAAATTTCTCGCGGTTGGGCAACTGGCCGCCGAACATCAGCCGCGCCACCGCCGGACGGCGGGCGACGAAGCGCATATAGGCGGCGCCGATCTCGGCGGTGCGTTCGGATTCCGGTCCCGGCATCTTGGCGGCTTCGGCCACCATTTCCCGCAGTTCACGAAAACCTTCCAGGCTCAGCTCGACCAGCAGGGCTTCGTGGTTGGGAAAATGGCGATAGGGGGCGGCATGGCTGACACCGGCCTTGCGGGCCACGGCGCGCAAGGTGAGCTGCGACAGATCCTCTTCCTCCAGGATCGTGCGCGCGGCTTCCAGCAGGCCGTTGCGAAGGTCGCCGTGATGATAGGGCCGCGAGCGGCTCTCGGCGGGCACGGACTTGTCCATCATTTGCCACCCTTCTTCGTTCCTTGGCGCGCCGCTTCCTGGCGCGCGAACAGGCTGGACGTATCCCAGCGCTTGCCCCCCATCGCCTCGACCTCGGCATAGAATTGATCGACCATCGACGTCACCGGCAGGCTGACGCCATTGTTGCGCGCCTCATCGAAGACGATCGCCAGGTCCTTGCGCATCCATTCCACGGCAAAGCCGTGATCATACTCGCCGGCCGCCATGGTCTTCCAGCGATTGTCCATCTGCCAGCTCTGGGCCGCGCCCTTGGAAATCACTTCCACCACCGCCTCGATATCGAGGCCGGAGGCGCGCGCGAAGCTGAAGCCCTCGGACAGGCCCTGCAGCACCGCGCCGAAACATATCTGGTTGATCATCTTGGTGATCTGGCCCGAACCGGCCGGACCCAGCAGCTTGGAAAGCTTTGCGTAAACCGCGATCACGGGTTCGACACGCGCATAAACCCCCGCGTCGCCGCCGCACATGATACTGAGCTTGCCGTTGACGGCGCCCGCCTGCCCGCCCGACACCGGCGCATCGATGAAAGAAAAGCCGCGGGCCCTGGCGGCTGCATCCAGCTCGCGGGCGATGCTGGCCGAGGCGGTGGTGTGGTCGACAAAGATGCCACCCCTGGCCATGGCGTCGAAGGCGCCGTCCTTCTCCAGCGTCACCTGGCGCAAATCGCTGTCGCGGCCGACGCAGGCGAAGACGATATCCGCGCCGGTGGCGGCGGCGGCGGGCGTGGCCGCCGTCTGGCCGCCATACTCGGCCTGCCACTGCTTCGCCTTGGCGGGATTGCGGTTGTAGACGGTGACGTCATGGCCGCCCTTCCTGAGGTGGCCGGCCATGGGGTAGCCCATGACGCCCAGTCCGAGAAATGCTGTCTTCATCCTGCTGTTCCACTATCAAAGAACGTCGTTACCACAAGCCCCGTCCGCCGCACGGTATTCGATCAGCCACTTGAAATTGGCCGATTCAGGGCGCCTACCTGCATGCGTTTATTCCCCGGCCAGAATGAGTTTCTCCCCCGCGGATTCCATCGCCAGCTTGTTCTTCATGTGCAGCAGAACGTCCAGCATGGTCTGCACCGCCTTGGGATCGACCTCGCCAAGGAGAATTTCGATGATCTCGTCGGTGTAGTTTTCAATATGCGCCAGGATCGGCTGCGCCGCCGGCAGCAGGTGCAGGCGGCGGATGCGGCGGTCGCCGGGATCGGCACGGCGCTCGACCAGGCCGCGCGCCCATTTGTCGAAGCGCGTGCGCATCGTAAGCGCCACGTCATGCAGCAGGAAAATGGGCTCGCGGCGCAGATCAGGCACGGGAAGAAGGTAAGCAGCGCTATTATAGCGAGCAAGCCCATCGGCACAGATAAATTACCCCTGTCATCATCGGGGTTTTTGGCGGAATAGCAGGAAATTTCAGCGCCAAAAAAGAAAGGGCGGTCTGGTGAGACCGCCCTTTGAGAAGGCGTCCCGGGTCCGCTTCGCCGTCTGTGCGAAGCGTCCCGGTGCGCGGGGGGATGATTACATGCCGGAGCCGGCGATGCCTTTCCAGCTGGCCTTGATGGCGGCCACCGCATTGTCGGGCAGCGGGACATAGTCCAGGCCCAGTGCCAGCTGGTCGCCCTGCTCAAAGCCCCAATTGAAGAACTTCAGCGCGTTGGCCGTAGCGACCTGATCGCCGGGGTTCTTGTAGACCAGGACGTAGGTGGCGGCAGTGATCGGCCAGGAGGCTGCGCCGGGCTGGTTGGTCAGGATGATGTAGAAATTGTCCTTGGCCGCGGCCACCCAGTCGGCAGTCTGTGCCGCCGTGCGGAAAGATTCGACGCCAGGTTCAACCGCTTGGCCGGCGCGGTTGATCATCTTCACATGGCTCAGGCGATTCTGCTTGGCATAGGCATATTCGACATAGCCGATGGAGCCGGCGATCTGGGCGACATTGCCCGCCACGCCTTCATTGCCCTTGGCACCGATGCCGACCGGCCAGTCGATGGCCGTATCCGCGCCGACATCATTCTTCCAGGACTGGCTGACCTGGCCGAGATAGGTGGCGAAGACGAAGGTGGTGCCCGACCCGTCCGAACGATGCACCACGGTGATGGCGCGGCCCGGCAGGGTGACGTTGGGATTGAGCTTCTTGATCGCCGCATCGTCCCAGCGGGCGATCTTGCCTTCAAAGATCGCCGCCAGGGTGGCGCCGTCCAGC